>JANMFC010000170.1:0-4235 GCA_031377675.1 Pseudanabaena sp. OTE_70b_metabat_355 | reverse complement strand
CCACTTTGGCGGTTTTGTCTTCTTCCTTTTGGGCAATAGAGGTTCAATGATCTCCCATTCTTTATCACTTAAATCGCTTGTGTATCCCATGTCTCAACCCTCTTTTCTTTTATTATAAGATACCAAATGGGTTCTATAGGTAATCTACGATAGCTTGGTTGATGGTTTCTTCGCCATGCATATCTAAAAGTTTGGCATCGGCTAAATCTGGCGATCGCAATGGTGTATCCAAAAACGACCAGTCTCCCTCATAAAATTCTTGCGGAGAAATAATCAGATGTTCGGCGTAATTTTTTACCCCACCAATCAAAGTTTCTGCTTCTAGAAAACCTTCACGGGTGAGACAAACTACGGGAATGCCCACGCGCAAGGCTTCGACTAAGGTTCCATAACCAGGCTTAGTGATTAAGCGATCGCATACCACCATCAAATCCACAGGACGGAGGCGATTAGTATTCGCTCTCGTTAAATTTGGTAAATCAGGCGCATCCCGATCAAAGGTGACAAATTGCCAGTCAGGGAACTTGGCGAGATTGTGATAGGGAATGGATTCTAAACTCAAACCGCCAAAGGTGAGCATTGCCGTAGGGCGATCACTGTCTAAATTAAATTTTTGACGAATATATTCGGGAGAATATTTAGGCTTTGCACCCGTGAGTCCCACATCTTCGATATTTGGGAAGGCGGTCATTGCTTCGGCAAAGGGTAAACGAAATAGGCGATCGCAATGGTTATAAGCCGCAGAGATGCGATCAGCTAACTCGATATACTTCCCACCCCAATCACGATAAATAAAATCCCAACCAAAATTACTCGCCATCCAACAGGGAATTTGCGCCGCCTTGGCAATCAGGGCGACCATTGGGGGAATATCACCAAAAATTAAATCAACTTGATTGTCATGCAGAAATTTGACTTCCGATGCAATCACATCTGCTTGGGTTGCAAATATCTGTTGCCATGTCTCAAATGTTGCTTCGCGATCGACCTGCAAACTATCGACCTGAATCACGCCGACATCAAATACTCGCGGATGATAAACAAATTCACCTTCGATGTACTCTTCCAATAACCAGCGCGGAGCCTTGGTGGCAATGATTAGTTTGATATCAGGCGATCGCTGTTGCAGTTCCGCTAATACCGCAGCAGTACGGGTGGCATGACCAAAACCATGATTGGTAATTGCAATATATAAAGTAGGCATTTACAGGGTAAATCTAATGTTAATAATTGACATTCTCAGCGAGTAACGCGACTGAGATTCCTGATTAAGCGAGACAACTTACCAGATAGACCATATTGTGGTCATGGTCTAAGATCGTACCGCAATAACTGCATTGATGAGTGCGCTCACTCAGCGATTTCTTGACTGCTGTTCTACAGGTTGAGCGATTTTAGCTTGTAATAACTGATGTTACGTAGAAGTTTCCAAGACCCTCACCCCTAGCCCCTCTCCCAAAAAGGGAGAGGGGAACAAGAAATTAGTCTTACTCCCCCTCTCCCTTGATGGGAGAGGGGGCTGGGGGGTGAGGGTTCCACGTAACATCAGTAATAATTTAGACTTGCATTGCTATAAATTTCCATGCGAAGCTGTAGCAGAAGTTGGAAATCTTAAATTATTAGTGATTAGATTGGATTTTCTGTAATAAAGATGCTGGATAGAATAAATCAGTTTTTTGCTACTATTTTGTTGCTATTTTATCATTTTTAGAGTGAAAAATAAATAAAATAGTATGATTTCAAAGCTTACTAAGAATTTGATTGTAGGGTTTAAACTATTCCATTCACAAAGATATAACACAAAGCTCACAGAGTCTTTTAACCTATTTAACCAAAACATTTGTAGATACTATCAGTTATATATCCTATGGCAAAGCGATCATTGAAAGCCTCACCAGCAGGGGTAAGAAAGGCTAAGCAGCAATTTGCTCTGAAAGGTTGGACACAAGAATATCTAGCCAATGAAGTCAACATTAAGACTAGACAACCAATCTGGCGGTTTTTTGCTGGACAGGCGATCGAACGATACACATTTTTTGAGCTTTGTACGAGATTAGATTTAGATTGGAGAGAGGTTGCCCTTGATCCTCCACTCGACTACATTGCTTTCAATGTTGATGGAACTAGTGATTTCGATGATCTAGGGATAGATGCTCTTGTCCAAATCGTGCGATCGCGGCGGCGCGAGAAAATCAATCACCAATGTGGCATCTTGCAGTTATTGGATGTTAATCGCCCCATTAAAATTGAACAGATTTACATTGATGTCAACATCCTAGAACAGATTGCCAGTCAACAATGGCTAGAAATCTCGGCAATCAACAGTCTCACCCCCGAAGATATAGATCGCTATGGCATGGGAAGAATCATCGCAAGTCAAATCCCAGGGATGCAGGCGCTCGAAAAGTATAACAAGCTCAGAGTATTAGGAAAACCTGGTTCTGGTAAATCGACATTTCTCAAACATCTTGCCATTGAATGCAATCGCGAGCAGTTTCGTGAAAGTCAAGTTCCCATCTTTATTAAACTTCGAGATTTTGCTGAAAGCTATAGAGAAAAACGTCAAATTGATTTCTTGGAATTTATTCATCAGGAATTTCTAATTTCAGATATCTCGCAAATATCCGTGATCAAGAAGTTACTACAAGCAGGGAGAGTTCTACTTTTGATCGACGGAATGGACGAAGTATATCAGGAAGACGAAAGTGCTATCCTCAATGAAATTCGGCGATTTTCTGAGAAATACCACAAAAATCAGATTGTCGCAACCTGCCGTACTGCATCCCAAAAGCTATCTCTGCAAGGTTTTACAGATGTGGAAATTGCCCCATTTACCCAAAAGCAAATTACTGATTTTTCGCAAAAGTGGTTTGTGACCCTTACCACAGATGTTAATGATGGGATTTCTACTGCACTAAAGTTTATGGAAAAGTTGAAACTGCCAGAAAATTGGCGATTTCGACGCATGATTACGACACCCTTATTTCTGCATCTTGCCTGTTCTGTTTATCACCGTCAAGGCAAATTTCCTATTAAGCAAGCCGAGTTTTATAAACAAGGTATGGATTTACTTCTCGGTAAATGGGATGAAGCAGAAGGAATTGAACGTGATCAAGTTTATCGTGGATTTTTGTTGCCGCAAAAACTGAAGTTATTAAGCCAAATTGCCGCCGCGACCTTTGAACATGGTCAGTACTTCTTTGAACAAGACGTGATTCAGCAATATATCGGGGACTATCTCGAAAGTCTTCCCGATGCAAGCACCGATCCTGAGGAAATCCAACAGGCAAGTGAAGATGTCTTGAGAGCGATCGAGTCTCAACATGGGCTGCTAGCCGAAAGGGCGCGAGGGGTCTTCTCCTTCTCTTATTTAGCATTACAAGAATACTTCACGGCCCGTAAGATCGTCGCCAATCACAATCTCCAATCTTTAGGACAGTCTCTACAGGGACTGGTAGACCACATTACCGATCCCCACTGGCGCGAGATCTTTTTGCTAACAGCGAGTATGCTCCGCAGTGCTGATGGCTTGGTGGAGTTAATGAAGCTAGAAATTGATTCCCTTGTTTCTAAAGACCCATATCTGCAAGATTTTTTAGCTTGGGCCAACAAAAAAACAAAATCTAATCCATCAGAAACAAAATCTGCTACAAGCCGAGCCTTTTATCTGGCGCTAGCCCGTGCGCCCCAATTTGCCCCTGACTTTGCTCTAGCTTGCACCTTAAATCAGGGTGAATTTTTAGATGCCGCTCTTGATGACCTACTCCGCGAATCTGTCTTCAATGAGAGTAAAGACTTTGCCTATGTCCGCGCCTGTGGTGAAGCTCTGAGCAATATTTTAGGTATTGTTGTTGATATTGGATTTCATAAATCATTACAGCAGCTCAGCGATCAACTCCCCAATAGCAATCATACTAAGGCAAGCTTTGAAAACTGGTGTGACAAAAATTATGCAACTTGGGTATCAAAGCTACAAGAGGCAATCTCCACCCATCGCAGCATCGGCAACAAATGGGAATTTACTATTCCTCAAGAACAAGCTTTGCAACATTATTACGCTGCTAATCAACTTCTGCTCGATTGTCTCAACAGCAACTGCGAAGTTACAACCAGTATTCGCGAACAAATAGAAACAACCCTATTACTACCACAACAAGAACTCGAAAAGCGTGAATGGGAATAAAACCCAAATATGTTGGGGCGGGCGAAGCTCGCCCCAACATATTTGGGTTTTA
>JANMFC010000152.1:0-12426 GCA_031377675.1 Pseudanabaena sp. OTE_70b_metabat_355 | reverse complement strand
CCTGCCATTGCCGAACGATGCTTTCTCGCTCCTGCCGCCACAGCCCGAATCAAGCCATGCTCTTTGGTGAGGATTGTCAAGAGGCGATCGTTTTCACCCAAGGGCATTCCCTTAAGATTAATTCCTGTGGCTCGATATTCTTTAGGCAAGTTATCACACTCAAGTTTAAAATCAAGGAAGAGTTACAGATGTAATGCATATTTTTCTACCATTTTCCAGATTTAGTGTCTAATCTATAGAAATGATGAATCTTCACAAACGCGACTTGAGCGATGTTTTAAATCGCATTACCAATAAATTACAACAAGACTCAGTAGTTAGCGACACACTCCATGATCTCAGAGATCGCCTGAATGTGGATCGCGTTGCTTTATATTATTTTTACACTCAATGGAAAGGGCAAGTCACCTTTGAATCGGTTACTGACGAGAAATATTCCATAATATGTTCAACAGGAGCTGATGAATGTTTTAATCTCGAATATGCCGAGCTTTACTTAGCTGGACGCATTAAAGCGGTAAATAATATTGAAACTGCTGCAATAAGCGATTGTCATCGAGATTTTTTAAGGGGCTTACAAGTGCAATCTAATCTGGTCGCACCAGTTTTAAGTAAAGGTAATTTGTGGGGATTGTTAGTTGCTCATCATTGTCAAGCTGTAAGACCTTGGCTGTCTAGTGATATTGACTATATCCGCCAGTACGCCATTAGCTTAGCCTCTTCTCCATCGATCGCTAATGCATCTCTTGATTGAGAGATCCGATAACATTTTTGGCTCTTCTGGGTTTGAGGGGTAAATTGTATAAAACTGATACAGTATTTGCGGACGTTGCTAGGCTGTAACCATTGTCCATATAGGCTTTCGATTATCATTAGTTTTGCTTATCCCCTTAAACCCAGAAGAGCCACATTTTTGTTGAACAACTTTGCACTTAGCATCTCTCTTTTGCTCTTTCATAAGCTAAATCATGCTCCGCAAAGCTAAGCACCTGCACCCGTTTCGGCGTAGGTGACTCATACACTCGATAAACCAAACGAAAGCAAACACCGTTATAGTCAATCTCCAAGGCACGATAATGCTTTAAATCGCCCCGCAAATCATGGCTAGGCACTCCCTGCGTTTGCACGGGATCGATCGCCAAAACAAACTGATATTTAGCAAGATCATTCTGTAGAAACTCAGGCAACAGAGGTAAATCTTCAACACCCACTAGCGGATGCAACGTAACCCTATACTTCGGCTTTTTTGTAACCACGCTTCACCAACCATTCATTTAAAGCCTCTTCATCGATCTCATCATCTTCATGGACAACCGTGATCCACATAGACTCGTCATCCTCATCCGCTAAACGGGCGATCGCCTTTGCCTCTGCTGACTGGGGCGCAAGCTCCGCACCCAACGCTTGATAAACCTGCCATTTTTGTTCCTTGGGCAAAGATTGAATCAGAGCCAGCAAACTCGCAAACGACACTTGGGCGTTAATAGACAACAAAGCCGACTCATGCGACGGTTCAGACACTTGCTCAATCATTTGCTCAATCACTTGCTCAATCACAAGAGCATCAACTTGTTCAGTTTGTTCAGTACTAACGGGCTTTTCAATTACTTGCATAGATTTAACACTCCAATAATTGCTCTAACTCTCGCACCTCAACCGCTATAAATGATTCTAGCTTGAGCCGTCCCGTCGTCATAAGCCTCAATGCCGTTTTGTTTGAGCAAAGATTCATAGTAATCGCGCTCACGGCGGATCTCGTCATCGATCGCAAAGCCTTCACCCAGATTAGCAAGGGCTGTTTCGAGAGTTTTGATCTCAATACTGTCGGGCGTATAACCTCAACCCCGTAAGCTTTTGAATGGCTTAGCGATTAAAAAGTTTCGGGCGTAAACAGGATCGTCATCAATACATTCAGCCGCTTGAGTTTGAGACATCCGATAACTGCCATCGGTTAGCATAAAGGCATCGACTGTTAAGGCTCTGATCGTTACGGTGGCAAGGGTTGCTATGTTTTACGGGGTTGATTTACAGCATGGGCGCTGAGATTGGTTAAGTTTTTGGTAAGCTGTAACCAATGGTAAGTCAGGAAAAGCAAAGTTGAACTACAAGCGTACATTTGCAGAACTGGAGAAAAAAGCTGTCAAGTGGTGGCCGAAGGAATTAGAGGCAACGGTTGCCGCAGAAAGTGTTATTCCCAAGTTAATTGCAACGCAGGATCGGTTTATCAGTATTCTGAAACTGTCGGGCGATAATCCCGATCAAGTCTTTGATGTTTTGCAAGCATCGGGAATGTCGCCAAATCTATTTCTCAAACATCTGGTTATTCTCGCTGATTATGGAGGCGAATTAATTAAGCGATTGGGGCGAGAGTTCACAGAGATCTTTGCAGTCGATCCAGTTACAAATCGGCGAGTAATGAGATATATTTTTCGAGAAAAGACTGAAGTACATGAATTTCAAGTGTTGCCTATCAGTGGTTTAGGAAATACAAAGCTAGATATTGACGGTGTTTCAATCACTAAAGTAGTTCCATTATCGCCATTGTATAAAGACATAATTATGATTCTTTTGCATGGCGCAACTTCGGATGTCGCTCATCTAGCTGCCTTAGAGAAATGTGAAATCGGTGTTTTACTTGGTGATGAGATAGCGATCGATAAGTATGTTCGTGAAAAATACTTGTATGTCAGCAGAATTACGACAGGGGCAAATACAAATAGTCTTGGACAAATTGCTCAAACTTATGTATTAGATACTTTACGAGAATTTCTGTCACAAGATTATCAATTAACCCGAAATGGTTCCATTATTCTCAATGGCTATGACAAGAGTGATGGAATGCCATTTGATGTAGTCGTCCAAAGGAATGGCAAAAAAATTGGTATCGAAGTTAGTTTTCAAGTGACGACCAATAGCGTGATTGAGCGTAAATCTGGACAAGCAGAAAATCGCTTTAGATTGATGAATGAAAATGGGTTTTGGATTGCCTATGTGATTGATGGTGCTGGTAACTTCCAGCGATTGTCAGCTATCGGCACTATCTGCAATTTCAGCAACTGTACAGTTGCCTACTCGAAAGAAGAAATCGCAGTTTTAGCAAACTTTATTCAAGAAAAGTTAAATGATTAATTTTATTGATTTATTTGCGGGTATTGGTGGAATGCGTTTGGGCTTTGAGCAAGCGATGCAGGAGATTGGCATCCAAACTAAATGTGTATTGTCTTCAGAAATAGACAAATATGCTCATGAGACGTATGAACTTAATTATAAAGAGAAGTCAGAGGGTGACATTCACAATATTAAAGAATTTCCGAAATTTGATTTTTTACTTGCGGGGTTTCCTTGTCAGCCATTTTCATACGCTGGCAAACAAAAAGGCTTTGTGGATACTAGAGGAACCTTGTTTTTTGAGATTGAAAAACTTTTAGGTGAATATCAACCAAAAGCATTTTTACTGGAAAATGTGCGGGGATTAACTAGTCACGATCAAGGACGTACTTTTAAAACAATTATTGAGCGATTACAAAATTTAAATTATGGGGTATCTTATCTAATTTTAAATAGTTCAAACTTTGGTATCCCTCAAAATCGTGTCCGAGTATATATTTTAGGGCTATACAATCAACAGCCAATTTTATCTCTGAAATCTGACTTGGGTGCGACTGATTCCCATGAATTTAAGCGATCACTTAGTCAGCTTACTTTATTTGATTCGTTTGCTAATGCTAATAGTACTAAAGTTGTTGCTGATATTTTAGAAGCAAATCCAAGTACTAAGTATGATTGTTCTCAAGATTTTACAGGTAGATTATTAAAATTCACAGGAAATAATGCAGACAAACTACATGGATATAGATTAATTGATCATCGTAATGGTAATTCAATTCATTCATGGGAATTGGGAATTAAAGGGGAATGTAATGATTTAGAAATTGAGTTTATGAATGAGTTAATTGCTAATAGACGCAAGAAAAAATTTGGTACGCACCAAGATGGAAAAAAGCTGAATATTGATGAAATTAAAACTTTTTTTGACCGTGAAAATCTTGCAGAGATTATGAATGGTTTGATTTGCAAAGGTTATCTCAAAGAGACAGAAGGTAGATATAATCCTGTAGCTGGCAATATGTCTTTTGAAGTATTCAAGTTTTTAGATCCTCAAAGTATATCGATTACGCTTGTGTCTAGTGATGCTCATAAGTTAGGCGTAGTTCATAATGGCAGGATACGGAGAATTACACCAAGAGAATGTGCGAGATTGCAAGGATTCCCAGATTCGTTTATCCTGCATCCTAAAGATACCTATGCATATCGACAGTTAGGTAATTCCGTGTCAGTATCTGTAGTTAGAGAGGTGATCTTGGATTTGTTTAATCAAATCAATGTTTTGAGTGTTGCATGAAGTAAAATATTTGAAAAAGCTGAATTTCTCAATGAGTGTAGAGATTTGTTTTGATGGTTATTTAAGGTCAGTGGTAAGCGCTTATCAGCAATGGTGGCGCTTGTATACGCTGACGGATGCGACGGGACGGGAATCGCAACGGGTAGAACGCGATCGCCCTGCTTTTTTTGATTTCGGCTTGATGGTGCAGACGGTGGACAAGGAAAAAGTAGAAAGTCAAAAGGAAAAAGGGGAAGAGGAAAAAAAGGAAAAAATCGAGCGGTTGCCTGTGCTGGAGGGAATCTGTAAGTATGCGACGGAGCATGTGTTGCTGGTGGGTAGACCAGGATCGGGGAAGTCTACGGCTTTGGCGCGGTTGTTGTTGCAGGAGGCGGAAATTGCGTTAAGCGATCGCAACGCGAAAATCCCTGTGTTGGTGGAGTTGCGGTATTTGCCCTCGGAGGCGAATGAGTCGTCTGTATGCGATCACATTGTTGCTTTTATGCACAAACACGATCCTGCGTTGGATATTGATGAGGCGGGGATTAAGCAGCTATTGCGTCAGGGGCGGTTGTTGCTGTTGGTGGATGGGGTGAATGAGTTGCCTTCGGATCGCGGTCGCGTCATGGTAAATCAATTTCGGGAGCTTTATCAAAAAACTTGCCCGATGATCTTTACGACGCGGGAGTTGAGTGCGGGTGGGGATTTGGGGATTGCGAAGCGGTTAGAGATGCAGCCTTTGACGGAGCCGCAGATGCAGCAGTTTGTGATGGCGTATTTGCCGACGCAGGGGGAGAGGTTGTTGCGGCAGTTGTCGGGTCGGTTGCGGGAGTTTGGGCAAACGCCTTTGTTGTTATGGATGCTTTGTTCGTTGTTTCAGCAGTCGGAGCAGATTCCACCGAATTTGGGTATGGTGTTTCGGGCGTTTACGGTGGGCTATGGGGACAGGATTAAGCAGGATGTGACGCTATCGAAGGATTCGCGGGCATGGTGGGGGCGGTTGTTGCAGTATCTAGCGTTTAAGATGACCTGTGGCGAAAGTCTGACGGAATTACAGGTGGCGATTTCGCGGCGGGAGGCGGAGCAGTTTTTGGTGGAGTTTTTGCGGGGGAAGGTGGAGTTTGCGGATGATTGTGCGGTGCGGTGGTTGGAGGATTTGCTGAAGCATCATTTGATTCAGATTAGCAATGACCGCATTGAGTTTCGGCATCAGTTGATTCAGGAATATTATGCGGCGGAGTGGTTGTTGGGGCTGTTGCCGAGTTTGAGTGATGCGCGGTTACAGCAGGGCTATCTCAATTATTTGAAATGGACGGAATCTTTGGCGTTGATGTTGGCGTTGGTGGAGGGTGAGGAGCAGGCGGTGCGGGTGGTGAGGCTGGCGCTGGAGGTGGATTTGCGGTTGGGGGCGAGGTTGGCTGGGGCGGTGACGTATGGGTTTCAGGAGAAGACTGTTGGGTTGTTGATTCAAGAAATAGATGAGCGGAAAATTCCTAAGTTGTATGCGATCGAGCTTTTAGGGGGAACGAGGTCTGATTATGCAATTCACCATCTGAGTCAAGCTCTCAAGGATTCTGATTATTTTGTGCGTAAGACAGCAGCAGAGGTATTAGGTAAGATTGGCAGTGACAAAGCCGTTGAACCTCTCATTATTGCTTTCAAGGATTCTAATTATTTTGTGCGTAAGACAGCAGCAGAGGTATTAGGCAATATTGGCAGTGACAGAGCCGTTGAACCTCTCATTATTGCTCTCAAAGATTCAAATGATGATGTGCGTAAGACAGCAGAAGAGGTATTAGGCAATATTGACAGTGACAAAGCCGTTGAACCTCTCATTATCGCTCTCAAGGATTCTAATTATTTTGTGCGTAAGACAGCAGCAGAGGTATTAGGCAAGATTGGCAGTGACAAAGCCGTTGAACCTCTCATTATTGCTCTCAAAGATTCAAATGATGATGTGCGTAAGATAGCAGCAGATGCATTAGGCAAGATTGGCAGTGGCAAAGCCGTTGAACCTCTCATTATTGCTCTCAAAGATTCAAATGATGATGTGCGTAAGATAGCAGCAGAGGTATTAGGCAAGATTGGCAGTGACAAAGCCGTTGAGCCTCTCATTATTGCTCTCAAAGATTCAAATGATCGTGTTCGTAAGAAAGCAGCAGAGGTATTAGGCAAGATTGGCAGTGGCAAAGCCGTTGAACCTCTCATTATTGCTCTCAAAGATTCTGATCATGTTGTGCGTAGGATAGCAGCAGAGGCATTAGGCAAGATTGGCAGTGACAAAGCTGTTGAACCGCTCATTCTCGCTTTCAAGTATTCCGAATACAATAGCTATTATGATGTGTCTCGGGAAGCAAAAGCGGCATTAGGCAAGATTGGCAGTGACAAAGCTGTTAAGCTTCTCATTCTTGCTCTCAAAGATTCTGACCATGTTGTGCGTAGGATAGCAGCAGAGGTATTAGGCAATATTGGCAGTGACAAAGCCGTTGAGCCTCTCATTCTTGCTCTCAAAGATTCAAATGATCGTGTGCGTTGGAAAGCAGCAGAGGCATTAGGCAGTGGCAAAGACGTTGAGACTTTCATTCTTGCTCTCAAAGATTCAAATGATGATGTGCGTCAGACAGCAGCAGATGTATTAGGCTATATTGACAGTGACAAAGCCGTTGAACCTCTCATTCTTGCTCTCAAAGATTCAAATGATCTTGTTCGTAGGAAAGCAGCAGAGGCATTAGGCTATATTGGCAGTGATAAAATAGTAAAGTATCTCATTCTTGCTCTCAAAGATTCAAATGATGATGAGCGTCGGGAAGCAGCAGATGCATTAGGCAATGCCCAAGCTGTTAAATCTCTCATTTTTGCTCTCAAAGACTCTGATAAATATGTGCGTAAGACAGCAGCGGAGCTATTAAGCATTATTGGCATTGATACAGTAGTAAAGCCTCTCATTCTTGCTCTCAAAGATTCAACTAGTAGTTATGAGCGTAAGACAGCAGCAGATGCATTAGGCAAGATTGGCAGTGACAAAGTCGTTGAACCTCTTATTCTTGCTCTCAAAGATTCAAATCATGATGTGCGTGAGACAGCAGCAGTGGCATTAGGCAAGATTGGTAGTGACAAAGCTGTTGAATCTCTCATTCTTGCTCTCAAAGATTCAAATCATGATGTGCGTTGGATAGCAGCAGTGGCATTAGGCAAGATTGGCAGTGACAAAGCCGTTGAACCTCTTATTCTTGCTCTCAAAGATTCAAATCATGATGTGCGTGAGACAGCAGCAAAAGTATTAGGCAAGATTGGCAGTGACAAAGCTGTTGAATCTCTCATTCTTGCTCTCAAAGATTCAAATCATGATGTGCGTTGGATAGCAGCAGTGGCATTAGGTAGGGTTAACATTACTAACAAAGTTAATATAGTAACTTTTGCATTACTAGAAGTATTAGAAACTGATGACTTTTATCAATGCCAAAAAGCTGTTGAAATTTTGGGTAAAATTGGTGGAAAAATGGCTGTTCGTGGTTTAATTCCATTGCTTCAAGATAATGATTTTCTAGTGCGTCAATCTGCTGCTAAAGCTTTGGGAGAAATTGCGTACCCTATCCTAATTGATTATCTTTATAAACTTATTCCCACTACATACGGTCTTCATGAAATCCCTTTTGTAATCACCGCCATCCAAGCCCGATGCAAATACTACAACTACGCGATCTACAATACAGCTTTGCAGGAAACAGAAAACTATGCTAATCCTGTAGAGAAGATATTACAAGAAATCCATCAAACACTTAAAACCATGTCAGAAACTGGAAAATACAACGTCAAAGCAGAAGTTTTCCAAATAGTTGAAAACAACTATGGTCAAGTCATTGGCAAAAATTCTGGTCAAGCCATTGGCAAAAACTATGCCAACGATCCAGTATTGCTACAGACAATAAACGAAATCACCCAAGTCCTCGCCAACTTGCAAAAAACTCATCCCACCGCAACCGAAGCCGAAGCCAAAGACATTATCGAAGCAGAATTTAAAGAAATTCAAAACAACCAACCTAATAGATGGACAACCTTCCGTCAGCAACTCCTTAACCCTGAACGCTGGCTAAATGGCGGTAAAGCCACAATTAGCGAAATTGCCAAACATTACGCCGAAAACAGCGTATTTCTCAAAGCTGGAGTCGCCTTTCTTGATGGATTTAGCGCCGATGAGGAGTAAAAATCGCCAACTTTATTTAGCAATTCCCCTAGATGCCTATGAAACATTCTTTCAAAGCCGCTTTGCCCAAGTAGCAATCGATCGCTATCAATTAAAGCTGATTGTTTATGAACCCATCGCTGAGGAGATAGTCAAATGGATAAACTAGAAAATTACCGTCTATACATTCAAAATCTTCTAGAAAGGCATAGTCATTTTAAAGCTCAAGACGATGTACAGAGTGAGTTGATTTTTGACACCGTGCGCGATTGATGCGTATTGGCTGGAAAGGCTTGAAGCGTGTCTATCATACTGTTCTGCATTTCGACATCAAAGACGGAAAAATCTGGCTACAGCAAAATACAACCGATATTGACGTAGGACAAGAGTTACTAGAGTTCGGTATTCCCAAAGAAGACATCGTGCTTGGTTTACACCCTCCCTACAAAAGACCCTATACAGGCTATGGAGTTGCTTAGGCAACAAGTGCATTTAAAGCGATCAAAAAATCGCCAAAAATGATTTTGTTGAAGTCTTCCTTGCCGCCTTCAAAGCAGGACTTGAAGCCAAACCTAAAAAGTGAAATATAGCTATATGCAGGAGCTTAGACAATGATAACTACTACACAACCCCTAGATACAGAAATCTTGCAAACCATAGCCCAGATGCCAGAATCACTCAAACGAGAAATTCTGCACTATGCCAAATATCTCATCGTTAATCACGCGCAAGAAATTACCCAAAATGCACCACCAGCCAGAAAACGTTGCGTTGGAATTTTAAAAGGTACATTTGTATTACCTTTGCCCGATGACTTTGACGAGCCACTAGAAGACTTTAAGGAATATATGGAATGAGCCAATATGTGATTAGTCGAGATGTCGCCTTTGATGCCTATCCAATTCAACGATTTTGGACATAAACGATGACACGTCTACCCCAAACCATTACCTATCAATCCCCACTCGATGTCCTCATCGCCGTAGCCAAAAGACTTAGCCTCTACGAAAATCAACACAAACTCGATTCTGAAGAATTTTTCCATCAATATTGCCAAGGAAAAACATCAGATGAAATTGAATTTATCGAATGGGCAAACGACTATCAACACTATCTCGCCTTGCGTCAGGAAGTAGAACAAGATCTGAGCGATCGCATTACAAACGACTGGCTCGAAGAAGCCGAAGCACGCGATCGCGATCTAACCAGTGGCAAAGTAATTGGCTATGCCGCCAGCCAAGTATTCGCAGACCTTCACGACTATCTCAAAAATCTAGAAGATTATGAAGAAAAACTAATGCGTGGAGAAATCCAAGACTATACTGTAAAGATACAACAGGAGGACTGATGAACTTAACCGAATCAGCAAATACTTCCATGAAAACGTTTTCTCTACAAGTACAAAAAGAAGGACAAATCAACATCCCTCAAGATGTGCTAAACACCCTGCAAACCCACGAAGGTCAAACCCTCACCCTGCTCCAAATCGGTGAATTTGCCGTAATTGTCCCCAGAATCCCCAAAGTCACAACACTGACAGAAAACTTTGTATCCTTAATGAATTCAAGTAATGTCACCGTTGATGAACTACTAGAAGGACTACAAGAAGAACGTCAAGCAATTTGGCAAGAGCAACAACAAACAAAAATCAGTGCGTAGAATATTTTTAGACTCAAGCGTTATCATTGCTGCTTGCGGTTCGCGTAGTGGCGCTAGTCATGCCGTAATCGTCATGGCAGAAATTGGGCTATTTAAAGTTCTGATTTCCGAACAAGTCATGGAAGAATGCGATCGCAATATCACGAAAAAACTACCCAAAGCCTTACCAATCCTCAAACAAATCCTAAGCGTCATTAATCCTGAAATCTTACCTAATCCCGCGATCGCATATGTAGTTAAATGGGAAAAGATCATCGAACCTAAAGACGCACCTATTTTAGCCGCCGCCTTATTAGCTGAAAGCGATCGGCTTTTGAGCCTCAATACCAAAGACTTTACCCCCAAACGTAGCCAAGCAAAGCGGCTTAAAACTTCAAACACCCAGCGAGTTTATCCAAGAGATTCGCTCAATCCTTACCCAAGAACTATAAATACCTCGCCAACCTACGTCAGCAAATTCAAACCGAAGGCGGCTTACAACTAGGCAACACCAAAGAAGCGATCGCCGCTAAATTGCATCAGACTAGTCCATGTCATCAAGCTTAATACGCGGATCAACAGCCTTGAGCAGCAAATCACCGATTAGATTTCCGACCACTAGCATCAAAGTTCCCAGCATTAAACCTGCCATCACCAGATTTGTATCTTTCTCTCTAGTTGCATCCAAGAGTAGTTTACCCAGTCCCGGCCAACTAAAAAAGAACTCCGTAATAAATGCTCCACCTAGCAATCCCCCAAACTCAAAACCCAATAGCGTAATTAACGGATTAATCGCATTGCGAAGGGCATGAACATAGATTACCTGACCTTCGGGCAGCCCTTTAGCACGGGCGGTTTTGATATAGTCTTGACGCAATACATCGAGCAAACTGCCGCGCATAATTCTTTGCAAACCTGCAAAACTCACCAAAGTCAAAGTTAAAGTCGGCAAGATCATGTGATGCCCAATGTCTAAAAACTTACCTAAAGGCGAAAGATCGGCAAAATCAATGCTAGTCATGCCACCGACAGGAAACCAACCCGTATTTTGAGCAAGCATCAACAACAAAATCGCCAGCACAAAACTGGGAAATCCCTGCGTTCCATAACTAATTATTTGAATCAGGCGATCGCTCCATGTATTTTGTTTGACAGCGCTATAAATGCCGAGAGGAATTGCCAATAGCCATGTTGTCACCAAGGAAGCAAGAGACATCAGTAATGTATTTCCTGCCCGTTCCACGATCAAAGGCGTGACAGGCGCTAAACCTTGACAACGCACACCGAGATCGCCATTTAAAGTATTTCGTAACCATAACAAATACTGGATTGCTTCGGGCTTGTCGTAGTTCAGTTGCTTTTCTAAGCGCTCAATCGTCTTTTTAGGCGTACTGGGATTGTTGCGTAACTCCGAAAAGCAATTGCCTGGAGATTTCGTAATTGCAAAAAAGCTTAATATTGATACCCCTAAAACCACCACGATCGCCTGTCCCAGACGCTTCACCACAAAAACACTTGTGTCGTTGATGATCCAGCGCCAGAAAGATCGATTTTGTCTATTTGCGATCGCCATATTTTAAGATTGCCAAGTCAATTTTGCAGATGCATTCAGCTATATTAATCGCAATTTTAGCAATATGCAGCGCCTTTGTGGCAACCTAGTGGCAACCTAGTGGCAATCTAGTGGCAATCTATGAGACTTATGCATAAATCCTTGGTTTACCAGCGTACAATCAATTTCCGTGACACCGATGCCGCAGGCGTAGTCTATTTCGCTAACGGCTTATCGTTTTGTCATGAGGCTTACGAAGCTTCACTGGCTGCATCAGGATTTAATCTGCAATCTTTTTTCAAAGCAGAGACGATCGCCGTGCCGATTACCCATGCGAGTATTGATTTTTTTAAGCCTATGTTTTGCGGCGATCGCATTACGATTGCGCTGACAACGGAATTGCTAAGTTCTACCGAGTTTCAAATTAATTATCAATTATTTTTTATAGAAGGAGATAAGGCGATCGCTAAAGCCATCACCAAACACACCTGTATCGATGTTGCTACCCGCAAACGATGCAATCTTTCTCCAGAGCTTTTAGAATGGTTAAAATAAAATCCTAAAATTGTGGTGGGGGGGGTTTGGCGCCCCCCCAAAAAAAAAAATTTGATAAATAATGAAAAAATGGAAAAAAAATTGTTGGGTTGGTTTTTTTGTAGATGTTGGTGTTTT
>JANMFC010000099.1:0-7367 GCA_031377675.1 Pseudanabaena sp. OTE_70b_metabat_355 | reverse complement strand
CCGCGCACCCCTATTTCTTGAATGGAATTAGTTTTGAATTGCCGCAGGGACTGGCGGACTATTTGGAGAATTCGGCTTGTTCTTGATTTGCATATAAGCTTCAATGGTTTTTACAGCTAAAGGCGCAGCGATCGCACTACCACCACCACCACCCGCATTCTCGGCAAAGACGGTCACGACAATTTCGGGCTTTTCGTAGGGGGCATATACAGTGAACCAAGCATGGTTGAGGCGGGGCGGATCTTGCGCTGTACCTGATTTACCAGCCATTGCTACGTCTGCGGAACTCAAGGATGAAGCTGTGCCAAATTCAAACACTGACTTTAGGGATTTTTGTAAAGCCGCTAAATTGACTGGGGATATCTCTAAAGACTTTCGCCAGTCTTTTGCGTCATTATCTTCCAATAACAAGTGCGGTTTAATCCTAAATCCACCATTGGCAACCGCCGAGGTCATCATCGACACCTGTACCAGATTAGCTTGCACATCCCCCTGTCCAATCGACATATTTAAAGTGTTACCGACATACCAAGGTTCGCCAATAACTTTTTGTTTCCATTCAGGATCGGGAACAGTACCTTTGGTTTCCTCCTCCTTAATTTCAATCCCTGAATATTCACCATAGCCATATTTATGTGACCAATCGGCAATACTTCTCTCGCCGACACGCATTCCCACTTGACCGAAAAAAGTATTGCTACTATAAGCCATCGCTTCATTGAAACCAATTGTGCCGAATCCAGCTTTGTTGTGATCCCAGAACTGAAAACCGCCAACATCAAGATATGGATAAGTCGGCAACATATCGGTAGTGGAGAATTTTTTGCTTTCTAGGGCTGCGGTCATCGTCACGACTTTGAAGGTGCTGGCGGGAGGATATACCTGAAGAGTACGGTTGATAAAAGGATGATCTTTTTCCTGTAGTCTTTGCCATGTTGCCTCAGAAATCTTGCCAGAGAAGAGGTTAGGATCAAAGGCGGGATGACTCACCATCGCTAATATTTCGCCATTGTTAGGATTCATCGCCACAATCCCACCTTGCTGTTCGCCAAGAATTTTTTCCACGGCTTTTTGTAAGTCTAGATCAACAGTTAACTTGACAGCATTACCTGCTTTGGGTGGTTTCTGTCCTAAAATCCTTAATACTTTACCAAAAGCATCAACTTCTACCTGTTGACCACCCCATTCACCGCGTAGCATTGTTTCAAAAGCATATTCCACGCCTGTTTTACCAATTACATCCCCTGGTCGATAGCCTTTTTCACGCAGTTTCGGGAATTCTTCCGCAGTTAATTCGCCAGCATATCCCAACACATGGGCAGCCACATCTCCGTTGGGATAATAGCGCACGGCTTCGGGTTCGACTTTAACCCCAGTTAGTTCGAGGCTATGCTCAGAAAGCACGGTTACTAGTTTTGGACTAATGGCGGTGGAAACTCGGACAAGGTTGGGGGAGTTGTAGCCCTCCTGTTCTAGCTTGTCGGTAATTGTTTGCGGTGACACATTCATTAATTCGGCTAAACGATTAATAATCGCTCCCCATTTTTCTTTGGGTTGGGCGATCGGCCAGAGATAAACCACATGAGCCAAGCGGCTTGAGGCAAAAATATTACCTTTGCGGTCAAACAGTCGCCCTCTTTCAGGTGGTTTGGCAATTAGGCGAATTCGATTATTTTCCGCAAGCTGTTGATTGCGATCGCCCTCTATCAGTTGCAAATAAAAGAGTCGTCCCCCCAAAATCCCAATCAGTACCAACAGTCCTAACAAAAACAAAATTGCTGGTCGCAGTCCTTTGCCCATGGAGCGGGTGTTTTCAGCAGGGTTGAAGGGAGAGTTTTGTCGTTGCGTAAAAGACATACTTCTTAAGACAGGTTTTTTCGCTAGAATAGTAAGTATATCTATTGTATTGCGTGTATTGCGAGTATGAATTCAATGCATGGGATGCTGCCGTTACATATTGCCGTTACTCAGAGGAGCTAAAAAGGCGTGGTTGTTACACCTGTTCGTCCCTTGGGACGCAAGTGGAGTAATCTCAGTTTTACTTCCACCCTCTATCTTGCTCCAGTGCTGGATTTGTTGTTAGACGAAGTACCTGCTGAGTGGCATCCAGAAATAAGGCTAGGTTTACAAGAGGCTTTGGTTAATGCGGTTAAACATGGTAATTGCCTTGATCCTTGCAAGCAGATTACGATCAAGTTTTCGATCGTCTCGCAGATGTATTGGTGGGTGATCACTGATCAAGGTATTAGTCGGCAAGATTCGGATTGCGGTAAAAATGACGAGCCGACCCCATGTTATGAATTGGAGTGTGGTCGAGGTTTTTATATATTACGCAAAATTTTTGAGCAGGTACATTGGGACAGTAATTCCCATTGTTTGACACTGGGAAAAAAAATTGATCGAATCACTAAGCCGATGATCGCCTAATATCCTCAATTTTTTCTGATTTACAACTCTCGGCTAATCAAGTTTTTAACGCCACTTTAATGGGCAATTAAAAGCCCAATTTTTTAGGACTGGCTTCCCGCGCCCCAAAAAATTGGGGTTTTAATTAATTTTCATTCCTAAACAGAGTAAGTTTGTATCGATTTTGCGTTGATCTTCAAGGAAAATATGCGATATTGCATGAATACTTAAAGTATTGACTAGCGTTCACTTAGCGTTCAACAACCGAGCCTGTGGTACAAATACTCGAAAATCCCTTACGGGTTGGTTTGCAGCAAGAAAGAACCCCTGAACCATTGATCCTCGTCATCTTTGGTGCGTCAGGCGACTTGACAATCCGAAAGCTGGTTCCCGCAATCTATCATCTCAAACAGCAGCGCCGTCTGCCGCCTGAACTCACGATCGTCGGTGTGGCTCGAAGACCTTGGAGCCACGATTATTTCCGCGAACAAATGCGTGAAGGCGTAGAAAAATTTTCTGTGGGTATTGGTGCTGAGCCGATTTGGCAAAACTTTGCCGAAGGACTGTACTATCAATCCCTCGACATGAGCAATCTTGAAGATTATCAGAAACTCGATGAATTTCTAAGTCAACTGGACAAAGAAAGGGGTACTCGTGGTAATCGCGTCTTTTATTTAGCGGTTTCGCCCAATTACTTTACCGATGCGATCGAGAAGTTGGGGCAAGCAGGGATGATTAAAGATCCCAATAAAACCCGCTTGGTGATCGAAAAACCCTTTGGGCGGGATCTTGCCTCTTGTCAAGATCTTAATCGGGTTGTCCAAAAATCTTGCGATGAAAAGCAAATCTATCGCATTGATCATTATTTGGGTAAAGAAACCGTTCAAAATCTGTTGGTTTTGCGGTTTGCTAATGCCATTTTTGAGCCGCTTTGGAATCGCCAGTTCATCGATCATATCCAGATCACGGTTGCGGAAACCGTGGGCGTGGAGGATCGGGCTGGTTATTACGAAAACTCTGGCGCACTGCGCGATATGTTGCAAAATCACTTGATGCAACTTTTTTGTTTGACTGCGATGGAGCCGCCTAACGCGCTAGATGCTGACTCATTGCGAAATGAAAAAGTCAAGGTGATTCAGGCGACAAAACTTGCCGATACCCGCAATCTAGATAAATCCTGTGTGCGGGCGCAATACAGTGCAGGTTGGATGAAGGGTAAGCAGGTTCAGGGCTATCGTGATGAGCCAAATGTTAATCCCGCGTCTCTTGTTCCGACCTTTGTGGCAATGAAGTTTGAGGTGAATAACTGGCGCTGGCAAGGGGTTCCTTTCTATTTGCGAACTGCCAAACGGATGCCTAAAAAAGTTAGTGAAATTGCGATTCAGTTTCGTGATGTTCCCCATTTACTATTTCAGTCCGCCGCCAAACAGGTTTCACCGAACGTACTCACCTTACGGATTCAACCTAACGAGGGGATCGCGCTCAGATTCGAGGCGAAGATGCCTGGTGCTGACCTGCGATCGCGATCAGTAGAAATGGACTTCGGCTATGGCAAAACCTTTGGGATCGAAGGTTCCGATGCTTACGATCGCCTATTACTTGACTGTATGTTAGGGGATCAGACCCTCTTCACTCGCGGTGATGAAGTAGAAGCCGCTTGGAAAGTAGTGACCCCAGCCCTTGCGGCTTGGGAATTGCCCAATGATCCCAGCGTAGTTCCTCAATATGAAGCAGGAACATGGGGACCAACTGAAGCCGAACAACTGCTCGAACGTGATGGGCGACAGTGGCGACGACTATAGGATGAGAAAAAGCACCCGCAGGGTGCTTTTTCTCATAATTCTTCTTATCCAGTAGTGATGTTTTCAGAAATATATGAGTACACAAACTTCCGTTGTATCTTTGCAAGCTCCAAAAGATGTCTCGGTATCTCAAGTTGAAGCTGAGCTAAGCAAAATTTGGCAGTCCTACGGTGAAAACTCGGCAGCGAGAGCTTCCACTTTTAACCTACTGGTCTATGAACCCGAAACCATCGGTGTTGCCTCGCGTATGGCTTCCGTTGATGCGATCGCTTCCCAAAGTCCTTGTCGAGTGATTGATCTCGTGACCCTTAAAGGCGCAGATGAGGGGATATCCGCACAAGTAGCCGCCTACTGTCCCATTCAGAAAACTCGTAGTTCGTTAGTTTGTGGTGAATACATCACTCTCTCTGGTGCAAAAATTGCCTTTGAGCGTGTCCATAGCATTCTCCCTGAATTATTGATCCCCGAATTACCCGTGTTTCTATGGTGGAAAGATAGCCCCGAACCAAATACGCGGATGTTTGAGAAGCTGGTTAACTTAAGCGATCGCTTAATCGTTGATTCAGCATCTTTTACTGAGTCTGAGGCAGATTTGCTCAAAGTTCAAGGCATGATTCAGTCGCATACCCAAATTGCCGATCTGAATTGGCAGCGACTTGCGCCTTGGCAAGAACTCACCGCCCAAGCCTTTGATCAACCCGATCGCCGTGCCGCCGTATGGGAAATTGACGGGATCACCATTGACTATGAGAAAGGCAACAGCACTCAAGCACTGATGTTTTTAGGCTGGATTGCTAGTCGTTTAGGATGGAATCCGATTGAGCGCAATGTTGAAGGCGGTGATTACAACCTCGATCATATTATTTTTGAAGGTCAGAATGATATCAAGGTCAAAGCTGAACTGGCGGCGATTCCCGTCGGTGATGTGGGTGAAGTTGTTGGTGATTTGATCGGATTACGGTTGACGGCTTCCAATCAAAATACCGATGCTTGTAATGTGTTCTGTTCCGAATCCACAGGTTGTATGCGGATGGAAGCGGGTGGCAATGCACAAAACTATCGTGTGCATCAGGTGTCACCTTTGTCTGACCAAAGTGCTGATACTCTCCTCGGTCAGCAGTTGCAGCGTTGGGGTCGTGAGGTTCTCTATGAGGAAAGTCTTGCCCTTGCTGCGAAAATAATTGCTTTGTAATAATAGATTTTGAACAGTAGAGGCGATTCATGAATTGCCTCTATTTTTTTGTTCTATTGCTAATTTTCTACGAGTAGGTGATCTTACTTTTCCCGTTAAGTATGTTTTGCAAGGAGCCAGCCCTGAGAAAGGTCGTGCAACTTTAACCAACCGCGCCAAAGAACTTGAATACCAATAGGAGAATGACGACGATGTTCAAGAAAGCCCCCAAGAAAAGCGATAGACTCAACCGCCCAAGCAACAGTTAAAACAGGAGGAAGTTTCTTACGGCTTGCCACAGTTGCCTTTAAGACTTTAAGTTGAAGAGGATTAAGGATATCCGTAGCAGGAGCGTCAGGCTGAGAGCGATGGAGATAAGTAACTTGAAGAAGTTCAACGGCGATAACACTTAAGAAACCTAACAAAGTCTTCATCCCGTTTGCGGCCAGCCGATAACGTTCACGTTGACAACCAGACTTAAGGATTTTATGAAACTCTTCAATATGCCAACGTACCCCTGTTAAGGTGACATTTAGCGAAATCTGAACGAATAAAAGTAGGATTCGATTATAATCAGAGATAAAATCTAAAAACAATCGCTAAGAGGGAATAAAAAATGATAAGTGCAATTTTTGAAAGATTTGTGGAGGCGACCCCATTAACAGTGATGGTGAGGGCAATAATGGAAAGAAGCTTTGGGAGAGAGCAACTGGAAAAACTGTTTGAAGAAACCGCCGAAGAGCAATACACAAAAACGCTATTATTTTCCAACGTGGTGGGATTAATGAGTTTAGTGGTGTGTGGGATGTATCCATCGGTAGGAGCAGCATATCAAGCCCATAAGAAAGTAGTAGGCGTATCAAAAGTAGCGCTATACGACAAGATCAACGGACTAGAACCAAGAGTCGCCCAAGCCTTAGTCCGATACAGCAGCGCGCAAGTATCGGAAATAAAGACAGAATTTAGGCAAGCGAACAAAAGCATACTCGCAGGATATGAAGTCCGCATCGTGGATGGGAACCATATTGGCGGCACAGAACATCGATTAAAAGTATTGCGGGAAGAGTCAGCAGGAGCATTACCAGGACAGGCGATAGCGGTATTAGACCCGCAGAGGGAATTGGTTGTGGATGTATTTCCATCGGAAGATGCCCATGCCCAAGAACGGTCGCTATTTCCATTAATACTGGAAACGGTCAAAGCAGGGCAAGTATGGATTGCCGACCGTAACTTCTGCACCAAGGACTTCTTAACAGGTATTAGCGAACGGAAGGGTTGTTTTGTCGTGAGAGAACACCTGAATTTGAAGTGGACAGAAATTACGACAAGGCAAGAAGTCGGTAAAAATGAAAGTGGTACTATTTTTGAGCAACAGGTAAAACTTGATAGTGGACTTTGTGTGCGCCGTATAACCATTCAACTAGAAGCGCAAACTCGTCATGGTGATTGGCAAGTGACAGTGTTGACAAATTTGCCTGAAGCCGAGGTATCCGCGTTAGTTGTGAGTAAGCTATATCTGGAGCGTTGGCAAATCGAAAAGATGTTCCAAGTTATTACCGACACTTTTAATTGCGAACTGAAAACACTGGGTTATCCCAAGGCGGCGTTATTCGTTTTCTGCATGGCGTTGGTAGCCTTTAACATTCTCTCTACAGTCAAATCTGCCCTTAAAGAAGTGCATGGTGTAGAGAAGATTGATACGGAATTGTCTAGCTATTATGTTGTAGAAGAAGTTCAGTCTACTTTTAGAGGAATGCAGGTTGCGATTGAGGCTAAAGAATGGGTTTGTTTTTCACAGATGACGGTGACGACTTTTGCCGATATGTTACGAACTTGGGCAGCTAAAGTAAATTTAAAACGATTTCTTAAGTCCCCACGAGGTGCGAAAAAGCCGCAAAAGAAGAAGACATACGACCCTAAACATCCCCACCTATCTACCTTTCGTCTCCTTTCTGCACAATAGTAAAAAAGCCACCTTTACAGGGGTA
>JANMFC010000082.1:0-2037 GCA_031377675.1 Pseudanabaena sp. OTE_70b_metabat_355 | reverse complement strand
TTTGGGTTTTATATTTAACTATGCGTACTTACTTAATTGCATGGGGCGGTTTTAATTTTCGTAGCACTGTGCCACTTAGCATAAAATAGCTATAGATTAACTTTTATTGAGTAGGGATACTGAAAGAGGCAAAACATGGGGCAAACACTCGAAGCTGTAGCCATCGACTATCAAACCGAAAACTATCGTGATGCTTATAGTCGCATCAATGCGATCGTCATTGAGGGGGAAGCTGAGGCACACAGCAACTATCTCCAACTGGCGGAGCTACTGCCCGAATCTAAAGAAGAGCTTATTAAACTAGCAAAAATGGAGGATCGTCATAAAAAAGGTTTCATCGCTTGTGGCAAAAATCTAAGCGTTACACCTGACATGGACTTTGCGGAAAAATTCTTTGCTGAACTGCATAGCAATTTTCAGAAAGCATTTGCTACAGGGGATATTGTTACTTGTCTGTTGATCCAATCACTTATCATCGAGTGCTTTGCGATCGCCGCCTATAACATTTATATTCCTGTCGCCGATCCTTTTGCCCGCAAAATCACCGAGGGCGTGATCAAAGATGAGTATATGCATCTGAAATTTGGCGAAAACTGGTTGCAAAATAATTTTGCCGAGTCTAAGGCAACTCTAGAGCAAGCCAATCGTCAAAATTTACCGATTGTCTGGAAAATGCTTAACCAAGTTGAAACTGATGCCAAAGTCCTAAACATGGAGAAAGAAGCATTGGTAGAAGACTTCATGATCCAATATGGCGAAAGTCTTGGCACTATTGGCTTTAACACCCGCGACATCATGAGAATGTCGGCAATGGGTTTGGTAGCTGCTTAAGTATTTGCTAAGCCCCTCACCCCTAGCCCCTCTCCCAAGGAGGGAGAGGGGGACTTAGAATCTTTCACCCCTTCTCCCAAAGAGGGAGAAGGGGTGGGGGATGAGGGAAACCTTTTTTGTTGACAACTGATAATTGGTAACTGCAATCGATGTTTGGTCTAATAGGGCATTTGACAAGTCTTGAACACGCTCAGTCTGTAGCAAGGGAATTAGGCTATCCCGAATACGCCGATCAAGGTTTGGAATTTTGGTGTAGCGCCCCTCCCCAAATCGTCGATCGCATTAAAGTTACGAGTGCCACAGGTCAGCAGATCGAAGGGCTATATGTGGAATCATGTTTTTTACCTGAAATGTTAGCGGGAAATAAAATTAAAACCGCGATCCGTAAAATTCTCAACGCGATGGCGCTTGCTCAAAAGAATGATGTTGATATTACCGCTCTGGGCGGATTTTCGTCGATTATTTTCGAGAACTTTAACTTGAATCAGATGTCGAGCGTGCGGAACATCCAATTAGAATTTAATCGCTTCACCACGGGCAACACTCACACTGCCTACATCATTTGTCGCCAGATCGAAGAAGCAAGCCGTAAGTTTGGCATTGATCTAGCCAAAGCTACGGTCACAGTCTGCGGGGCAACGGGTGACATCGGTAGCGCCGTATGTCGTTGGCTTGATGCAAGGACTGAGGTCAAAGAATTACTGCTTGTAGCTCGCAATCAAGAACGTTTAAAAGAACTACAGGCTCAACTTGGTCGGGGAACGGTGATGGCGATCGAGGAGGCGCTGCCCAAGTCCGACATTATCGTGTGGGTAGCGAGTATGGCAAAAGGAATGGCGATCAATGTGGCGACTCTCAAGCGCCCTTGCATCTTGATTGATGGTGGCTATCCCAAAAATATGTCTACGCTAGTTCAAGATGAAGGTGTCCATGTGATTGATGGCGGCATTGTTGAGCATAGTCTCGATATTGACTGGAAAATCATGAAAATCGTGAATATGACCGCCCCCGCTCGACAATTGTTTGCCTGTTTTGCAGAGGCGATGCTTCTAGAGTTTGAAGGTTGGCATACCAATTTTTCATGGGGACGCAATCAAATCAGTCTCGAAAACATGGAAAAAATTGGTGAAGTTTCTATCAAACACGGATTTAGACCGCTAATCGGTTAGGAATAACCCAAGAGGTGAGTGGCGGCGCTTCGCGCCG
>JANMFC010000081.1:0-3735 GCA_031377675.1 Pseudanabaena sp. OTE_70b_metabat_355 | reverse complement strand
CGGCGCGAAGTGCCGCACCGCTAATTTTTGAGTGGCTACTTATAGTCATTGGGACTATCAGCCGCGATTGGTCGTTTTTTAGAAATATCTCGGTCATATTTAATGCCCATCTGTACCACGTTGTCAGCCTGTGGTTCGGACTGTGGACGCGATCGCTCAATCCCCCGCCGTCGCTCGGAAGTGCGCTCTTCGCTAGTAGCCTCGGTCACGACTTCATATAAAATTGCCTGTTTATTTGCTTCTGTACCGCGCCGTAGCACCCGCCCCAAACGTTGGATATATTCACGCGCCGAACCTGTCCCCGATAGCAATATGGCAATCCTTGCATCAGGCACATCCACCCCTTCGTTCAATACATGGGATGTCACCAAAGTTTTATACTTACCTTCACGAAAGAAAGTTAATATTTCGTGACGTTCCTTTACAGGTGTTTGGTGGGTCAGTGCAGGAATTAACAAATCTTGAGAAATGCGATAAACCGTAGCGTTGTCATTGGTAAAAATTAAGATGCGTTCGGAAAAATGTTGAGCTAATAAATCTGCTAAAACTCGTAATTTTGATTCTGTGCCTAACGACAATTCCTTAGATTCACGATGGGCTAGCATTGCTCTGCGTCCAGCTTGCGATCGCGCACTGGCTTGCACAAATTTTTGCCATCCTTCCAAACTACCAAGTGAGATTTTTGCTTCCTTCAAGAAATGATTGCGACTTTGGATCAGAGCATCATAGCGATCGCGTTCTTGTTGGGAAAGAGAAACCTTGATCTGCACAATTGTATGTTCAGCAAGAGCTTTTCCTGCTAGTTCTTCCGCCGATTTACGATAGACTTCTTCCCCGATCAGTATCTCTAAATCCGTATGTTTACCGTCGCTGCGTTCAGGGGTCGCGGTTAAGCCTAAACGGTATGGCGCGATCGCATATTCGGCAATCACCCGAAAAAAGTCGGTGGGTAAATGATGGCATTCATCAAAGACTATTAATCCGTACAAATTGCCCAAGGCTTCTGCCTGAATTGCGGCGCTGTCATAGGTTGCCACTAAAATCGCGGTGCGATCGCGAGAGCCGCCTCCCAATAGTCCAATCTCGACATCAGGAAAAGCCGCCAGTAAATGGGCGTACCACTGATGCATCAAGTCCAAAGTCGGCACAACGATCAACGTACTGCGATTGGTGACTTGCATCGCTAACTGGGCTAGATAAGTCTTACCTGCGGCAGTGGGCAAGACCACAACCCCCTGTTTCCCGACCTTCTGCCAAGCAGCGAGGGCTTCGCTTTGATGGGGATAGGGCTGCATCTGCGAATGGGAAGTTAGCTTAATTTCACTGTACCCCCGCGATTTATCTTCGATCGCAATCTCCTCCGATCGCAATGTCAAAATTAACTCCCGATAGCGATTGGCAGGAATCCGAAACTTTTCAATGCGATCGTCCCATGTTGCAAATTCGATCCATGCTTTACCCTTGGGTGGTGGATGGAGAATCAAAGTTCCGCGATCATAAGTTAATAGAGGGATACGGGGCATAGGCTTCTAATTTACAATACTCATTATTCACTTTACAGAGCCATGAAATAACGCCATGAATATTCAACAAGTTGTTTCTGCCGATTGGCTGCACTCCCATCTCCATGATCCACAGGTAATCATTGTAGACTGCCGCTTTGCATTGATGGATCGCGATCTGGGGCGCAAGCAATACCAAGAAAGTCATATTGAGGGTGCGTATTATTTAGATCTCAATCTCGACTTGTCTAGCCCAGTTCAAAAATATGGTGGTCGTCATCCTCTGCCCGATTTTGAGCAGCTTGCAACGAAACTTTCGGAAATGGGTGTCACTTCAGGCGCAACAACTTCAGGCGCAACAACTTCAGGCGAAAAAATGGTGATTGCTTATGACGATTCACGGTTTGCCTTTGCCTCAAGACTTTGGTGGCTATTGCGCTATATGGGACATGAGCAAGTTGCGGTTTTAGATGGTGGTTTTGCGGGATGGCAAGCTCAAAATTATGCGATTAGCTCAGAAATACCTACAGCTAAATTTGGTGAATTTATACCCAAACTACAGACTGATTGGGTGGTAGATATCGAAACGGTGAAAGCTCGTAAAAATTTGCCAGAGGTGATGCTTGTCGATGCGCGAGAAGGCGATCGCTATCGGGGGGAGCGCGAACCAATCGATCCGATCGCAGGTCACATCGCAGGAGCAGTTAATTATCCTTGGCTGGAGTTAACCAACGCGCAGGGTTTTGTCATTGCCGAGCAAGGCGATCGGTGGGAGCAGGTTAAAAATGCTGATGAAGTAATTGTGTATTGCGGTTCGGGTGTGACGGCTTGCGTAAATTTATTGGCACTGAAACTAGCGGAAATCGAGACGGGTAAGCTATACGCAGGTAGTTGGAGCGATTGGTGTGCCTATTTAGACCAAAGGTGAGAGTACGCGCTTTGCGCGTACTCTCACCTCGTAAGTTAATTTTTCTTAACAAGCGAGCTTAATTTCTGCTGATAACTACCCATAAATCGAGACTAGTCGTAGAATGAGCATATTGGTAGGTATTTACACTGCTATTTTAAGCAATTTATTCACACCCCCCCTTTAGCAGCATTTAAAAATAAGTCGAAGACTATGGTAGCTACTCCTTCTAAACCCGATGTAAGCCAGTCAACCCAACAAAAGGTTAACGGGACTGGCCGACGCGATAGTATTTTGACCCCACGCTTCTACACGACTGACTTTGAAGCGATGGCAAATATGGATATCTTCGATCTGAAGCCAGATTATGAAGCGATCCTCGAAGAATTTAAATTTGACTATAATCGCCGTCACTTTGTCAGGAATGCTGATTTTAATCAGTCTTGGGATCATATCGATCCAAAAGTGAGAGAGCATTTCCGCGTCTTTCTGGAAGGATCTTGTACCTCAGAATTTTCAGGTTTTCTGCTATATAAGGAAATCGCCGTCAAAATCAAAGATAAAAACCCTTTGATGGCGGAAATTTTTAGTTTGATGAGTCGTGATGAAGCGCGTCACGCAGGTTTCCTGAATAAGGCGATGCCCGACTTCGATTTGCAACTCGATCTTTCGACTTTATCCAAAACTAAAAAATATACCTATTTCGCACCGAAGTTTATTTTCTACGCCACCTATCTATCGGAAAAGATTGGCTATTGGCGCTACATTAAAATCCATCAGCATTTTCTTGCCCATCCTGAATATCGGCTTTATCCCATCTTCAATTTCTTTGAAAATTGGTGTCAAGATGAGAGCCGTCATGGTGATTTCTGTAGTTTATTGCTGCGTAGCGATCGCAAAAATATCAATGGCTTACAAGCAAATCTTTGGAGTAAGTTCTTCTTGCTATCAGTATTTGCCACGATGTATCTCAATGATATCTGTGTTCGCAATGAGTTCTACGAATCCATCGGCATGGACACCAGAAAGTATGTCGAGGAAGTCTTGCGTGAAACCAATCGCGATGCCGCAAAAGCTTTCCCTGTAATCATCGATATGGAAAATCCTAAATTCTGGGGTTGCTTGAAGAAGTGCGAAGAGAACAACGATAAATTGGTCGCGATCGATGAATTGAAATCGCCTGAATGGTTGAAGAAAATCCAGAAACTGCCTCACCTTGTTAACAATGGTGTTCAGTTCCTAACCATGTATTTACAACCTTCTATTCCTATGCCTAAGAATGTAGTTCGTTAAAACCCAAGTAGCGAGTGGCGGCGCTTCGCGCCG
>JANMFC010000072.1:0-4822 GCA_031377675.1 Pseudanabaena sp. OTE_70b_metabat_355 | reverse complement strand
TCAAAAATAAATTGTCGAAATCAAGAAGATAGTACATCCAATATCAGGTAATAATCGTGATTACGCCTTGTTTTTTGGGTAATTAATTGCTTTTGTTTTTCGTGTTTGCCTCTCTTAGCCTTTTTTAGAGATGCCCTAAAGATGGATAGATTAAGATCCCCGACTTTTTTGTGAACTTGCAAATCCCCTGCGATGAAGCAGAAAAAGTCGGGGATCTGGACATTTAAGGTTACTTTTGCCTGTCTAATTTTTAGGCTTACCTAATATTTCGCCAATTTTGCTAAGCAGAGCATCGTAGAGAGTGGCTTGTTTGAGAACAGCGAGGATGATATTTTCAAAGGATTGTCCTTCCATTTGCCCTGTGGCTTTGAGTACAAAACTAACGGCGATCGCCATCAATAACAAAATCGAAAACATAGCAATTACAAAAACGGGAACGCTAAGTACACCTGCAAAAGTAAGAACGAGAAAGGCTGTAGTTGAGAAAAGGAAGACAAAGGAAACGGAGACGACAATTATGGAAGGAAGTTGCACGTTTTGAGGTTTAGTCACATTTTCGGGTTGAGATTTCTCAGGTTCGGACATGATGGTTGCTTGTTGGTTGCTGTTGTTGATGATAACGTTTACAGTGGCTTGCCGATCGCTATGCGAATCTCTTTCCCGAAAGTCTTCTTTTGGACGTGATCGCCTATCTTCGATACCATCAAGTAATTCACGGATATTGTAATCGCGATCGCTATTAGAATAATCAGCTTTTCCTCTTTTTTCTAGCTTGAGTAAATGATCGTAGCTAACACTTTCTTTCGGTTTATCTGGAAGACAGACTCGCTCATCGGGCGTTAGTTTAGGGCGATCGTGGATTTGGTCAAAGGTATGACGAATGATCGAGAGGAAACTGCGGCGAGTGGGGGAGTTGCCAGAAATGTGAATAAAGATTTTTGCGTCTTCGAGATCGGCTTTGACATAGGCTTTATTTCCTTCTTTGTTGGCAAGGATTACGCCTGTACGCCAGTAGGTTCGATAGTTGGTGCGGGCGATGAGGTCGTGACTTTTGACGATGAAGCGGGAGATGACGCTATTCGGTAAGACTTTATCGTAGTGATATTCAAAATTGAGGCATTCTTTCCATTCGCCTGTGTCTGGTTCTTCTTTGGGTAAGAGATCGGGAATTAGATAGTCTGGATAATCTTGATGGTTATAGTCTTCCATTGGGAAGCATAGCTCGAATTTTTCCATCATCCTAAGAATGAATTTACGCGATTCTACAGTGGGATAATCGTCCCGATCTTTGCGAGATTTTGGTTGAAAGATTCGTACCGAGTCCTGCCAATGCAATACGCCCTTATGTTCGGTCATCAGCAGGTTATCATTTATCACTCTGTATGCGCCGACTGTGACCCATTCGGGATTGAGAACGTTGGTATCTTTGAGGCGTTTGTCTTCGGCGAAGTTGAGAACGATACCCAGTTCGTGCAGGAGGCGGACGAGGGTATGGCGCGATGACTCTCTATTGATGCCAGTATCGATGCATTTTTGTTCGTATTCCTGATAGGTGATGTAGTCGCGATCGTCCTGTTCCAGTTTGTCCTTGAGGTTTAGCCATTTGACGGGTATGGGATCGAAGACATGGGGCATTTCGTTGGCGATGATTGCGGTGATTTTTTGTTTGAGTTCGCTAATCCCTAACCCTGTGGCGCAGGATGTGCCGATAAAGCCTTTGATGTTGGGATATTTGGTTTGCAAGCCGTGGCGATCGAGGTCAAGGGGATGGTCGTCGATTTTATTGCCGACAATGATCACGGGGGCTTGATTTCCGAGACTTTCAATCAGTTTCAGCCAATATTCGATGCGATTGGCAAGTTCGTCTTCGCGGGTGTTGATGACCAATAGATAGAGGCTGCGCTCGGTGAGAAAGAACTGATGGGTGGCGTGCATGATTTCCTGTCCGCCAAAGTCCCAAACCCGCAGTTTCACCTGTTCATTTTTGGCTGTAATCTGCCAATTGCGAATATTAATGCCATCGGTTTTACGTTCCCCTGCATCAAATTGATTGTCGAGTAAGCGCTTGACCAGTGAGGTTTTGCCCACGGTTCCCTGTCCAACTAATATCACTTTCGCTTCGTTTAACGGCTGTCTTTCTCGCTCCAACCAAAAATCAATAATTGCAGTTGGATTTTCTATGTCAATAAGAATTTCAATAGGAATTGCTAAAGGGTTATACCTCAAATCGAGCATTTTCAATTTGGTTAATTGCCTCAGTTCATCAGGGATAATGCTGATTAGATTGCTAGAAAGTCTAAGTGTTTGGAGATTATATAGTTGGGTAATTTTATCGGGAATAGCTCTAATTTCATTACCTTCAATTGCAAGGACTGTAAGGTTAGTAAGTTGAGAGATCTCTTCGGGAATGATGCTAATTTGATTGCCGTAAAGGTAAAGCTCTTGGAGGTTAATAAGTTTTGAAATTACTTTGGGAATGATACTGATTTGATTATTATGAAGACAAAGCTTTTGAAGATTAATAAGTTTTGCAATTGCTTCGGGAATGATACTAATTTGATTACTATAAAGGGCAAGATCTTTGAGATTAGTGAGTTGAAAAATCTCATCAGGAATATTGATAATTTTGTTATTCCAGCAGTAAAATGTTTTAAGTTTTTGAAGTTTAGAAATATCTTTAGGAATGATACTGATTTGATTGTCTGACAGGTAAAGAGTTTGAAGGTTAGTAAGTTGAAAGATCTCATCTGGGATAACGTTGATTTTATTGCCAGAGAGATAGAGTCCCCTTAGGCTAGACAGTTTGACAATCGATTTGGGAATTATACTAACCTGATTTCTAAGAAGGTGAAGTTCCTTAAGTTTGCTAAGTTGAAAAATCTCTTCAGGAATAGTGCTGATTTGATTATCCCAGAGATAAAGATATTCGAGGCTTGAGAGTTGTGCAATCTCTGGAGGTAATGTAGTTAGTCGATTATTTTTAACTTCACGAATGTTTTCATAATATTTACCTAAGATCAGAGTTCTAAGATTTTTCAGCTTTCCAATTTCAGATGGCAATACTTCCAGATCGTTCCCCGACAGATCGAGTTCTGTCCAGCCCTCTCGTTGTGCTTGTGCGATTATTGCCAATAACTCTGCATCGTTCATAAGGAAAAATTAAAAAGGAAAAAAGAAAAAATAATGGAAAATTTACGGTTGAATTATAGAAATCTCTTCATTACGGTGTTTGCGATAAATTTTGAAATCACTATCTAAAGTCATCACCGCACTATTAGCGATTCGCTCAGACATTCTCACCAAACAAGCATCCGCAAACGACATCGGCACAGACTCATAACGATCCATCAATACTCGCACATTACCCGCCTCCTCTTGCAAATCAAAAGCGATCTCAATTACATTCCCTTCAACTAACTCAACTATGGCACGCTGAATATGAGGCAAATCCCGAAATAGAAAACAAGCTTCCGAAATCACCGCATCACAATTGAATACAGGTAAATCAACCAGATCCCATTGCCGTACAGCCCATTGATGAAAGCGATCAGATTTTCTGAAATATGCAACCAAAAAACCAGTATCGAGAATTACGCGCTGACTCATTTCTGACCATATCCTTCCATATACTTCTGGTTAAAAGAAAGATCGTCAACGCCACCTTCAACAGCCCCTTCCCATTTTTTGAGCAAATCGCGAGGAGAACCTTGAAATTTTTTAGTAATTGGGCTTTCAGATTCTTGGTTAACTTGGTGAACATCGCCTAACTCAAACGCGAGAAATTCGACAAAACGGAGTACTTGTTGCTGCTGATCTCTTGGTAATGTCTGCATTTTACTCAGAACTTTCTCTAAAACTGTCATTCTATGAATCCTCCAGTTATGTTGAACTAATTAACATTTTTGCGATTATTTACCTATGATTGTAATAACTACGCAGATCAGCGATCGCTTCCTCCGCAGTCTGAGCCTTTAAAACACCAGAGCGATACTCAGCCAGACCCTCACGACATTCCTCCAGAATTTGTCGCCTTCTCACCTCAGCATTCCGTTTTCTGAGAATATCAATTAACATTTCCTGCCGATCGATTGACAACTGACTAACCGCATCAAGCGCACTTTCAAACGTAATCATAATTTACCCTAATCGAGCAGATTCACAATATTTTACAAGGTTTTTAGGTAGGCGATCGCACTGTAAAGGAAAAAACAATATTGCAGTAAACTATAAACTACCATAGGAGATAAGATTATGCCCATTCAAATCACTTCCCGCTATGTCACCCGAAAGCCAGAGATCCTAGGTGGTGAGCCGATTATCGTCGGCACAAAAACCACCATCAGAGCAATTGTGCGATTATGACGTGAGTAACCTTGTTGCAAGATTACTGCGATCGCGGGGCATGGATGTTACGACAGTCCAAGAACAGCAAAACTATTGATTTAAATTATGCAAGATACCCCAGAATATATCTGTGCCTTTTGTGGGGAACCCAATGTGACATTCGTTGACTTTAGTGCTGGAATGCAACAGTCCTATGTCGAAGATTGTCAGGTATGTTGCCAACCAAATGTGTTGTATATCCAAATTGATGAAGATACACTAGACATTGAAATTAACAGCGAACCAGAAAGTTAGTTTCTCACATTAATGTTAGGACAAAGCCAGAACCAAAGAGAGAGTGGGGGGGGGGGGGGGGCGCCCCCACCGGATTGTGTTTGGGTTTTTGGGAAAAAAAATTTTTTAAAAAAAAAAATTTTTTGGTGGTTTTTTTTTATTTAGAATTTTAATTAAAAAATATTTTTTAAAAAAAAAAAAGTGT
>JANMFC010000071.1:0-3105 GCA_031377675.1 Pseudanabaena sp. OTE_70b_metabat_355 | reverse complement strand
TCAAAAATAAATTGTCGAAATCAAGAAGATAGTACATCCAATATCAGGTAATAATCGTGATTACGCCTTGTTTTTTGGGTAATTAATTGCTTTTGTTTTTCGTGTTTGCCTCTCTTAGCCTTTTTTAGAGATGCCCTATAGAAATTTGATTCATCCTGATGATCTAGCTGATTATCTCAAAGCCGTTAATTATAGCAATGAAAACTTATCTCTTTTCAAACATAAGTGGCGAATTGTTACCCCGACTAAGAAGCTTAAATGGGTAGAAGCGAGATCTCAGCCTGAATATAGGGATAATGGAAGTATGGCTTGGCATGGGGTGATAGTGGATATCACCGATCAAATGGAGAGCGAACAACGCCTCAATCAACTTGCCGAGCATATCCCTGGGATGATTTATCAATATCGGTTGCGCCCTGATGGTTCTTCTTATTTTCCATACTCTAGTAATGAAATTTACGAGATTTACAACCTTACTCCAGAGCAAGTAAAGGAGGATGCGTCAGCAGTTTTCCAAACGATTCATTCTGATGATTTAGAATTTGTTACTAAGTCTATAATGGAATCTGCGACAAAACTCACGCCTTGGCAATGTGAATATCGAGTTTGTGTTAACGATCGCACAAGTTGGATTCTCGGTCGTTCCACACCTCAAAAAGAATTGGATGGAAGCATTATTTGGCATGGATATATGAGCGATATGAGCGATCGCAAACAAATCGAAGAATCTCTCCAAAAAAACCAATCAGCCTTAGTTGAAGCTCAAGAAATCGCCCATATTGGCAGTTGGGAATTTGATATCCAAAGTCAAAAAATTATTTGGTCGAAAGAATTATTTCGTATGTTTGGACTTGACCCAACTCAGTCGGAGCCTTCATTTACTGATTATCTGCAAATGATTCATCCTAATGATCGATTACTTTTACAACAGTCTGTAGAACGAGCAGTATCTGATGGCATACCTTACAAAATTGATTATAAAGTGATCTTCCCCGATGGCTCAATAAGTTACCATGAAGGGCGAGGAGAAATTGAGAGAAATGAACTAGGACAAGTCGTTAGGCTATTTGGAACAGCATTAAATATTAGCGATCGCAAACAAACTGAAATTGCCTTAGCAAAAGCCAAGGAAGACGCAGAAGCGGCGACTAAAGCTAAAGCTCAGTTTCTCGCTAACATGAGTCACGAAATTCGCACGCCGATGAATGGGTTTTTGGGCATGGCTGAATTACTCGAAGACACAAATCTTACGGAAGAGCAGCAAGATATCGTCAAAACGATTCGAGATAGTGGCGATACGCTTTTAGTAATTATTAATGATATTCTTGATTTCTCAAAAATTGAATCGGGAATGTTGAAATTAGAAGAGCGTTCTTTTGTCTTAAAAGATGCGATCGCTTTTGTTTACAATTTACTGAACAAATCATCTTCTAACAAAAAAGTTTCGCTTACCTATGCGATCGCTACGGACATTCCCAAGGTTATGGGCGATAGCTCTCGCTTACGTCAAATCCTTCTAAATCTAGTGGGAAATGCCGTTAAATTTACTGAAAATGGCAATGTCAATATTTCTGTTTCAAGGCGCAACAGTCAAAATAATAAACATTTAGAATTAGAATATGCAGAATTGATTTTCACTATTCAAGATGATGGCTGTGGAATTGATCGTGATCGCATTGACAAACTATTTCAACCATTTACACAGGCTGACGCTTCGATTTCGCGCAAATATGGTGGTACTGGTTTAGGTTTAGCAATTAGCAAAAGTCTAATTGGATTAATGGGAGGAACGATTTGGGTAGAAAGTCTAGGTGATATTGGTGGAAATCCTCCTGATGATTGGACTTCAGCCCCAACTATATCTAAAACTAAAGGCTCAAATTTTTGTTTTACGATTGCCTTAAAAATAGTTCCTGAAGCTCAAACTACATCACAAATCGATGTCAAAGATCCGCAACCGAATGAAAATACTAATCTATCTCAATTTAAAATACTCCTTGCGGAAGACAATCAGTTCAATCAAAAAGTTGCAACCTTGATGCTCAAAAAGCTGGGATATATTGTGGATGTTGCTAATAATGGCTTAGAAGTATTAGCGATGCTAGAAAAGCAATTGTATGACATCATTTTAATGGATATGCAAATGCCTGAAATGGATGGAATTACAGCCACAAAAATTATTCGCCAAACCAATAAACCTCAACCTTGGATTATTGCTTTAACCGCGAATGCTTTAGAGGAAGATCGCCAGATTTGCATGGATGCAGGGATGAATGATTTTGCCACCAAGCCTATTCCTGCCAAAGAATTTAGTCGCATCATCCTCAAATACTCTCAGATTAATCATGATCTCTAACTTCAGTAAACATTTAGCCACATTCTTATAGTCTTTGTAGCATAAAACGTAAAAACCCAAGGTTTGAAAATCACAAAAAACTTAGTTTGATGCGATTATTTTAACCCGTTTGGGTTTGATTAGAGGCGATCGAACTAGCAGGAGATTCGGTTGTGATAGAAAAAAAGAGTTGCAGCGCAACTCTTTTTTTCTAAGGTTTATTGAGACTCATGCCATTTGACTCAGCATAACGATTCATAAATCTTAAAAAACGCTGCCAATCGCGATCGCCTTCAATTTTATGGATTGCTTCAATTCCTGCCGCCTTACCATTAATGAATTTGGCATTGACATTGCGCGTCACCATTTCACCCTCTTCATCAATCATGTACATCCCTAAAATCTCATTGTTGGCGGCGTTTTCGCCAGTCATACAGTTCGGTACAGCAAAAATAAACACAGCAACACTGGTGTCGCCATCTTTAGATCGGGTAATTTTTACGTCTGTTGCTTCTTCATCAATGCCGAGAGATAACTGTAGTTTTGCTGTCATTTTATCAAACCTTAATTTAAGCTTTATTATTTTTTAAGAATATATTTAACTATATTTAACTCAAGATAACCCAAAAGCAGTAACCAAAAACGGTACAAACTGATTCTCTCGGAGCTACTTCTAAATTCTTCCAAACTGACGTTAAAATATTCTTGATAAAGCATTAATGGTAAGGCGGCAGGAATTGAAGCAATCCATAAAATTGAAGGCGATCGCG
>JANMFC010000026.1:0-21763 GCA_031377675.1 Pseudanabaena sp. OTE_70b_metabat_355 | reverse complement strand
GTCGCTAAGACTGCTCCTCGCGCAATCAATTCTGCCAAGAGCAACAGTAGGGGCAAACCAATCAAAATAAGGAGTAAAGTATTTCGCAACCAAGATGATTTGCGCTTGGAATGCCAAGAGGGAGTATATCGGGGTCTACGCATGACGAGGCTATTGGTGTGCAGCTTTTTAGCTTATAACAATTTTGGGTAACAATTGCCATCGTTATACTTGAATCAGCAATCATTGCATTAGGTTTCTCACTCTTTCTACCTGTTTCGGTGCATTTAATTCTGCAAAAAGTGCGATCGCCTTCTCAAAATTATCTTGATAGCCATGTTGTCCAATCTCACGATCAATCAAAGCCTCTCCTAATAATATTTTTGCCAGATCTGATTTTGAATCTATCTGAACTAATAAATTCTTTGCTTGTAAGCAGTACTCTTGGGCTTTTGCTAAATCCCCCATTTTTCGGTATGTTTCTGCAAGTCCACATAGCGCTTTGCTTTCTAAATACCTATAGAGCCGAACCAAATAATGCTAAATGTGGAAAATGCTTTCTTTTGGGTCTCATTTTTTGTCACGCTCTTACTGATTGATTGTTTGGGGTAATAGGGGTTTTCGTCAGCCAATATAGGACGCAGCCAGAATCTGAGCGTATAGAAAACAAGTTCTTTAAGTTCTGTCCACGCTTGCTCAGACTTGACAAAAGATCGAGCATTAAACAAAAAATATTTGTGTTTGATCATAAATTCCTTGCCAACTGGCCAAGGACATTGTTTGCCGAGGTCACTATGACTATCGGATGAATAGCTGGCGGTTTTTAGGGAAGTATTGAGATTTTGATTTCTAAAAGATAAAAAAGCACGAGTTGCTTCGATGGGAGAAGTAATTAAGAAAATTCTTCTGGTATTACGTGGATCTTCGCGAAGCAACTTATTTTTTTCTAAGGATTTGATTATTTTGTTAATTTCTTCGCCACTGCTACGCACACTCATTCCTGATGGCTCAATAATCACATACGGGCGGATAAAGTCTCGATTGGGTAAGCGCGTCAAAGCTTCGCACATTTGATCAGCTTCGGTGATATCAATTTGATCTAGCGATCCTGTCGCAATCTCCCGATTAGCAAAGTAAGCATCAAAGCGCGGATCATACGCTAATCCGAAGTTATTTAACCCTGCACGAGTGGCTATTTCATTCCTGACATTTTCTTTGGTGCGCGTTGATGATTCTGGTGCGGTCAGACAAGGATAACCTTTAGTCGCACGGTAAGTCGTATGTGTACCACCACTTAGGACAATATAAGGTTTTTGGAGAGTCGAGGCAGCATTCCATAATTTGAGTGCTTCTTGAAGGCGTGGCTCATAGGGTGGATTTTCAGCAAGTACGACAATCAGATCGTAAACTCCGCGTTGAAAATCCTGTAATTCTTGTTCGGAAAGGTTACTAACGGGACGGCGGTATGATTGCTCGATCGCATTAACGCCCTGTTGTTCTAAATAACAGGTGAATAATTCTGATGTGGCATTATTGGCGGCGATTGCCAACAAAATTAAAGCAATTAATATTTCCCTGCTGACAATGGCTACTTTGTCAGCAGCATCCTTGTTGTCAACCTTCTCACCGCTCTTGATTTTGATGCCTAGAAGTCTTAACCAAAAGTTGAAAAATAACAACAACAGTAAAATTCCCACTAGGGTAAATGGGAAAGTGAGGAATTCCACAATAATCTTGGGAACTGGCTCTTCTACAAATCTGAAGCGAGCAACAATAATTACAACCAGTGCTGTAAATATTACCATTCCAAATATACGATACCAATCCTTGGGAATCGCCCTGCATAGAACAATAAAAACTGGGATTGCAATAATCCAAATCAGAATACTGGTTAATAGATCGAACAAGATCCCTCCAAAATTCTCTCTTCGTCTTCGTGCTTAGCAATACAGTCAGTGCAATATGCTAATCAATAGAGTCACATCTGTAAAGGTACTTATGGGCTTTAATGTAAAAGACACTCACATTTGTTTAATTTGTTGGTAAAACTATATGTCTGCTAAGCAAGATCTACGTTTACCGAGTTGGTTGCGTCCACAGATTGGCAAAGCCAGTGAAATCTCTGAAGTTCAGCAAATCATTAAGCAGAGGGGAATTCATACCATTTGTGAGGAGGGGCGCTGCCCTAATCGTGCCGAGTGTTATGCTCAAAAAACGGCAACTTTTTTGTTGATGGGACCGACTTGTACTAGAGCTTGTGGTTTTTGTCAGGTGGACAAGGGGCATAAACCGATGGCTCTCGATCCTGAGGAAGCCCAAAAAGTAGCCGAAGCCGTAAACTTACTGGGATTAGACTATGTGGTGCTGACTTCGGTAGCGCGGGATGATTTGGCGGATCAGGGGGCTAGTTGTTTTGTGGAGACGATGGAAGCGATTAGAAATTCGCGTCCCCATGTCAAGATCGAGGTATTAACTCCCGACTTTCGGGGCGATCGCCGTTGCATTGAGACAGTGGCTTTGGCTACGCCTGTTTGCTATAACCACAATATTGAGACGGTACGCCGTTTGCAGGGCAAGGTGCGGCGGGGCGCAAAATATGAGCGATCGCTGTCGGTTTTAGAAATAGTCAGGGAAGCTAATCCGAATGTTATTACCAAATCTGGATTAATGGTCGGGCATGGCGAGACAGTTGCCGAATTAACGGAGACAATGCAAGATTTATATAATATTGGTTGCAGTTCCCTTACAATTGGTCAGTATCTGCGTCCATCCCTTGAGCATTTACCCGTGCAGAAATATTGGCTACCCGAAGAGTTTGATGAGCTAGGGGCGATCGCCAAAAGTATTGGATTTAGTCATGTGCGATCGGGGGCTTTAGTGCGGAGTTCCTATCATGCTAGCGATATGAGTGAAACCATTTGACGCGATCGCCTCATGTATTACTAAGCCCTCAAATAAGCTGATTCGCTCGCTTCGCGAGCGAATCAGCTTATTTGGAGGCTTGGTTTTATTAAACCGAGGTACTTAAAGAACAGTTACAATTTAGACTGAGTGGTTCGATCGCCAAAAATGCCTACTAATACATTGCCTGACACATTGCCTAACACAGCCTTAAGAACAGCCGAAAAAATTGTTGTCGGTCTCTCAGGCGGCGTGGACAGCTCTGTCGCCGCCGCCCTGTTGCATCGCGCAGGCTACGATGTCACGGGTTTAACTCTGTGGTTAATGCGTGGCAAGGGACAATGCTGCTCAGAAGGCATGGTAGATGCAGCGCGTCTATGCGAAGAATTAGGCATTCCCCACGAAATAGTCGATAGTCGCGATACCTTTGAAAAAAGCATCATTGACTATTTGGTTACAGGCTACGCGGCTGGCTCTACACCACTACCCTGCTCACGCTGCAACAAAGCCGTTAAGTTTGCGCCGATGATGAACTATGCGCGTGAAAAATTGGGGATAAACAAGATCGCGACAGGACATTACGCCAAGCTAAGTTTTAATGCAGAATCAGGACGTTACGAACTGCGCCGCGCCGTTGATAGCACCAAAGATCAATCCTATTTTCTGTATGAAGTGGGGCAAGAAGAATTAAGTTGCTGTGTTTTTCCATTGGGGGACACGACCAAAGTGGAAACCCGTAAAATTGCGGCTGAATTTGGCTTGGAGACAGCCGAAAAGCCTGAAAGCATGGATTTATGTCTGGTCGAAGCCAATGGCTCGATGAAAGCCTTTCTGGATAAATATCTCACGCCGATCCAAGGCAAGATTGTGGATACTCAGGGTAATATTTTGGGCGAGCATGATGGCACATATCACTACAAGATCGGACAGCGTAAAGGTTTAGGTGTAGCCGCCGCTAATCCTCTCTATGTAATCGCTCTCGATCCCGTTAAAAATCAGGTAGTCGTAGGCGATCGCTCGGAAGCCCATGAAACGGAATGCACCATCAATCAACTAAATTGGGTGTCGATGGCTGCCACGGATCTACCTTTTCAAGCCGAAGTGCAAATTCGTTATCGGACTACTCCCGCCGTCGCGACTGTGATCCCATTGGAAGGCGATCGGGCAAAGATCATTTTTGATGAGCCAGAATTTAGCATTACCCCAGGACAAGCCGCCGTATTTTATCGCGGTGACCTGTTGCTCGGCGGTGGATTAATTGAAGCAAAGTGAGTCAAACTAAAGTGTTTCGTGTAACCCAAAGAAAAGTTGAAAAGTGCCGCGTTGTGGCACTTTTCAACTTTTCTCTGGGCTTTAACTAAAAAACTATGAACAATATCACCGCAATAAAAATTACTTTACAAGAAAAAATCGGCGCAACTATTGTTGAGATTACCGATCGCAGTGATTTGCATAAACACCATCAAGGGCGGATGAATGCACCTGTGGGTAGCGGTCATTATGATGCGATCGTTGTCTCTGAGGAATTTGCGGGCAAAACGATGATGCAGCAACATCGTATGGTGTATGCGGCTTTGGCTGATCAAATGCAAACCACAATTCATGCGCTATCTCTTAAAACCTACACTTCAGAGCAATGGCAGAAACTGACTGATTTAAAATCTCTCCGCTAAAACTAGAGTATGTGTCTAAATTCGTACTAAGTTTAAGAAACAGCGTTCTGGAAATTTGGTAAATGGAAAACGATACAGCCCCTACAGACTCCAAAAACAACACCAAAAACAAAAAAAAAGATCAGGGTAGTAATGCGATCTTCTATAAGATGTTTAAGTGGTTGGTGGTCAGACCACTGCTGTATTTGTTTTACCAAGAACGCATTTATGGAACTGAAAATGTGCCACTCACGAGCAATCTGATCGTGGTTAGTAACCATGCCAGTGATTTTGATCCTCTGATTGTCGGTAGCTGTATGGGGCGACCCGTAGCCTTTATGGCAAAGGAAGAGTTATTTGAAATCCCTGTGGTGGGTCAAGCCATTAAAGCTTTTGGGGCTTATCCTGTCAAACGCGGTGCGGGCGATCGCGCAGCCATTAGGTCGGCGATCGAATCAATTAATAATGGTTGGGCGACAGGTATCTTTTTGCAAGGGACACGCACCCTTGATGGCAGAATTACCGAACCAAAACTAGGAGCGGCGATGATTGCGGCAAAAACCAAGGCTCCTTTTTTACCTGTATCGGTATGGGGAACCGAGACGATTTTACCAAGGGGAGCTAAATTCCCGAAGCTATTTCAGCCTGTCACCGTGCGGATCGGTGAGCTAATTCCTGCGCCTGAGTCTGGCGATCGCGCCACGCTTGAAGCATATACACAAAAATGCGCGGATGCGATTAACGCACTCCACGCAATGGGTAGATAGCTAAAAGCCATGCAGAGCATAGCTTTTTTGAGGCTAGTCTGGAGAGTAAGCTAGCAATGTGCCATTTTGTCCGATTACAAAACCGCGATCGCTGCCAAAGAAATAAATCCGATAGAGATTTGCGCCGACATTCTTGGCGGAATCATCGCGTTTCCAGGTTTTGCCGCCATCTTGACTATGGATTAAGCGTGAACTGCCACCTGAAATCCAGACATTATTTGCGTCTTGATAGGCTAGATCCAACAGACCAAAACCACCACCTTCTCGAGGAGTCTGTTTTTTGTCCCACTTGTCAAATTCACCAACTTCGCTAAACTGAACTTGACCGCCGCGATTTAACATCCACAGACGATTATCGGGGGTGTAACCCATATTTTGGACACGGCGCGAGCTATTGCGATTATGTTGAATCCAAGTCACGTCACCTGGTTGCCATGTCGAATAAAAATTTCCCTTCGCGGAAATTGCCACATAGCGACCATTCTCACTGCGGTTGAGGTTACGCGCATTGCCGACGGCTTGCGTAACTAGCGCCTTCCAGTTTTGACCTGCATCTTCAGTAGTATAGATCGCACCTAAATCTGTGACCATTTCGGCAGATTTCTTACCAGAAGCAACGATCGCAAAGGGATCGCCAGGGAGTTTAGAGCTAAGTCCAATCCGTGACCAAGATTTGCCAGTATCGGTAGTATGCAGTAATAGAGCAGGTTGTCCCGTAATCCAGCCTTCTTTGCCAGAGAAACTAATCGACGAAAAACGATAAATGTTGTCACCGAGATCGAGTTTGCGCTCTTCCCAAGTTTGACCGCCATCAATAGATTCGAGCAAGGTTGCATCAGTGCCAACTAGCCAACCATGATTGGGTTCAGCTTTGTCAAACCACAAATCTAGGGGTGTAATGGCTACGGGTAGATCGACTTTGTGCCAGTTGCCATGATTTGCCAACGCATTGGGCATCCCTGAGCCAAATAATGTCAGACAAACCAGCAATATACAAAGTGAGCAGGAAGAAAGTAAGCGCTTTATGCTTTTATTCATAAAAAAATTTGTAAAAATATATAAAGTATCGATAAAGTATGATGGCAAATGAATAATTTAATCTAGGGCGTAAAGGCTAATAAAGAAAGCTACAGCTAGGGCTAAGGAGCCAAATATGAGCAGATTTTTTTGTCCTGGAGTGAGGACATTAACACCAAACCCATATCCCAGATTTTCGGTAAAGCCAGAGGGTTTAGCAGGAACGCCTATGTCGGCAAATGCTTTTTTCTTGGTATTACAAACGGGGCAGCGCCAATCTGCGGCGATCGACTCAAAGGCTGTGCCACTGGGAATATTCCGCTTGACATCGCCTATGGATGGTTCGTATATGTAACCACATACTCCACATTCATGACGATGTAGCTCTTCTGTGACTTCAGGGGCTTCAACTATGGTGATATTGAGTACGCGCTTAGGTTCTGCACTAGGGGTTTCCGTAAGGTTTGATTCGGGTTCCATGAGTTTGATCCTGTTGATCCTATGGTTAAGCGATCGCTTGTCATTTCTGTTACAAATTATTACATCTTTTTGACAGGCTTGCCTAGTTGCCCAAAATTCTAAGATCTACCCCAAAATAGATCCTGCATATTAAAGTGCTCCCCATTGTCAAGACAAAAAAGTATAAAAGTTAGGGAGCGTTATAAATTTTGTCCAAAGTCCAATCTTTAATACCAACGCGATTAATATGTTCTCTAAGCTTTGGTTCAGCGATCGCTTCATAATGCACCACATCAAAAAAATAGGGTAATGGCTTCTCTTCGTTGAGACAATCAGCAAATCGGGCTGTAATTTCATATGTTACGCGATCGCCCTTGATCGCTAAATCTACATCCGAGCCTATTTTATAATTTCCCTTTGCCCTTGAGCCAAACAAGATTACTTCGGTAATTTCAGGAAATTCTCGAATCGCTTCGTTGATGTAAATAAAATCTCGCTCAATTAATCCGTATTTCATAGATTTGCTATTTTGTTCTTAAAATACGCATAAACTTCCTCCAGAAGTTGAAAATATTTGTCTCTAATTTTTGCTTCAACTGCGATCGCCGTTTCTTCGTTGTAGGTATGTGATGTTAGGTTGCGGTCTTGCAGTGCATCGATCCAGTCGTGTCCATTGTTGATTAGTCCCGATTGAAATGCTTGTTTAATCGCTTCTCTAGGAGTTTTGGCATTCAAGCCTTCTACCTCTTCATAGTCTTTGAGTAATTTCCAAGCAAGTTCAAAGGTCATCTCAAAAAATTGAATCAATCCTGCTCTTTCTAAAATGGAAAGCTGTTCAGTTTTGAGTGCGTCTTGCAACAGAAGGAATGCTCTCTCAAAGTTAGAAAATCGCTGTATCCATCGAATATCTTCTTCTATAATCATTGACTTTTCTGGGGCTTAATCTGGGCTTGAGTTTTGGCAAGGCGTACTAGATGTCCGATCAATTCATAATGCTGCCATAATTAAGTAGGCATAATTAAATATAAAACCCAAATAAGCTGATTTGCCCGCTTCGCGGGCAAATCAGCTTATTTGGACTCTTGGTTTTATTATGCCGAGGTACTTGTCGCATAGCGATAACTCTGTTCTGTCAAAAATCTACACCGCGTTTAAGGTCTATGCCTTTTTCGGCGTAATGCTTATGGCATACCATTTCTGAATGAACTGAAGCAAGATCAAAATAAGCAGGTTGATTAAAACAACGTCCTGTAATGATTACTTCCGTATCACGAGATTTTTTGAGTAGGGCTTGGCAGATTGGCTCAACAGGGAGTAGATCAAGATCAACAGTGGGATTTAGTTCATCAAGAATAATCGTTTTGTAGAGTCCAGAAGCGATCGCAGCTTGAGCAATTTCCCAACCACGTTGGGCTTCGATGCAGTCCATTTCTTGCTGTTGTCCTCGCCAAACGATCGCATCGCGTCCACAGCGCTGATGGTCGATTACATGGGGATAGCCTCGCTTAAGAGCGGCGATCGCGGCATCTTCGGTATAACCAGCACCGCCCTTGAGCCATTGCATAATCAAAACTCGATGGGATAAATCGCGACTGATACCTGTCCCGATCGCCTTCAGTGACCTGCCCAAAGCCGAAGTACTTTTACCTTTGCCAGCCCCTGTATAAATTTCAATGCCTGTCATCCCATACTTTTCCGCATGAGCTTCATCGTGCGATCGCATTTCTGAATGTAGATCGGCAATATCAATTAGTGACTGCGGTGCGCCGCGTCCTGTGCAGATAACTTCCAGATGGGCGGGTTTATTTTTTAAATCTTTGACAATGCGATCGGCTGGGATTAAGCCTAGATCGAGAACGGGATTAATTTCGTCTAAAACTACTACGGAATATAGTCCCGAAGCCATTGCGCCTTTAGCGATCGCCCAACCCCGTTCGGCTTCTTGACGATCAAAGGGCGTAACGTGTTCGGCATCAAAAAATTCGGAGCGACCAGTTCGCACATGATCGATTAAGTGCGGAAATCCTTGCTGCAAAGCAGAAATTGCGGCATCTTCGGCATATTCGCGTTCGGAGCCTTTGAGAAATCGCAATAACAAAATTCTTGTGCCGAAAGGTGATGTATCGGACATTCCTAAGCCAAGCGATCGCAGGACTACGCCGAGAGCCGCCTGTGATTTGCCCTTACCTGTGCCGTCATAAACATGGATTTGTCCGACTTCACGTTCGGGACGCACCTGTGCGGTCATAATGCCAATTGCTGCCATGTTTTTATCTAAGCTCGTTCATTTCTCATTCTTTGTGATTATAACGAAAAGCGCTAATACTAGGAGCAGGTGAGTATTTCCCCAGTATATTCACCTGATTTTATGGGTAAAGATTAGAATGAATCAGTCTTTATTTGACTGAGATTATATACTTTGGGGCTTTATGTCATCACAAAAAAACAAAGAGATTATTATCAGTTTCTACAAATCATTTGATAATCTCCAGATGGATGAGGCAATGGAGCTTTTATCCCCTGATTTTGTTGGTCATCTAGCTGGAGTAACTCAACCATCTGACAAGCTCAATCTACAGCTTCGGGGCGATCAATGCCAATTTCACTGATATTGCGCTGACAGACTAAATGCCGTATCTTAAATCTTCGCTACAATTTTTATACCCCCTACCTGATATTCACTTTTGTTAGGTCTCTCAATAAGTAATGTGATTATCTGATGTCATGTATAATTTGCGGCTCGATATTTAGTGTAAAGCAATAGTAAATATCATTGATATTGCGCTGTCTGTGGTGGTTTGAAGCAAATATCTAAATGAATTATTTGGTCGTAAGAAAAAACTGTGATAGTATTTTGAAATCATAAATGAAGTACATAGAAGATTTGACCTTCATATGTACTCCTAACCCTCTAGCCTTAAGTGGCAAAGCTAGTGAGCTTATGGCACTTTACACCAAAACTAGATATGAGGTTAAACTATGATTAACTTTTTCTGTGGAGCTACAATACTCATCTTGAGCATTGGAGTTGCAACTGGAAGAGTACCTGCTGAACATGTACCCATCTTAACTGGGACTGTTATGACTGCTCTAGGAGCTACGAAGAAAGACGGCGAGGAAAAATGATCGGACGAAGCAAGTGGATGCTACCAACATCTGCTTGCTTTTTTATTTGATTGAGTTAACGTATACGCAATAGGTATCTATTGATCTAGTGCGGTCTGTGTTTCCTAGACATTTTTTAATATAATTTACTAACAAAACAAATGTCAAGCGTTATCTAAAAATAGTAAAGAAACAAATGTGAAGCGTTTTTAGTTTGGAGCGGCGATCGCTTGACAACTTGTCGCTCGATTATAAAAGAATATGGTTTTCCATTGTGGCTAATGCTAAGATCCACCTCTTAGAAGCAATATATTTGTGTCATGAGAAAATTTGCAGTGCGATCGCCCAATCTGTCAAAACTCAGACTTTATACCCAAGCGTAAACAAAACGATACTTTCTAGATCAGCGATCGCCATTTGCTTGTTTGTGAGTTTAGCGCTCTATTACTCTATAGTTGAGCCAACTAAAAAATCAGAATTTTTAAATCAACCAATTCTCAACCACCAAATTTGGCACACGGGAAAATTCGCGCACATTTGCTGTAACTACCGTTAAATTGAGAGCCAAACCATGCGCCGCAATTAGCAAATCATTAGCTCCAATCGGTATTCCCTCCCGCTCCAAATATGCCCGAATCTCAGCATAATAAAACTCAACAGGCGAATCAAGCGGTAACACCACGATTAACTCAAGAATTCGAGCTACTTGCTGTTTTAATCGAGGTGAGCTACTTTTTTCAGCCCCAAACCTTAACTCAGAAGCAACAACAATACTGGTACATACACTCAATTCTCCGACTTCAGCAATACGCTGAGCGACTTTTCCAGTAGGATTTTTGACTAAATCCGAGATGATATTTGTGTCTAGCAAATAGAGATAAGTCATAGCTATAACTGAATATTATCTAGTGGAAGCAACCCCTCATCAACATTAGGAAAATCTTCATCAATATTTTCCAGCGTTGCTAATAACTCCAATAAAGATCTTTTCTTAAATGGCTCAATAATTAGTCTCTCACCATCTCTACGAATAACCACATCATTACTAGGCATTTCAAATGCATGAGGAATATTCAAAGTTTGATTGCGTCCATTATGAAACAGCCGAACTTGATATTGAGTAACCATAATTTTACCTCACAGTAAAAGTTCGTTTTTAGTTTGGAGCGGCGATCGCTTGACAACTTCTCGCTCGATTATAAAAGAATATGGTTTTCCATTGTGGCTAATGCTAAGATCCACCTCTTAGAGCCAATATATTTGTGTCATGAGAAAATTTGCAGTGCGATCGCTAATTACCATTACAGCTATAACTACCGCGATCTTAGCGGCGGCAACACCTTTGCGATCGCAGCCGAAAGTAGAAACACCACAGGAAACAACCAACATTGAAATTTCGCGCCCTGTATCTCAACCAGAGAACTTAGAAATTACTACAAATAAAAAAGCTAGCTTCGTGAAAATGTTTGAGGATATTGCGATCGCGCCTAGTTTTGCGCCAAAAGAGATTGAGTTACGGGGAATTAGTGGCGGTACGGTCGAGACGCAGAAAACATCGGGGCGTAAATCGACAGAAACAGGAGCCTGTATTGGTTTTATTGATAAAGTCGCCGATCATAAAATTACTTTAACCAAACCATTTAAGTATCTCAAATTGCAAGTCAAAAGCTCTGGCGATACGATTATGCTGGTGCGCGGACCGGGGGGCAGTTGGTGTAGTGATGATGTCAGCGATCGCAATCCTGTTATTAGCGGTGATTGGTTAGCAGGAACCTATGAAGTCTGGATTGGCTCCTATGAAGAAAATAATTCTTTTCCCTATTTGCTACAAATCACTGAAAAGCCTTAAATTAATTTGGACAATCTAGGGTTTCTCGGCTGTTGTTTTTAGTGAATGGGTGCATACCACAAGCGATCGTGCATAGATATAGGCGGGTGCGATCGTCTAGATTGCGTACACCTGTAAACTCTGTATCTTCACAGGCGGTTAAATTTTGTAATATCGCCCCACGCAGATTTGTGCCACGCAAATTTGAACCTTTGAGGATTGCGCCTGTAAAATCCGATTCAATTAAGTTTGCCCCACTAAAATTAGTGACACTGAGATTAGCGCGAATAAACTTACTATTGGATGAATTTGACCAAGTGAAATTTGCCCAACTGAGATCGGCATCGGAAAAGTTGACATCGCGAAGTAACGCACCTCTGAGGTTGCAATCGACCAAATTGGCTCCTGTCAAGTTTGCTTCAATCAAATTGGCACTACTAAGATCGGCTTTGTTTAAAGTTGCTCCGCGCAGGTCAATTCCCGTGAGGCTGACATTACGCAATTCAGCATTACTAAGATCTACATTGGCAAAATTGCGCTGTCCCTGTCCGTATAGTTCTAATAGTTGAGCTACTTCCAAGGTGGTTACTCCTAAATAATGTTGTTGATAATCTAAGCCCTGTCTAAGATTTTATCTTAGCTGAAAATTTCACCAAACAAGCTGATTCGCCGAAGCCTGCGAATCAGCTTGTTTGGGATTTATATTTAATCATGCCTAGCTACTTACGATAGTTTTAGAGCAAATCAAACACAAGAAATTTAGCTGCCTTGATAGGTACTATAAGTCCAAAGTGATACCAGTAAAGGTACATGGTAGCGATCGCTAATATCCGAAATGCCAAAACGGATCGGAACCCGACTCAAAAAAGCTGGCTCTGTCTGTGAGACTTGATGAGTGGCAAAATAATCACTAACATTAAACCAAATTTTATAAATACCGACTTGCATTTCTTCGGCATTTAGTAAATGGTCAGCCCTAATGAGAATTTTTTAACCAATCTTGAATCTCTTGGGTTAACCATGCTGCTTCCAATTCGGTGAGACGATCATCGCCCACAATATATTTAGCGATTATTTGTGGTTGCTGCGAAGTTTTATGTTGGATAGTTTGAATAACAACTGAACCGCCTGTCTTAGATGACATTGTGGTATGGATGTACTCAATCTGGCGAATACTAAAGGTCTTAACAAAATGCTTCCATTTCAAAAGACGTTTACTGAGCTTACAACAAACATGGTTTGTATCAATCTCGAAAGAGATAGTTGACCAAATTCTAATTAAATAATTATAAAGAATTACTAAAATTATCAACAAAAAAGATATCAACAAAGAACCGCTAGCAAAGCCAGTATTCAAATGAAATATTGACCAAAACGAAGCGAATATCATCATCATTCCGATTATTGCCCCAAAGACCGAGATTACGACTACGAACATCGATGGAGGTATCGTAACTAAAAAGTTAGTTGCCGATCGCTCAATCTGCACTTTGCTGGTTACAGGCTGAGGGATTCTGATATCAGGAACTTTGAAATGAGAAAGTTTATGATCAGACTTAGTTTTGGCTACCTTTTTGAAGTCGGTATAAAGCATATCGATCGCTTCTCTTGCTGATTGAAAGCGGCGCTTAGGTGATGGAGCCGTCATTTTCTGCACCCAATCCAAAAGTTGTGTGCTGGCTCCACAGCGATCGCGAAATTGAATATTCAACTCATCATCTTGAGGTAACTCCGCAGGTGAAATTCCCGTCAGTAAATGAATCACCGTTGCCCCCAACCCATACAAATCCGAAGCAGGCACAGCCCGTCCGCCATACTGCTCCATCGGCGCATAGCCATAAGTCCCAACTACCGTAAAAGTCTTACCCTCGGCTGAAGCTTTATCTTGCACCGCGCCAAAATCTACAAGATAAATCTCTTGGCGATCGCTCCAAATTAAGTTACTGGGCTTAATATCACGATGCAGAACAGGTGGATTCAGTCCATGTAGATAAATCAAAATCTCTAAGGTATCGGTGACAATATCTTTGACCTGCTTCTCCGAAAATTTCTGTCCTTGTACCAGTAAATCCTTCAGCGAAGTTCCTTGGATATGTTCTTGGACTAGACCAAACCAGAGAGAGCGATCGTCGATCGCAAAGTAGTCACGATATTTAGGAATACGCGGATGATTTAGTTGCTTTAGGACTTGCGCCTCCCGCTCAAATAGCTTCAAGTCTTCCCACTGCACATCACCGCCAAAGGTGAGTAATTTCACGACCACAAGTTCATGATTAGCATCTAAATCATGGGCTAGCCAAGTTTGTCTTCCAGAATTGAATCCTAGCTGAGTCTGTAATTGATAACGCTCTTTGAGAATTTCTTGCGATTGAGGCATAGGACTTCAACTTTTTGTCCAAATTTTAACTTAGCGGCGACTAGTTCGCGGATACGAGGTGATGGTAGTCCTAACACCATATAGTCTTCGGGGATGCATATTCTTCGAGAAAGATATGCACGATTTGGCGATAATATTCTAAGCGATCCATTGTTCTATCTCCTCTTTTTCTGTCAATGTTTGACAATATTTGCAAATTTCTTGCCGAAACTTATTCTACCGATATTGCCTCATGGCTCCTCGGTGAAGCAATTCAGCTTACTCAAGTTCAACCTCAAGAGTTAGCGGTCGAGCCAATTCGTGCGGATAGCTTGATTTTGCTAGAAGCCGAAAGTTTGTTATTACATTTAGAGTTTCAAACCAGACCAGACCCGCAAATTCCGTTTCGGGAGTTGGACTATTGGGTACGCGGCAAAAGGCGCTTTCCTGACAAAAAGATCCGTCAATTTGTCATTTACCTAAAAGAAACAAGCTCAGATTTAGTTTTTCAGAACAGGTTTGAGGATGAGAGAACCCAACACGAATTTGAAGTGATTAGGCTATGGGAACAACCCATCACTAATTTTTTAGAATTTACGGGTATGTTGCCGTTTGCTATACTTGTTAATGATGGCGATAAAGAGCGACTGTTACAAGATATCGCTCAAAAAATCGATGAGATCCCTGAGCAAAAAACACGTCAAATTATCGGAGCTGCAACCTATGTGTTGGCTGGTTTAGTTTTAGATAAAAATATTATCAAGCAAATTTTGAGGAGAGATATCATGCGCGAATCTGTAACATATCAAGAAATTTTGGAAGAAGGTCGTCTAGAGGGTGAAATTAAAGGTGAAATTAAAGGGCGTAAGCATGGATTGTTAACTATTATTTTGCGATTGCTGACGCGCAAGTTTGGGAATTTGCCGCCGAAACTGCACGCAAGGATTGCAAGGCTACAGATTCCGCGCTTGGAGAGTTTGGCTGAGGCGATTTTGGATTTTGAGAGTGTTGCTGATTTGGAGGTTTGGTTTAGCAAGAAGAAATAGTTGCTTTGGGTATTTGTGTCAAAGTCTTTAAAGTTTACCATCAGGAAAAATTACTTCAAATGAGTCGCGATCGCTAATTCGATAAGACAGAAAATCTGAATCTCAAATCCTTTGTCACACAAAATTATAGCTCTAGCCCTTGTTTGCGGAATTTATCAATCAGTAGGTTTGTATATTCATTTTGTGATTGCTGAGATGTTGAATTGCTCTTCTTCCTTGCAGTGACTAGTTCACGGATACGAGGTGATTGCAGTCCTAGCACCATGTTGTCTTCGGGTATGCCCCTAGCAATGAGTTCTTGATCGACAAATACTTCAGTAGAGTTATGTTGCAGCCAAACTTTGTTATCAATGATGTCAATCTGCATAGGACAGCCGTAAACTCGCCGAGCGCCTTGCCAGCCAACATGAACTAACAAATAGCGATCGCGTTTTTCATCGAATACTAGTTCAGCAGTGACGTTTTCATTGGGTGAGACGCTTTGTTGGGCATATTCTTCGAGAAAGGTACGCACGATTTGGCGATAATGTTCTACTCGATCCATTGTTCTATCTCCTCTTTTTCTGTATTGTAAACAAGCAGCTTAACCTGAAAACGGGCGATCACGGTTTTGACTGGCTCAAAGCGAAAAAATGCTTCGTAAGCTTCAAAGGGAACGGCTAAGTACAGAATGCGATCGCGATCTTCTGATTCTAAAACAATTTGATAGTTGAGGAATTGTCCTAATGCTGTATGAAATTGGGAAATTGCTGAACCTCCAAAGAAACTTTTGATTTCGACTGCGATTTTACGTCCTTGTTTTTCGGCAGCGATCGCTTCTTCGGCGGCGAGGTCGATGTAGATGTCTGCGACTCCATAACGCAAGCGATAGGGATCATGAGTAATTTGCCATCCATCTTTTTCTAATGCGATGCGTACTTCATTATGAAAGAGATCTTTTGCCATAGTTGTGAGAATGTTTTATTAGAAGCAAGGCTTTTCTCTGCCTTGAGTGGGGTTAAGATTAATTCTGATAATTTCACCTCTTTGGATGTTCATAGAAGTTCGCGCCCTATTGGTGCGCTTTCAGTAAATTCCCTTACATCGTCAGGATATGTAAAGTTATTGGGAATAGTGGATATTAAGTCGTTAAGGGTTAGTTCTTGATGTTGTGCGGTTGGAAGTTTGGCGAGTTCTTCGGGTGGGGCATCTTGCATTAATTCTTGAGCAAATTCCCAAATTGGTTGTTGTGGTGTTTGGCGATCACCTACTTCAGGTTCCACAAAGGGATAATTTCTGATTCTCGCAAATAGTAAAAAGTCTAAAACTTCTTTAATCAGTGGTTCTGGACTATGTTGAATTTCTCGTAAAAGTTGTTCTCTAGCAGTCATTTTTGTTTTCCTAGTTTTTACAATGGTATCCAGTAATAATTTCATCACATATACTCAGCAAAACCAGCAAGGGGAGCATCAAAATCTGGAGCCATTTTTATTTTGCCTTTCATACAGCCAAAAAGATGTTTACGGCTTAACGTTGGGCTTGCAGTGGTTTGATCGGTAGATATTTGATTAGATATTTCATTTAGGTGCGGTGGTCGCTGCCAAATATTCATCACATGCGAAACTACTTGATGGGGTTAATGGGTAAAAATGTTAGTGTCTTTACTTATTCGCGCTCCAGATTTTAGTCTTTTGAAATCTTTACGCATTGTCAGCCATTTTTTCTGCTCTGGTCGAGCGCGAATAATTCATGACACTAACGTAAAAATCCTATGTCTTCCACAATTTTCTGTCCTTCAGGAGAGAGAGCAAACTTGATAAATTCCGCAGCAGCTGGGCTAGTTGTCTTTCTAACTGCTAGAAATATATTGCGGGTAAGAGGATATTTACCAGATTTACGAGCCTCAATATCCGTAGGACTCACACCATCGATCGCAATAATCCTCATGGTTGGCTGATCTTTCAATTGTGTGACAGTAGCATAGCTAATCCCGTTATCTCCTAATTCACGCAAAATTGCCGTAGTTTCATCATCTTTCCATGTAATGAAGTTGTCGCCATCAGTGGCAAAGGGTTGACCTCGCAGGACAATTTTTTGAAAAACTTCCAGCGTACCGCTATCGGTAGCACGATTAATCACTTTGATGGGGAAATTTGCACCACCAACTTCTGACCAATTGGTGATCTTGCCTTGATAAATATTACGAACCTGATCCAAGGTTAAATTACCCTTAAAAGAATTATTAACGCCAACTACTATTCCTATTGCATCTCTACCGATACGGAATAATTCCAGCCCCCATTTTACTTCTTCTGGTTTTAATGGTCGTGAAGTTGCAGTGATCGCCACAGTTCCATCAAAGAGTTTTTTTAAACCCTTGTCGGAACTACTGGGTGTTTTATCGTTTAAACCGTAGGTAATCGGCAGATTAGGATTAGCTTGACTATAGGCATCAATGAGTTGCCTGATGAGTGCTACCATTGTCGTACCGCCATCCATCTCCAAAATACTAGGATTTGGTAAAGATGTATCGAGATTTAAAGTGAGGTTCCCTGTCACTGATGGTTCATTCTTAGGAGTCGGATTAATCGTTTTAATCGTTGAGGATGGTGGGCTTGGATCTACTTTCAGAAAAAATAAATTCTTATTAACGAAAGTTAGCACTAAAATAATTAAAAATACAATTCCTCCAGTGATCGCTATAAAGTTCCATGTGAATAACTTTCCTGGCTTTTTTTTGTCATAAGGAGCCATAACTCGATCTCGAATAGGACGAATATTTTCATCTGTCAAACCAAAAAGTTCTTGTAAATCCTTCAGATCCCTGAGAGTCTTTTCCGTTGGAGGAAACTGCTGTTTGTAAGCTCTTTTCATGGATTTTTCATAGCATTCTAAATTTTTCAAGCGCTTACGATCTGGCTCTAACACCTCATTCTCGATCGCTATAGCAATTTCATCAGATATATTCCAATATTCACGTCTGATTTCCAAAATATCCTGACCCACAAAAGAAATCTCGCCATTCTCAGCATATCTCTCCACCAAACGGCGATACTCCAATTTCGTGTCAACCCTTGCCTTAGAGACAATGATCTTAATCCCCTGCCTAAACCCATAAATCTCTGGCTTCATCGCAGGCTTCGCCGACTGCACATGCCGCTTAGCATACTCATGCAACTCATCCGCCGAGATAAACCCATCACCATCAGACTCCGCAGCCCCCGACTCAATCCCCTGCACGATGTAATTTGTATAGAGCGACAGTTCCCCCTCCTTATCTTCATAGGATTTTTGGGTTGAAGTCGAAGAAGTTAATACCACACTCCCCTCCACCTCAAGCTGCGATTTTAGCTTGATATCCGCACTCTTAGCCATATCCCGCCAATCCTTCGCAAACGCCCCACTATAACAACAGTCCAAAATCAAAACATAGTTTCTTTGATGGTGATGAGCGTCCATTATTCCTTGAATAAAACTAGCAGGGACAGAATTCGCCCTAAAGGTATCCTTGCTAGTACGACGTGTCGCTAAATATAGGCGATCGTTATCATCCGTAATCCCATGCCCCGAAAAATAGAGCAACCCCAAATCGCCCTTTTGACAGCTTTGAAACAACAAATCGATCCCTGTTTGCATCGCCTCTAAATCGGGATCGATCAGCGTCTTAACATCATCAAAAGCCCCAAGCTCAGAACTTTGCAACACGCGCTGCATCGCCGCCACATCCTTTGGTGCAGCCGCAAGCGATGGCAAGCCTGCCTCATACTGACTCACTCCAATCAGTAGAGCCTTCTTAGCCATTGGCAGAATCCTTTTTTCGCTTGTCTAATACCGCACTAACGAATCTTTCGGCAGCCAAGATAGCTTTTTCCCCAGTGGTTTCGAGAATTAACTCGAAATCGCCATCTTTCATATGAAGTTTCATCGACTTTTCCGCAAACTTGTCGCCGACAAATCCCATAAAGCTAACAACTTTATCTAACGGTACTTTTTTTGCAGTCAATACGCCTATCAATTTATCCAAGCCGCCCTTACTACCCACTTCATAGCTTAAATCCTCAGTACACTCTACATTTTCAGCATCGCCTTGTTTGCGCAACTGTGGCAGCAATTTCGTAGCAAACTCTTGCCGTTCATCCTCATCCAAACTCGGATCATCTAGCGCAAAAGTAATTTCAACTAACGACTCGCTCACAATACAAGCTCCAATGACAATTTACTAAAAAAATTATAAGCTAAAATCTCATCCTAAAGGTTGATAAAATTTAAAACTTGCTACTGAGGCAGCGATCGCCATGCCATCAAAAATTATCAATGGCTTCAAATTTCAGTTTTATTCAAGCGTTCAAAACTCAAGCTCTTGTTCAAGAATATCTAAAAGCTCCTGAATGCTTAACGAATTACCTGAAATGACATTTTCCTCCGACTCAACATGAATATGATGCGGAAAATTAGGCAGATTTGGAAAATGCGGCACATTGTCCCAACGTTTGTGTAAATTAGCGCGATCGCAGTCCATCCACTGATAGCGATACCTCGTTGTTGTAACAACATTCTCCGTAATCTTAAAATACTCAGCAACTTCCAAAAAATCATCATTACTGAGCGTAACCCTTGCCCGAAAATAACCGCGATCGCCAAAATCTAACTCTTCAACAATTGCAAAAGCAGCGATCGCATTGCTGGCAATAAGCCTAGATTTGATATCTTCAAGATATTCATTAGCCTCTATAATCTCTACTCAATTTTTGGCTGCAAGACCTTTAAGCGCTCTTGAGTGGATAGCCAAAGCTCATACAGAACACTCCATTCAAAATAAGCAATCTCATCACCTAAACTACCATCGCTAAATTTTGGATAGAAAACATCAGAAGTCATTTGATATTGAAGTTCGTATATCTGTAATTTTGACTGCAATTCTGAAGCTTGTTTGAGGGTGTTTGCTTTTTCTAACTCGATAATTTTGTTAAGAGCGCGATCGATTAAGCTATTGCGATAGCCATTGAGATAGAGCGAATCAAGAATTTGCAAGGATTCAGGAATTTGTACGATCAAAATTTCTACCTCGTGAATTGTTGGATAAATCTAATTTATTTTTTCAGTTATGCGATCACGCGACCCATAAATGCGATCTATTAAAAAAGAAGGTATGCAATGCATCCCTTCTTTTTTTGATAACTCCCCAGGCGGGATTCGAACCTGCGACCGATCGGTTAACAGCCGATTGCTCTACCACTGAGCTACTGAGGAATGTAGCATTTTTACTTTGTCAGTTTTTTGCGTCACTGACTTCAGCGTTCATAACTATAGCGTACAAATGTGGCAAACGCAAACATTTTAAAAAATATTTCAAAAAATCCTTGAAATGCATCTAACGCAAGGGTTTTGAGCTTAGGGAAATTATGAGCGAGCCAAATACAACCGCGATCGCACCCACATAACCCCACCAACTAAGCGGCGATGGCGGTAATAATTGCGCCATAAAACTTGGCAAGATCACTGAGGCTACTAAAGTGACTAGCGGAGCCAAAGTAATAATCGCGCTGACCTTGGAGGCTTCCCAATGTTCGAGCGCGGCGGCAAATGCACCATAGGCAAAAACAGTATTTAGTCCACAAAAGATGAGAATGGCAAAATGTGAACCCGATAAAGTCAATACTCTCGCTGGATGTGACAAGGGCGTAAACAGGACAGCAGCACTAAGATAGATGCCTAGCATTACCGAAGACGAAGGTAAATCTCGCAATAGTTGCTTTTGAGCGAGTCCATAAAATACCCATGCGATCGCTCCAAAAATCAATAAAATATTGCCCCACATGTAACTATCAAAGCTACTAATTAGCGATCGCACCTGTTCGTGGGAAAACAACACCAATCCAAAAATGAGCAGCGCCACGCCACCCCATTGCCTGTAATTATATTTCTCTTTGAAAATAATTAAGGAAGAGATCCCCATCAACACGGGCGCAATCTGGGTCAGCACTTGAGCATTGGTTGGCGAAGTTTTGCCGACCCCAATCAAAAATAAAATGTAGTTTAGCGATAGTCCAACTACGGCGGTAAAAAAAATCGGCAACGAAACCTTTTGTAAATCTCGCCAAGAGGGTAATTTTTGGCGCAATGTTAGATATGAGCCTAATAACAGACCCGCGATCGTAAACCGAAACCAAGAGTACAGGTCGCCGCGCTTCTCACCGTGGTACTCGAAGTGGTGCGTCTCGACGATGCTGTCCACCGGGCAGCTTTCTTCGCAGAAGCCGCAGAAGATGCACTTGGTGAGGTCGATGTCGTAGCGCGTCGTGCGGCGGCTGCCGTCGGCGCGCACCTCGGATTCGATGGTGATGGCCAGCGCCGGGCACACCGCTTCGCACAGCTTGCAGGCGATGCAGCGCTCTTCGCCGTTTTCATAGCGGCGCAGCGCGTGCAGGCCGCGGAAGCGCGGGCTCTGCGGCGTCTTTTCTTCCGGGAACTGCACCGTGATGTTCTTGGCCAGGAAGTGCTTGCCGGTGATGCGCATGCCCTTCAACAGTTCGGTCAGGAACAGGCTGGTGAAGACTTCGCGGACGGCGGTGAGTGTGCTCATGTCGTCACTTCCAAATGTTGAAGGGCGACTGGATCCACAAGCCCACGACGACCAGCCAGATGAGTGTGATGGGGATGAAGATCTTCCAGCC
>JANMFC010000020.1:0-8888 GCA_031377675.1 Pseudanabaena sp. OTE_70b_metabat_355 | reverse complement strand
CCAGAAGACAACCTAGAAATAACAATCTCATCGAGAAAAAAAACCTTTGTTGATCAGAAGGAACACCCAGCACCTATAGAAATCAGCTGAAGAATCGAATTTTGGCCGCGGTTTGAATGGAGATAGAATTCAATCGACCATCGACTCCTCCTATCAGTGAGCAAGATTTGGTTGCCGACCTGTTGCAGATAGAACTACATCAACGTTAACGGTATGAGAGTTACCACTGGCATCATTGAAGGTAATCGCTAAGTTGTTTTCTTCTTTCGAGATCGTGAGGGTGCTGCTGTCAATGCAAGTATGCAAATTAATGCCATGCTGTGCCATACCTTCTTGGACATTAGCGCGAACATCGTCATCAAAACCACGCAAAATTGCGCGATCGCGGATTATTTGGGTAACTTCTGCTCCTAGTCCGCGCATAATCCCTGCAAACTCGACACCGATATAACCACCACCAATCACCGCAAAGCGTTTGGGGAATTTCGGTAAAAGGAACATTTCTTTAGAGGTAACGGCATATTCTATTCCCGCTAAATTGGGCTTGATGGCTTCGCCGCCAACGGAAATGAGAATGCGCTCGGCAGTAAATTGGCGATCGCCTACAGCAACGGTGTGAGCATCCACAAATCGCGCAAATCCCGAAATTAGCTCGACATTATTTTTTTCTAGGAAGCTGATATGCAATTTATTTAATCGCAATACTTCCGTTTGAATCGCATCACGAAGTTTTACCCAATCAAAAGTCCCTGCGGGTATTGTCCAGCCATAACCTGCTGCCTCATGGGGAAAGTGGGAAAAGTGGGACGCATAAACCATTAACTTTTTGGGTAAGCAACCACGAATTACACAGGTTCCGCCGACCAAATCCCCTTCAGAGATCGCCACTTTTGCCCCATATCCTGCGGCTCGCTTTGACGCAGCTAGTCCACCACTACCCGCACCAATCACAAATAAGTCGTAATCAAAACTAGTCATAATCAAAACCTAATGTTATAACTTGTCAAAAGTTATCCAATCCTGAATGTCTTTGGTTTTCAGAATCAACGCAGCGCGATCGATTTCACTTTCAGTTCCTTCGATCGCTATTAAATAATTTCCTTGTACTAAAAGATCGCTGTAATGTTTAGATTGTTCATCCGAAATGCCAGCGCCGATCGCACCGCCTAGCAATCCACCTGATAAAGTTCCATAGAAGGCTCCTGCCGCCATACCAACTAATAAGACAGCCCCACCACCTGCGGGAAATGCTAGGGTGGAGAGTCCTGCAACTACACCACCGACAATACCTCCTAAAACTCCAGCATCTAGAGCGCCATGTCCGATTTGGGTGCTAGTGCGATCGCGGGCAAACTGTCTCTCAGACTGTACGACTGGCTCTATTAAACCGCCGATGGTTGGATCTGTTGAGTTAAGATGCTCGACAACTACCGAAACTTTATTCATTGGGAATTCAGTCTCTCTGAGTTGCGCGATCGCTGACTCAACACTTTGGCGATCGGGAAATATACCGATCGCATTTTTATGTTTTAACGCCATGCTAAATTCCCTTAATTTAAATAGGTTTAATTAGATAGGTTTAATGTCCCATCCAGTTAATTCATCAACCGAAAAAATTTGACCTACAGTAATTGCTTGGGTTCCTCTCTCTCTCATCTGCTCAACCTGCTTATTTCCGTGATCGTTTACCTCAGTAATTCTAAAAACTACTTTGTCGGCATTTTCGATTACTACCCCTTCAAAGGAGATATTAGTAGTCAATTTCCCAATGGGATCGGGATGATCAGGAGATTGAGGGAATTCAGTTCCTTTAGGGATCTTGCCAATAATTTTTCCGTCCAACTCAAATTTGTCTTGGGTATTGTTTGTCATGTTTTTTTAGAATTTATATTCAAAATAGTGTTACGCGGTAGTCTGTACAGACTTCCGCATAACACCAGTTAAAGATGGGAATTTAGGCACTTCTGCCTATAAATACATTGTAGACAATTCCAATTACGGCTAAAACCAAAAGAATATGGATTAACCCGCCACCAATGTTAATAGAGAATCCTAATACCCAGAGGATAATAAGGACACCGATGCCAGTCCAGATTAGATTCATAACGATCTCCTTTTCTATTTATGATTAAATAATTTACAAATGGATAGAGATAGCTCTCGGTCTATAGAGAATTAATCTTTTTCGCCAGCTCAACATCTAGATCACTTATCCCGTCTACATCATGAGTAGCTAGATCAATTACTACACGATTGTAGACATTGAACAATTCGGGATGATGATCCATTTTGTCAGCAGCAAAAGCAATCTTAGTCATAAAAGTAAAAGCATCAACAAAGCTATCAAATTTGAAAGCTCTATTTAACTTTCCATCAACCACTTTCCACTCAGGTAGTTTTACGATCGCTTCTGTAAGCTCTTTGTCAGTCAATTTTGCTTTAGGCATAAAAAATAATTAGGGTGTAACGGTTTTAAACTTACGTTAGGGCTTAATCAAAAACGGATTGAAAACCGCATTCTATAGTAGGGGCAATTCGTGAATTGCCCCTACTATCAAATGTGGCTCAATAAATTAGTCAATCGCTTTTTTGACTTTATCTTTGACATCTTCGGCAGCATTACGCACTTTTGCCTCGGCTTGTTTGGCATTGCCCTCCAATTGATCTTTGGTATTGCCAGTTACATCACCGACTGTTTCTTGGATTTTACCTTCAACGTTTTTAGCTGCTGCTTTAGCTCTATTTTCTAAACTCATGATGTACTCCTTAATTTGGGAAATATTGACTAGAGGCGAATTAACAACTCTGTCTTATGAAACTACTGTGACAGGCGATCGCTTGATTTCTTGATTGAATTGGTTGAGTTGAATGAATAAGATATAAACCTTTACCTAATCTAACCTCAATACCATTAGGTTTCGCGATCGCATGGGCGATTACTTAAGCGATAGTTTCTAAAGTTTTAATGCATTCCAGTACAATTCACTCATTGCCAATAGCTAGATATACATCAGTTCAAACATCGTTTAGTTAGAGTTTCTTTATCAAAATCTTATTGTAGGCGCGATCTTCGTCCGCAATAAAGATTATACAAAGGAGATTCATCATGACTATTTTCAATCTGAATACAGGACTAGACAATATTACTGGCGGGATTAGCGATGACACGTTTATAGCTACTTATAATGACGGAATGACTGGCACTTTTGCGATTGATGATCGGCTCAATGGTAATGCAGGTATCGATACGCTGGATATCACTCCTATTGGCGTAGCGGCGATCGCCCCACCTGATACTCTTTGGAATAACATTTTCAATATCGAAAAGATAGTAATTAACCCCACAGGTGAGGGCGCTCAAACCATTACCACAGGTGCGGCGTTTCAATCTGCGTTTGCGGCAACAGGGATCGGGCTGACAACTACATCGGGAGCAGGGGCAATTACCACGAACATGAGTTCGTTTACAGGGGCGATCGCGCTGACCACGATTTCGGATGCAGGAGCGCAAACTCTGACTACGGGGGCTGGGCTTGCCACGGTGCTAGCAACATCTACCGCAGGAGCGCAAACGATTACTACGGGTACGGGGCTTGCCACGGTGATGGCTACATCGACCGCAGGAGCGCAAACGATCGCTGGTGCAAATCTTGCCACCGTGAAGATCGCCTCGACTGGTGGTGGACAAACTATTACCAGTACTGGTGTTGCTGCTGTCACCGTAGAAGCATTATCGACTGCGGGTGTGCAGACGATTACGACGGGAGCGGGTGCGGATGTCATAACCGCAACGACAACGGCGGCAAATAATATAATTAATGCGGGTGCTGGCAACGATACCGTGACGATTTTGGCTTCAGCGACGGGTAACTATACTATCTACGGCAATGAGGGGAACGATGCCATCATGGGTGGCAATGGGCTTGATACCCTCTATGGTGACATTGGTAATGACATCCTGCTTGGTTTCAATCCGAATAGTTCTACGCTTGGGCGCGGAACAATAGATAATTTCAATGGTGGTGCAGGAAGCGATCGCTTTGTCTTAGGTGATTCTAATTGGATTGGTTACGATGATGGCAGTAACACATCTGCTGGTGTCGCTGATTATGCCAATATTGCTGATTTTAACAGTGGCGAAGGCGATGTCATTCAGCTTAGCGGCTCCAGTAGCAACTATCTGCTTACAACCGTGGGCGCAGATACGCAAATTTTAATTGACAAACCAGGAGTCGAACCCGATGAACTGATTGGAGTGATCAGAAGTCAAACGAATTTAAGTCTCACAGGTGCTTCTTTTGATTATAAGCAACCTTCAGTATTTGCGATCGCTTCCGCAGCGTCCGATGAAGGTGGGCTAATCGCTTTCACAGTTTCGCGCACAGGTGAAGTTCAATCACCACAAGCAGTCACAGTGGCTACTTCCATCGGTGCGAACAATACAGCCAGTGTCAATGATTTTACATCGAATACAGGAACTCTCTCCTTTGCATCAGGAGAAACGGCAAAAACATTTACTGTGCAAACTATTCAAGATAGTTTTGTGGAAGCGAATGAAACCTTTGCGGTATCCCTAACTAATCCTACTAATGGAGCAATCCTTAACGCCACCAACAGCGCAGCGACAGGCACAATCATTAATAATGATTTTGGTCAGCGTTGGAATCTTGACGTTGATGGTGATGGGAAAGTCACAGCCTTGTCCGATGGTGTGATGCTGATGCGCTATCTGCTTGGAGGTTCTATTTTCTCTGGTGATGGTCTGATTAATGGTGCGATCTCTTCTACAGCAACGCGCAATGCAACTCAGATTCGATCCTATCTACAACAGGGTGTCTTGCAGAAGGATTTGGATATTGATGGCAATGGTTCGGTCACGGCGCTATCCGATGGTCTGATTGCTCAGCGCTATTTATTTGGTGCGACCTTCTCTGGGAATGCCTTGATTGCTGGTGCGATCGCCCCTGATGCTACTCGCGATTTGGCAGGTATTCAGAGCTATATGGCAGGGTTGACAAATTTAGCCTAATCGCTACAGCGCTAGCCTGAAAACCCAAAAAAGTGTAAAAGTGCCGCAAAGCGGCACTTTTACACTTTTTTGGTAGAGAGCAGTTTTAGCAAAAGCGAGCTTTTGCCCTCGGTTTATCAGGCCTTATGTTGCAAAAATCCAACTAGACTCTGTAAAAAAGAGTTACTAATTTCCGTTCGCTCCGACTTATTTATCACCTGTACATCTGCATCCGCAGCGATCGCCTTTGCCTGATCATCTAAATTATTTGCGATCCCCGAATCAATATCAGGCACTTCTTCCACTAAACCTACCACGATCAATCGGAAGGCAATTTGCTGCGCCTTTTGAATGGGAATTTGAAATTGCTCAGCCATCTTTTTGAGATTGATCGAGCCGTCAGCAACTGACCATAGTTGAGTCTCACTGGCATCTAAACGCAAACTTGGCTGACCAGCGATAAGCTTAAACAACGTAGAATTAGGTTCAGGAAGCTTGCTTTGCAAGGTTTTCCAGTCCTTAAGGCTACGCAGTCCCATCAATGTTGTTTCCGTAGCAGCGAGACTTAGCCCCGTCATTTCCGCTTTGGGTAAATCAGTTTTTGCATCAAATCGAAACTGCCCTGTCTCTACTTGAAACAGAGAACAAACTTGACGTAAAACTTGAATACTAAATAACAATTTGAGTTGATCTGGCTGCAATATCCCCATTGATTTCAGATTTAACCCTAAAGGGACATTAGCCTGAACTAATCGGTCTACTTCTGGTCGAATCTCATCGTTAAGCCAACCTCGCTGCTCAATCAATCGCGCTAATCCTCGATTATCCAAGCGATCGCCTGCTGCCACAACCCGCCCATTATGCAACCAAATATGTCGCAACGTAGACTTTTCTGTTGGGGTATCTTTAAAGTCTTTAATTGTTAATATTCCCGTTTTTTGTCCCTGATCTAGAAACTGAAATATCTCTGGGAGTGAAAACTCGGATAAAGAGCCTGTAATTGCCATAACGATGAACCAAGGAGTAAATGCCCGAATCTATAAAATGAGGATAGCTGCAATTTTTAATAATATCAACTCAAAAAAGTTAACCGAAAAGCTCAATTAGGAGATGAGCTTTGGATGTAGTACTGCACTAGCGTCACGATCGATTCAACGACAGTATCGCGCTCATCAGCATTCAACACAATCACAGGTGGTTGATTCTGCTCATCAACAAAGCCTAGCGCCAGTTTAATATTTTCGCTCGACCAAGCTCCTTCGCAATCCATGTGTGTGATGCCAATGATGTAAGGAATCTGCACACGGCGATTCATATAACTGAGAATCCGTCTTGCATAGCGAAACTCGTGAGGACGATGGGCGGCTACCAGCAGAATAAACGCATGGGCTTTGCGAATCAAAATATCCCACATAAAGTCAAAGCGCTGCTGCCCTGGGGTTCCATAAAGATGCAGAGCCATATTTGGACCAAAGGTGAGGCGACCAAAATCCATTGCCACTGTGGTTCTATGTTTTATTTCGGCGGTTTCATCCGTGGCTCGGCGATCGGTATCGACAACATCAATTTCACTCACAGTCCGAATAAAGGTTGATTTCCCCGCACCAACTGTACCAGCCACAACCAAACGCATTATTTCCATGAATATTTTATATCCCTACCCTTTATCTTCAAGATAAGCGGCGCAATGCGCCGCTTATCTTGAACTTCCAAAAATCACTAAACAGTTAAGCCAGCGCCGCTTTAAGATCGCCCGTCACGCGCTTGATCTCCAGCATTAGTAGTCCCTGTTTAGCCGCCTTACTAGCCAAAACCAGTAACACCGCTTCTTCGCCACAACTTGTCAAGATCCCATAACCTTTGTCGCCTTCAACGTATAGGCGATCGATTGTACCTCTAGCTAGCTCACTACCGATGCGCTCACCGAGAGAGAGCATCGCTGCCGACATCGCCGCCACCCTTTCTTCATCCATACCACTTGGCAAAGTAGAAGCTAGAGCTAGACCATCTGGCGACACTAGCGCAGCGCCTTGGACATCGCTTGTACTGGTGACAAGATTTTGCAAGATGCCTTCCAATTTGGCAACATTAATACCCATTTTCTTTCTCCTTATTTTGAATGATTATGTAAGTTATTTCTTGGATTGATTATAGATGTAGATCTCATGGAATAGAGGGCTAACCAATTACTTCAAATTCAATGACATCGTGGGTACTGCCACGCAAGACCGACTCCGTTTGCTTACCACGCAGACGATTGCCCATCACAGCCTCGATTACGCCTTGAATTGCTCCTTGTGTAAAGGTCAGCTTCCGAGGAGAGTCTTGTGGTTCACCCGCAGAGCAAATCGTTTCGCGACAATAGACTTTGATGGATTCATCAGTTTGTTCGATCTTGTCTACAATACAAAGTCTAGTGCCATCTTTGCCCAGCGCCTGCTGAAGGAGAGGAGCCAGTTCTGCTAGAGCCGTACTTTTTCCTGCAATACCAAGCTGTTCTGCAACTTGTTTACCACGAGTGCGACCTGCGGCGATCAGTGTGATCATGGCTGCTTTTTCACCTAGAGCCTCTTCAGCTCCAGTGACTACGGCTTTGAAGCAGACAATGCTGCTAAATTGACCGAGTTCCGAACGATCTGTTGTACTCATAATATTTGTCCTGATTCCAAGTCTTGGAATCAAATTTTAGGGTTACTTCATGCTCGCCGCGCCAGTAGTGATCATACGTTTAAATAGACCTTCCGTCCATCCTGTTTCGCGCATCACGGCTTGTGACGAAACTTCAACATAGGCTTGCTCAATGAAAGCAAGATCGATCATACAAATCCGTCCCAAAGAATCGCGTAAGTCTTCAGGAAGTCCTGCTGCTTTGAGTTGCTTACCAACTTCATTGACCACAGTTGCCATTGCTGGAACAACATGCTGAGGACCGATCCCAATCTGTACATGGACTAAACCAATCCGCCAACGGCGATCGGCATACGCTGTTCCCCAGTCATCCATACCTGTAAACATTTCACCAAACCATTCGATGAAAGTCTCGTTTAAACGATGCATCCGCCCTTCCTTGGCATTGAGGATGGCACTCATTTCGGGATCACGAGCGAGATAGGCATAGAAAACTTCAGCCATCTGCAAAGCGATCGAACTTCCCCATGCAGCATTTGCTTTGAGTAAGGCTTTGTCTGCGGCGGAGAAAGATATACGAGTTTCCATGGTTTTCATGAAAACATGAGGATCGAGGGTCATAAATACTCCTTAAAATTGTCTCTATAAAATTAAAATAATTCCTACTAGTCTTAACTTTATCTATAGCGAATTTCTCGACTTAGAAATCATTCCCCCCAAAATTAATTTCTAGTAAAGTTAAAAGTTTAGCAGACACTTATTTTTGTACATCTCTTGAGATATTAAAAAACTATATCTGTAAGTGATTTCTATAATTATATGCACTTTAAGTACTTAAAAGAAAAGAAAAATAATTCTTAAAGAAAATAGTTAATACTTAATTTCTTACCATCTTTTCTGATAAGTATTTATACTGATTTAAGCCAACTTTTCTAATAAGTATTTATACTAATTTAAGCCAACTTTTTTAATAGGTATTTATACTGATTTAAGTTGAAAAAGCTATATAGCAGTCCTAAATCATTTATGAGAAAAATAGGGCTTCGACTTCGCTCAGCCAACAAAATACGCTGGCGGAGCGAAGTCGAAGCCTCTCACAACTCTTAAAAAGCTATAAATGATTTCGGATTGCTATATAAAAATCTGTTCAGATTTCAAGATCATAATATTTGTTAAGCTTTAAGTAGCTAGGCTTAATAAAACCCAAAGTAGGTGATTCGCCCGCTTCGCGGGCGAATCACCTTACTTTGGG
>JANMFC010000562.1:0-7473 GCA_031377675.1 Pseudanabaena sp. OTE_70b_metabat_355 | reverse complement strand
GTGTTTGCCAATCACCAGTAATTTTAGATTTACACGCAAGATTGCTGTCTGGAGTTGAGTCGGGCGCGGTGAGATAATGAGCGCCGAGCATGGTAACTAATACAACTCCACTGATTCCAACCGCAAAAAGCAGACTAGGCGCAGACAACTTACCTACTAACTTACCTGCAATTCTACTTTTAACAAGTTCGCGGATGGGTTGAGAAACATCTTGTAAAGATCTTAAATTACTTTCTGCGGGGGAAGCATGGGTATTTTCCTGATCTGACTTCTGCGTTGGAGGATTAGAGCCATCACTATCATCTGTGGGCAATGGTTTTGATTGATTGCCTCTACCTGACCAAAGTTTTAGCATAAAGTTCTAACATAAAGTTCTAGGATATCAACCTGTTTGCTAAGTTCAGCAAGCAAGTTCAGCAGATATGTTAACAATCACATCTACCATCATCCCATTGTCGCATGATCGAAAAGCTTTCGTTTATTTCTGAACCTCAGCGATTTTGCTGAGAGTCTATTGGGGATTAAATGTAGGATGGATTAGCGATGGCATAACCGACTCTACATTTTCCTTCTTAATTTAGTCATGACTCAACCTTCAGAAGCCGATATTCAAGAGATTTTCGATCGCATTGCCCCAGTATACGATCGCTTTAACGATCTACTAAGTCTTGGTCAACATCGGATCTGGAAAAAAATGGCTTTGCTTTGGTGTGAACCAAAACAGGGCGAAAAATGGCTGGATCTCTGTTGCGGCTCTGGCGATATGACAGCTCTAGTTGCCAAACAAGTTGCACCAACAGGACAAGCGATCGGGTTGGACTTTTCTAAGCAGCTCTTAGCGATCGCCGCTCAAAAAACAAAAAACTATGCACCGAGCATTCAGAAAATCCTCACATGGCAAGAGGGCAATGTGTTGAGTCTACCCTTTGCTGAGAATAGTTTTGATGGTGCGACGTTAGCCTATGGTTTGCGAAATGTGGCAAATATTCCCCAATGTTTATCGGAATTACATCGGGTTTTGAAAAATGGCGCAAAAGCCGCGATTTTAGATTTTCATCGTCCTAGCGATCGCTTCATGCAAAATTTTCAAGATTTTTATCTGGATCGCGTGGTTGTGCCTTTAGCCGATCGCTTTAACATGACTGAAGAATATGCCTACATTGCACCGAGTTTAGCGCGATTTCCAATTGGTTCCGAACAGGTAAAACTAGCTAAAGCCGCAGGATTTACGCAAGCGACACATTATGCGATCGCTAATGGCATGATGGGAATATTAGTTTTAAAAAGGTAAGGGGCGGCACTTCGTGCCGCCTATCCTTAGACAAAAGAGGATGATATGACAAAGACAATTGCACGGGCTTTAGGTTTGTACGAACGCGATCTTAATTTGTGGTTGAGTGAGGCGATCTCAAAGTTAAAAATTGGCGATTTTCATAATCTTGATGTTGAAAATTTAATAGAGGAGTTAGAAGGATTGGCTGCTAGAGATAGACGTGAAATTGACAGTAGGCTAATTATCCTGATCGAGCATATTCTGAAACGTTGCTATATCAATATGCCTGACTGCTTCGGTGGTTGGCAAAACACGATCGCGACACAAAGAGATGATCTAACACTGATACTTGAGCAATCTCCCAGCCTTAAGAAATACTTCCTAGATCGTTTCCATAGAAACTTTGCGGCTGCTTTACGCAAAGTTACCGATGCTTACCCAAATCATCCAATTCCAGATACATGGCAGTTTAGCTGTGATATCGATGTGATGTTGAATGTCAAGTTTTGGGAATAGCGATCAGTGCAAGTGCCATTATTTGCTGGTGAAATTCAGATTAAAGTTAAAGATTTGTTTGGTTGGTTACTAAAATAGGATCTTAGCTTCGCTATGCAGTAATGAATTTAGGATCGTCTGGATGATTGTTAAAGGGTTAGAACTACCAAATTGGGAAAATATCAAACGCGAATGGCGCGATGCTGATGCGTTGTTGCTGTTGTTTCCGATTATGCTAACAGTGCTAGGTGGGATTGCCATCTTTAGCTCAGATTTTAGTGCAAAGCGTACTGAGTGGTGGCAACATTGGGCTACGGGTGTGGTCGGTTTAACAGTCATGTTTGCGATCGCAAGGGTACATTACGATCGCTTGCTGCGCTTGCATTGGATTACCTATGGCATCACTATCCTTTCTTTAGTTTTGGTAATGGTGATCGGCACAACTGCATTAGGCGCTGAGCGCTGGATTACGATCGGTAGTTTTAATATTCAACCATCAGAATTTGCCAAGGTGGGGATTATTATTTCTTTGGCTGCGATGATGCATGATCGTCCTATTCAAAACCCGATTGATGCCTTCAGGGTTGGATGGGTAGTTTTACCGCCTTGGATTTTAATTTTTTTACAGCCAAATTTAGGTACATCGCTTGTTTTTGCCGCGATTACGATCGGGATGCTTTATTGGGCGGGGGCGAGTCTTGGCTGGCTGTTGTTAATGTTTTCGCCTGTTGTTTCGGCGGTGCTGTTTTCCTTATATCTGCCTGCTTGGATTGTTTGGGTAGTTTTGATGGGGGTGGCGGCTTGGGTTTCCTTACCTTGGTTTCGGGTTGCTAGTACCATGATCGCCATAGTCGTTAATTTAGTATCAGGACAGGCGGGAGTTTTGTTGTGGAATATTCTCCACGACTATCAAAAAAAGCGCCTACTACTATTTATTGATCCTAATCAAGATCCCCTTGGCGCAGGTTATCACGTCATTCAATCGAAAATTGCGATCGGCGCTGGCAAATTATTCGGACAGGGTTGGCTGAAGGGAACCCAAACCCAATTAAATTTTATTCCTGAACAACATACAGATTTCATCTTTTCGCAGATTGGTGAAGAATTTGGGTTTATTGGTTGTATTTGTGTGTTGTTACTGTTTGTTGGTATTTGCTGGCGGTTATTGGTGATTGCCGTAAATGCGCGAGATAATTTCGGTTCGCTATTGGCGATCGGTGTATTTTCCTTTGTACTGTTTCAAACCTTTGTGAATATTGGCATGAATATCAATGTTGCTCCTGTGACTGGGATTCCGCTCCCGTGGTTGAGTTATGGGCGATCGTCTTTGATTGCTAATTTTATGGCGATCGGTTTAGTGGAGTCGGTTGCCGCCCATCGCCGCACCATCAAATTTTAAATAACTCAGCGCACAGCGAAGATCTGCCCTCATCCCCCAGCCCCTTCTCCCAAGGCAGGAGAAGGGGAGCAAGAGGCGGTTTTGAATTTTTCTTGTTCCCCTCTCCCATTTTGGGAGTTTTGGGAGAGGGGCTAGGGGTGAGGGTCTTATAAAATTCCCGCGATCGCTGTCTGCACGGAATAACCCAAATGCTTCCAAGCTGCGGCGGTAGCGACACGACCGCGAGGGGTGCGGTTGATATAGCCGATCTGCAATAAATATGGCTCATAGACCTCTTCAATGGTGTGAGCATCTTCACCCGTCGCCGCCGCTAGAGTATCTAAACCTGCGGGACCACCATTAAAGTTTTCAATTAACACCGTCAGCAATTTGCGATCAATCCAATCTAAACCCTTTGGATCAACATTAAATAATTCTAAGGCTGATTCAGCGATCGCCCCTGTAATCTGCTCACCTTTGGCTTTGACCTCAGCATAATCGCGGACTCGTTTTAATAAGCGGTTGGCAATTCGAGGTGTACCCCTAGAACGCTTGGCGATCGCTACGGCTCCATCATCATCAATCGGAGTAGTTAAAATCTTGGCACTACGAGAAACAATCTGAGTAAGCTCATCTTGCTCATAAAAACGAAAATGCTGCACAAATCCAAAGCGATCGCGCAACGGCGAAGACAGTGAGCCAATTCTTGTGGTTGCACCAATGAGCGTAAATTTATTTAATTCCACACTCCGAATTCTCGCTCCTTGTCCTTTGCCAATCGTGATATCAAGGCGATAGTCTTCCATTGCAGGATAAAGAATTTCTTCGGTGACACTAGGCAATCGATGAATTTCATCAATAAATAGAATATCCCCCGCTTGCAGTGAAACTAGTAAACCTGCGACATCACGAGGGCGCTCTAGGGCAGGAGCAGAGGTGATTTTACATTGCACACCCATCTCTTGGGCAATAATCAGCGCAAGAGAAGTTTTGCCTAATCCTGGGGGACCATATAACAACAAATGATCTAGAGCCGATGATCGGGATTTAGCGGCGGCGATCGCAATATTTAGTAATTCCTTTAAATCCTTTTGTCCAATATAATCAGCAAGATTTTTGGGACGGATATTAATGTCAACACTGGCTGTGACAGGAGGATTTTTATCCAGTTGATCTTCTAACTTTTCTTCGGGAGTTGCCTCTGCTTGCAACAAATCTAAAGCTTTTTGTAATTCGGGCGAAGGGAGATCTTTTTTGGGATTACGGCGAGGTGATTTTTTGTTGGGAGCCTTTTCCGTAACTGTTGTAGAATTTTGCTCGACTTGACCATTCTCCTGTTTATCTTCAGGAGCAGGCTGCGGAGTTGGTTTAGAGGAGATGATTGCCATAAGCCCTTGGTTGCTCGAATTTATAAATGTCAGCGATTAATTTTGTCCAACTCTCAACTAAAGACGCAAGCATTTGCTCTCCCTTTTCCTTGGTCGCAGCTTTAGCATCACCTAAAACACCGCTCTGGGTCAAGTCTCGCGTTACCCATGCAAAGGGATTGGCTCCCTCCATACTCAGCATACTATCTTCAGGCAATCCGTAGGGATATTCGGTGACAGCTTTATCCATCTGCACTAATTCAGGCAGTAGAGCCAGCATCAAACTAGTTTCGGCATCACCACCATGAATTCCTAATTCCAATTCTTTGGGAGTTAATAAATTCTTGGCTACATTGGGAACCCGCCAAGTAAATAGAGGGAAGATGATCAAGTCAGGATATTTTTCATGTAAATCCCTTGCTACGATTTCCAAAATCTGGGGCTGTCCACCATGAGAATTCATCAAGGCTAATTTCCGATATCCCGCCCGATAGACGCTTTCGGCAATATCTGTCAGCACCGCCAGCATCGTCTCTGTCCGCAGCGTAATCGTCCCTGCGAAAGTACTATGCTCATTGGATTTGCCATAATACAATGGCGGCAAAGCGTAGGCAGGAATTGCAGGATCAAGTTTTTCTAATGCTCGCGCCAACACACCAATACTAATTGCACTATCAACTATCAGGGGTAAATGTGCGCCATGCTGCTCGATCGCTCCCATTGGTTGAATAATTACCACATTCGCTTTGTTGGACATCGCGGTTATTTCGGGCGAAGTTAGGTAAGGGAAGTATCGATGGCTGGGAAAATAGGACATAGCACTAAATCTTTAAACTTTGGCGAAAATATTGACTATAAAGATTACACATGGGAATCACATCATTGCCTTGAAACTTAATTAAACCAATACTCCGCAACTTAAAAGCTAAACTACTATCTAGTGGCAAAGGGCGATCGCTTGCCACAAGCTCTCGAAATGCTGCCAACATTTCCTCATCTTCCTTTAAGTTTCCCAATTGACGACGCAGATGATCAGCATAGATTCCCTCTTCGGTGGGAGCACTCTGTAACAATTTTGGCAAATCGGTGCGACCTCGCGCAATTTGATACAGCGCTTGTCTAACTAAATAGGGATGCCCACCTGTGAGTAGAGACAACTGCTCAGTCTCATCCTTTGTCCAATCCAGTTGATGGCGACTTACCAAATCGGCTATTTGGGGATTGGTTAATTCGGGTAATTCAAGGGGTAATCCCACATTAAAAGGCGACTGATTAATATTTAAGGGAATATAAACTTCTTTAGAATGAACGATGACTAATCTTAATCTTTTCCACACCTCTTCATTTTTTGCTTTTTCATGCCAAGCTCTCAGCAACCCAAAAAAGTCCGCCGCAATCTTAGGATATTGAAAAATTAAATCCACTTCATCTAATCCCAATACCAGAGGTGCTTCGGCTGCCATCAGCAAATAACGTTGAAAATACTTAGTACATTTATTTTTGCTACCTAATACCCCTTGCCAATATTGTTCCAAATTATCATCAAGATTTAACTCCGCCGCGATACTGGCGCAAAACCATTGCAAAAAAGAATCAAGTTCGCTGAATACATCACTATCAGCCTCCTGAAAATATAAATGGGCAACTTGATATCCCTTGTGTTTAGCATAGGCAAGAGTTCGCGACAGCAAAGATGACTTACCCATTTGACGTGGCGCTTTAATCCGAATCAATGAGCCAGCCCGCATCATCGTTTCCAGACAGTCTTTTTCAATCGGTGGTCGCTGAATGTAAAAACGAGAGCCCAATTCTACTTGCCCTTCAGGTTCGTCTAACTGAAATGTCGAGGCTTTGGGTGACTGAGTAGAGGCTTGAGTGGAAGCTTGAGTGGAGGTTTGAGTGGAGACGTGAGTGGAGATGGTTGTCGCCGCATTGGACTGATTCAGCAGCCGATCTAATGCTTGCAAAGTTTCAGTAGCATCTACAAATCTTTGGCGGTAGTCGTAACGTACCATTTTGTCAATGATCGCCGCCAATCCTGAATGCATTTTGGCATTGACCTGAGCGCAAGCTAAGGCACAAGTATATTCATTAGTGTCGGGATCTTTAGGTAAGTCTTTGGAGGAGAGTCCTGTGAATGCTTGTAAACACATTATTCCCAGCGCATAGATGTCACTGCAAAATTTTGGTTGCCCTGCTAGTTGCTCGTTCGGCATATACAACAAAGAGCCAACCACAATGCTGCGAGTTTGTTTACCCTCTTCGACCCAGCGTTCGATAGAATCAGGACTGAGAGCTTTGACTGCTCCAAAATCAATGAGAACGATTTTGCGATCGCTACGGCGGCGGATCAAGTTAGCAGGTTTGATATCGCGATGGATGACCTGACAACTATGTACAAAAGCCAAAACGCGCAAAATATCCCGCAATCCCGAAATTAATCTTGTCTGTTGCCATTGTTGTCCCACGGCAATCTCACGGTCTAGGGTATGCCCCTCTATAAACTCTTGCACCAGATAAAATTCGTTATTTTGTTCAAAGTGAGCAAACAGTCTGGGAATTTGATCATGAACACCTAAATCATGGAGGGTCTTTGCTTCAGTAGCAAACAGTCGCTTGGCGATCGCAATTTCTTGAGGGTTATTAAATTGCGGTTTGAGTTGTTTGACCACACAGGCGGGAGTATTGGGCAGTTGTAAATCTCTTGCCAAAAATGTTTGCCCAAAACCACCACCACCAAGTGGTTTGATAATTTGATAACGCCCCGCAAGGACTGCCTCAGCATTGATCATGGTTGGTGTTTCGGGATGCAATGAAAACTTAAGCGATATCTATAGTTCAATGATACAGCGATCTTTAATCTATTGAGGTTTATAAATAATCGTACAGGATTTTTATCTAAGGAATGAAAAATAAATAACTTGTGCAATTAAAACCCAAATTTGTTGGGGCGGGCTTCG
>JANMFC010000354.1:0-5707 GCA_031377675.1 Pseudanabaena sp. OTE_70b_metabat_355 | reverse complement strand
GCATGGCTATACTAAACGAAAAATTCTTTTGACATGGTGCTTATTGATTCTGTCATAAAATTGTCATCAACAAGCGTAAACGCCCAAAAGACAAATTGCCCGCTAAAGCAAAGAGATGCGGCGCGAAGCGCCGCATCTCTTTAAAAGAAGACCACGCGACTATCAAATCCTTGACGGCGAATAGTGAGATTTAAAGTTTCAGCACTCAAACGATCAGGATAGCCTTGGACTTCAATGTATGTGCCACGATAGGAAGATCGCAATTGAGACGCAGGGGCGATCGCCTGTACTCGTTGCAACTCCGATACAGTTCCTGTCGGAATAATCACGAAATACCGAAGTTGCGCGGTATTGGCGACACCCTGACTAGCGATCGGGAAACTGGTCTGAGGTATGGGTAAGGGATCGGACTGAGGCGATCGCACAATTTCAATCTGATTATTGGGAAACTGTGCGCTTGGCACGCTCGGTAACGGCAAATTATTCGTTGTCATCACTGGAAACGATTCGACTGGAATCGTTTGAGGAATGACAGGAACTGTATTTACTGGAATATTGGTGCTAGCCCCAAATCTGCCTTGTACCGTTCTAATTTGTGGAGCAAGCCCAGCCTGACTAAATTGAGCCGCCCGACGCTGAGCAAGATTTAAATTATTGAAACGTCCTAACTGCACAACTTGTTCACCTGTATCTAAGCGGGTGATAAAGGCATCAGGAGCTAACATTTTGGCTTGCTTAACGTTCGCCACATTGAGCAGATATACAAGATATTGGTTACTGCCAGCATTCGATGATGTATCACTAGGAAAAGACTGAGCATTGACTGAGGCGCTATTCAGGTCACTAAAATTGACCAGACCATTGATGCTAATCCCTGCAAAAGATGTTAGCCCAATGACAAAACTGCGAAAAGAGATTGATGTGTAAATTCTCATATATGCTTGCTAGCCGAAGGTAGCGAAAAAATGAAATTGGGCGCGATTGTAACATAATCTAGTTATGTAAGTACCTCGGCTCAATAAAACCAAGAACCCAAATAAGCGGAATTGCCCGCTTAGCGGGCGATTCCGCTTATTTGAGTTTTATATTTAGTTGTGCCTACCTACTTAGACACGATTATCGTATTTTAGTTCTATCAATTTTTATATTAAGTCAAGGAAATCATGGCAGTAGATCTGACCCGCGTCCAACCATCCCTTAAAGTTTTTCCGCCCAAAGTCAATCAAGTTATATTGAAGATCCTACGGCTGTTAACGCCATTTTGGTTGCGCTGGCAATGCGACATCAAGCAAATTGAAACTCACAATATCGATCGCCTTGTCCATGCCACCAAAAAATTTCAGGATGGAAAATCGCGCTATATGCTTGCCTTCCGCCATCCCACCACTGACGATCCATTTGGGATGCTTTATTTATTTTCCCATGCAGTGCCAGAACAGGCGAAAGTAATGGGTATCAAGTTTGATAAACATCCGCACAGTGGGTTTGTTTACGATCGCGGCATCTCTCTATGGGCTGGAGCTTATATCGACTGGCTATTTCCCGCCTTAGGTGGGATTTCCACTTTTCGGAGCAAACTCGATCGCGCCGCCCTCAACCTGATGCGTAAACAAATCACCCACGGGACCGAGCCATTATCAATGGCTCCTGAAGGTGGCACAAATGGTAAAAGCGAAATTGTTGCCGAGCTAGAACCAGGGATTGCTCAAATTGGGTTTTGGGCTGCTGAAGATTTGCTCAAAGAGGGACGCACTGAGGAAATGTTAATCATTCCTGTAGGTATTCAATACGAATATTCCACCAAGTCTTGGGGCAAGATCGATCAAGCGATCGCCACGATTGAGAAAGAATGTGGACTCAGTAAAGAACAAATTACCCCAGATAATCGCTATCAGAGACTTTATGATTTGGGGGATTATTTGGTGCAGTGGGTCGGCAATTATTACAACACTTTCTATGGCAACTATGCCCCAGTTAATGCCGATAGTACTAATGCCGATAACGCTAATGCCGATAGTGCTAATGAAAATAGTGCTAATGAAAATTTAGGGAAACGTCTGCATGATTTAACTGATCACATTCTCAGTGTTGCCGAAATGAGTTTTGGGATTAAACCGAAAGGTACAGCGATTGATCGCTGCCGCCGCCTTGAGCAAGCGGGATGGGATCGTATTTTTCGGAATGACATCAAAGACCTTACTCAGTTATCTGAAGTAGAGCGCGGCTTTGCTAATCAGCTAGCTCTAGAAGCAACTTATGGCAACTGGCACATGCGGATTGCCGAAAGCTTGATTGGTGTCACTAGTGATTATGTGCGTCAACATCCTAGCCCTAGCCGCTATATCGAGGTTTTGAAATTAATGTGGAGTGTGTTGGAACGTGTGACTGATCGCAGTGCCAATTCTGTATTTAAAGAAACGCCACATTTCGGCGATCGCAAACTCACGATCTCTGTCGCCGAGCCGATCTCAGTTTCCGATCATCTTGCTGAATATCAATCCAGTCGAGCCGCATCGAAGGAATGTACTCGTAAGTTAACTGAAGAGATCCACACTTCCATGAAAAATTTAATTGTGCGATCGGCGCTTTGAGATTGCACAGATGTAGCTGGAACCCTCACCCCCCAGCCCCTCTCCCTTAATGGGAGAGGGGCTAGGGGTGAGGGTCTTGGAAACTTTCACATAGCATCAGCGATTAATTTTAGATAGTACTTATTTTTGTTTGAGAACTAATAACGTAATATCGTCATAGATTTTTTGATTGCCAATGTGCGATCGCAAATCATCAATAACTGCATGACGGATCGCGATCGCAGGTTTGTCAACATTTTCGCAAATCACCTCACATAGACGATCCAATCCATAGAGTTGTCGCTCTTCATTTTCGGCTTCGGTAATGCCATCGGTATATAGCACCATCACATCGCCCCTGTCTAATTCAATCTGTTTTTGATCCAGAAAAGCAAAAATCTCTTCCTCTAAACCAATCGGAAAGCCCAGATCAACCGTATCAAATCTTTCGAGATCTCCATTTTTACGCACCACAATAATTTCTTCATGCTGTCCGCTTAAGGTCAACTTTCCATCTTCATAATCGATCATCGCTAGAGTTAAATTCTTATCAGAGGACATTCTCTGGACATTGCCATAGATCGTGCGATTGAGAATATCTAGAAAGCGGACTGGGTCATTTTCCTCGCTCTGCAATAGGGTGCGTACCGCCGTCTGTACCATGATCATTAACATCCCACTTTCTAGTCCATGCCCAGTCACATCGCCAATGCCGATTTTAATTCGTCCATTTTGTTGCAACACATCATAATAATCACCACCAACTTCCGCCGCAGGTTCCATATATCCCGCAATATCTAGAGCCTCAATCAGGGCAAGTTCCTTATCCTTAGGCAAGATCATCTGCTGAAGTTTGCGCGTGACATCTAATTCACTACCCATTCGTAGATTTTCTTGTTTGAGAAGTTCATTGAGGGCTAAAATTTGTTTGTTTGCCTTGTCTAGCCCCAGTTCTGCGAGTTTGCGCTGGGTAATATCTTCCACCGTACCTTCATAATTAACAATATTCCCATCGCGATCTCGCAACACTCTGACATTTTCACTAATCCAGATAATACTGCGATCGCGTTTATAGATTTCCGATTCAAATTTTGTAATCGTGTCGTTAGTTTCCATTAGATCGCAAAACTGTTGGCGGCGATCGCGATCGACATAAATCTGAGTCTGAATATCCACAACTTCTTTCAGCATCTGTTCAGGCGAATCATAACCATAAATTCTTGCCAAGGCGGGGTTAACACTCAGATATTTACCATCCGCCGTAGTTTGAAAAATACCATCAACGGAATTCTCAAAAATGCTGCGATATTTTGCTTCGGATTCTTTTAGGGCGATCGCGATACTATTAAAAGATTGCACCACCATCGATAGTTCATCTTTACTATCAAGCTTGACCGAGATAGCCCCTCCAAATTTCATCTGTTTGGCGGCGATATCCAATTGATACACCGTCCGCATCACCGATAGATAAAACCCAAAAAACAAATAGATAATCGCTACAAATATCACAGCCACAAAGGTCAAAACAAATTGTTTGCGATGTTCAAATCCTTGAATACGATAAAGCAATAATTCATCAAGGCGATCGACAGTCCTTCCCCAAAGCGTAAATGACTCCTCTAAGGTAGTTTCCATCTCGTCTTTATAAAAACTGTCCGTCAAAAAAGATTTATTCTCTTTACTAACCAATTGATTCATGTAGGAATTCATTTGGTTGACTTTAGTTGTAAAGTTGCGGACAGGAATATTTAAATCTCTACGAAGATTGCCACGAGGATTATTTTTAAAGGCGCGTTCCAGATTTGACTCTAGATCTTTGTTGTAATCCTGCAAAGAAGTCATCAAGCCAATTAACAAGGCTTTTTTCTCTTCAGTAATTTCTTTCTTAAATACAACTTCTGCTTCCGTTTGGATAATCTTATGTAATATCTTTTGCATCTCAGGTAATTTGAGAGCGATCGCATCCATGAGGTAGTAAGTATCTAAGTCTGGATCAAGAATCAGATTAGAGGAGTCTATTGCATAGAGGCGGAACCGATTAATCTGCTCGATCAATAAATCATGGTTACGAAACTCGGAGGATTCTTGACGATCGCGCAGACTTTGCCACGAAATTTTCAAATCTTTTACATTTTCCTCTGTTTGTAACAAGCCACCTAACCGACGATCAACCTCAGCAAGTTCAAAAAAATCCCTGTCAATTTTATTCTCTAAATCCAACAAAACCTCCTTTTGAGACTGATTTTCCCGCCCTAAACTTTTTGCGCCTTCGTACAATTGACGCTGCAAAAATAGTTGTCGTTGGGGGATATGTTTCCATAGCTGACTGATAGGACGGAGGTAAGCATTACCATAAATTTCTTTTTGAGCAAATTCCACGCGGCTGTTAATCTCTGACAGCAGGAAATTCATCACCAATGCTAGTGGTAAAACAAACAGCAAGCTAATCAAGAAAAACTTTTGGGGATATTTTAATTGATTCATAAGCGCGATCGCTGGTTTAAATAGCATCATGTTTTGCTTGCGATAATTTTCTAGGCTATTTCTAGTCACATTATTCAATCCATTAATTCTTGGCGATCGCCAAATCGCTTACCCAAATCGTTTACCCACATCGCTTAGATTTAGAGATTTTCACTGATTCTAATTATATGTTGGCAAGCTATCACAATACAGAGCATCAAACAAGAAGAAATTAAATATATGTTAAAACAAGGTTAAGGTATGGTTATCAAAAACCTTAACATGGTTAACCTTAGTCAGGAAGTTTTAAGTAGATTTTATGTAGGGTAAATGCACCTTATTCTTGAAATTCCTATTGCAAATTGACTTGCTGCCACCGAAAGTAAATGTATTCGCCTTAATTTCACCTATCAAGGAGGGACGAATTATGACTGCCACAACTAAATTTCTATTTCCCCAGTCCCGTTATTACGGCACATTTTCGCCAGAAAATTTGTTGTTTAACGCCAATCTCCAAGAGTTTTCCCATCGCGTCAGTATTATATGTGCCTTAGAAACGGGCGGTAAAATTTCAACTCAAGAAGCCTATCAACAGATCGCCGAGCTATGGCATCAGCTAGAAGAGTCTAAACAAAACCTGATCCCATAAAAAAGCGGCGCTTAGCGCCGCTTTT
>JANMFC010000555.1:0-5956 GCA_031377675.1 Pseudanabaena sp. OTE_70b_metabat_355 | reverse complement strand
AACTTCTTCACCAACGACAAAACGCACAAAGCGACGAACTTTGACGTTTTCGCTGAGTTTTGTACCAGTTAGCTTTACTAACTCATCAACGGTGATGCTTTGATCTTTGATGAATGGCTGATCGAGAAGACATAGTTCTTTCAACCGCTTTTCGATCCGACCGAGGACGATCTTGTGGCGAATAGCCGCAGGTTTGCTAGCCAAGTCATCTTTACCTGCTTCGATTTGCTTTTCACTTTCGACAAAAGCAGCAGGGATATCGGCAACACTGACGTATTCCACGTTAGGACAAGCAGCAATTTGCTTGGCTACGCTATCAGCTAGTTCTTTGAGCTCTTCGCGACGGGCGACGAAATCAGTTTCGCAGTTAATTTCGACCAGCACACCAATGCGGCTACCAAAGTGAATGTAACTATGGACGATGCCTTCAGAGGCAGCGCGACTTGCTTTTTTGACGGCGGAGGCTAAACCCTTTTGTCTGAGGTATTCGGTTGCCTTGGTGAAATCGCCGCTAGAATCAACGAGAGCTGCTTTACAGTCTTTGATACCTGCACCAGTTCTCGCACGGAGTTCTTGAATTTGTTGAGTAGTAATGTCTGCCATATTTAATAAACTTGTTGGGGATCTCTAGGGCAACATTTCGAGGAGCGATGAGTTTTGCTCGTTGCCGAAAATATCTCTAAAATGGTTGCAGTATCCTAAGTTACCATAATTTCGGGTACAGAAGAAATAGGATTTTTTTACTAGTCTAAGTACCTTGATGTTGCAACATTTGTATTAACGTTGAAAGCAAAAGGGACTTAAATGTAATTTACTGTAGGAAATAGCCATGCTTCTAAATGCCAGAAAAATAGAAAACTTACCATGTGAGATTTCTGGATACGATCCTGATTTCGTAAAAAAAATTGAAGTAGCTCGACGTGGGATGAATAAATATCGCAAACATTGATCGAGATGGCTAAATGATCGTACGTTACGCTGCGCTAACACACCCTACAAATACTTATTGATCGTTGAGTTTAGAAGATTGATCTTTTAGCGATTCCTTTAGCGATCGCACTTCATTAGCTCTAATCCGCTTCCAAACTTGCCAACAGGCATAAGCCATCAAGATTGTACTAATCGCGGCATAAGTCCCACCCGCAGGCATACCCGAAACCGCCATCGCAAGGCTACCCACCCACAGAGTTAGGGCATAAATAAATAAAACCGTCAGCCGTTTTGATACCCCCGCCTTGACGAGACGATGGTGCAAATGTTGATTACCAGCCACCATCGGTGATTCCCCGCGACCAATGCGCTGCAAAATTACTGCGGTGGCATCAAGAATTGGTACGGCAAGAATCACATAGGGGAGAATAAGGGCGATGGTAGCTACGGATTTGACAAGACCGATGATGCTCACGCCTGCTAGGGTAAAACCCAAAAAGTAAGCGCCGCCATCTCCCATAAAGATTTCGGCCGAGCCTTTGGGCTTGAAATTGTAGCGCAAGAAACCGAGACATCCCCCTGCTAAAGCGGCGGCAATTAAGGCGGCGGCGGGTTGTTTCATAAACAAACTGGTAATCAGAAGAACGGCGGCGGCGATCGTGGTCACACCTGCGGCTAGTCCATCCAAGCCATCGAGCCAATTGATCGCATTTGCCATACCCGCCAGCCAGACCATCGTAATTGGTAAGCTGAACCAGCCAAATTTGACGATACCGATGAATGGTACTGAGATAAAGTCGATTCTCACGCCCACTTTCCAAGCTGCCGCCGCAACTGCTAGCTGGGCGATCAGCCGAGGTAAGGGCGGTAAATTAAACAAATCATCGGCAAAACCAATTAAGAAGAAAGCCGCCCCACCGATAGTTACGCCCCAAACTTCATATTCTCGGTCTGGCGGTAAAATACCAAACCATCCCGCGCCCCATACAAGTAATAAAGCGGTGACGCTTCCTAAGAAAATTGCTACACCGCCCACACGCACCACAGGCGTGGTATGCATCTTGCGACTGTTGGGCTTATCTACTAATCCTGCCTTGAGTCCAAAATGACGAATAATCGGTGTACCTAGCCACACCGCGATCGCAGATACCGTAAAGGCGACCAAGTAGGGAATGGCGTTTGGATGCAGCATTACAAAAATAAATTGGGTAGTTGGATTGATTAAATTTGTGATTGAAGCATAGCACTGGATTGACTAAACGCATATCCGAAAAATCACATATTGTTTTTTGAATCAAACGTTTGCGATCGCAATGATAGTGAACTTGCCACCACACTTACCGAACTAAGCGCCATTGCTAAACCTGCGATCGTGGGATTCAGAGAGATGCCAAAGTTGGGGTAGAGAATTCCTGCGGCTACAGGTATCGCCAGAGTGTTGTAAGCAAAAGCCCAGAATAGATTTTGGCGAATTTTGCGGAAAGTGGCGCGACTAAGGTTGATCGCGGGAACGACATCGCTAATGTCATGACGCATTAATACGATATCGGCAGTTTCCATCGCCACATCAGTTCCTGAACTGAGGGCAATTCCCACGGTGGCGCTGGCTAAAGCAGGGGCATCATTTACGCCATCACCGATCATGGCTACGCGCTGACCTTCGGCGAGTAATTTGGTAATGGCAGATGCCTTGCCATCGGGCTTGACTTCAGCGATCGCTCTTTCGGTCGGAATACCAAGCGCAAGCGCGATCGCATTTGCAGTTTCTTGGCGATCGCCTGTGAGCATCCATACTTGTAAACCCATTGCTTCGATTTGACGGATGACTTTAGGTGCTTCAGGTTTGAGTCGATCAAGCAAAGCCATGATTCCCACTAATTGAGAGTCAATGGCTACAAAAATTGGCGTTTTACCTGCTTCGGCAAAATATTGCGATCGCTCTAACATTTCACTAGAAATTTGAATATGGCGATCGCTTAACCATAAGCCATTACCCACTAAAACCGTTTCACCCGTGGCGAGAATTGCTTCGACACCGCAGCCAATCACGATTTGAGAAGATTGAGTTGGTAATAGCTCGATCTTGAGTTCTTGTGCTTTAGCAACAGTCGCCGCCCCGAGAATGTGATTGGCTCCCACTTCGGCACTAGCTGCAAGTTGTAAAATTCTCAACGCTGATGCAGGAATTTCCCGATCGCCGAGAGTTCTAAAACTAGTTTGATCGAGCATCTTGCGCCCAAACACGACTAAATCATCAGTGACCACATCGATAACTTCGGGTTTACCCGTAGTCAAAGTGCCTGTTTTATCAAAAATTACTGCCGATAATTGATCGATCTTTTCCAGACTTGCGCCGCCTTTGATTAAAATTCCTCTTTCTGCGCCCATACCTGTACCGACCATGATCGCTGTCGGTGTAGCTAGTCCCAACGCGCAAGGACAAGCCACCACTAACACCGCGATCGCTAAGCGCAAACTAAACAGGATTTCCGCATGAATTACGCCGTACCAGATCAAAAATGTAGAAGCGGCGATCGCCATGACCGAGTAGGCAAAATATCCCGCCACGCGATCGGCTAAGTTTTGGATTGGCGCTTTACTTTCTTGAGCCGCTTCCACTAGGGCGACGATTCTTGCCAAAGTTGTATCCGCACCAGTTTGTAAAACTTGGACTGTAATTGCTCCCGTCAAATTAAGCGTTGCTCCCGTGACTTTCGCACCTACCTTCTTTACTACAGGGCTGGATTCTCCCGTCAGCATTGACTCGTCAATACTAGAACTGCCAACGATAATTTCGCCATCGACAGGGATTTTCTCCCCTGGTAAAACTACGATGCGATCGCCGACCTGTAAATCTTCGACAGCGATCGCTACTTGCATCTCGCCATCAATCCCATTTACGAGCAGTTTGGCTTGAGCAGGTTGTAAATCCATGAGGGCATGAATTGCTTGGGAAGCTCTTCCTTTAGCGCGTTCTAGTAGCGCCTGTCCCAATAGGACAAAGCCTAAGAGCATTACAGGCTCTTCAAAAAAACAAGCCCAACCCAATTGCGGTAAAAATAAAGCGATCGTGCTGGCAAAATATGCGGAAAGCGTCCCTAAACCCACCAAGGAATTCATATTCGGGGCGCGATACCACAAGGATTTCAACCCATCCCACCAAATCGGGCGACCAATCCAACCCAGTGCGATCGTGGCGATCATCCAGTGGGCATACATATTTCCCAAGAACGGGAGATCAACAACACCGATTAGCCCCAAATGTCCTGCGATCGCCAAAATCACTAATGACGCAGGGATAATAATTTCTTTGCTAATCCCTAACCATGCAGATTCTTGAGGACTTTCAAGATTATTTTTAGATGTGGATTTGTGATCGCGTTGATCGATTAATTCTGCCGAAAAACCAGCTTTAGCGATCACATCTATTAATTTAGCCGTTAATTCAGTAGTCTCTAGGGCTGCTAAATCCTGCGATGGGTTTACCTCGTCATAAAACACCGTCGCTTTTTCGGTTAATAAATTCACGCTTGCGGCGCTTACTCCTTCACAACCTAACAAACGTTTTTCGACCACCGCCACACAACCCGCGCACTTCATCCCCGCGATCGCCAGAGACACGGAATGCGATCGCCCGATTGACGATGAATTTGTTTTTGCTGTTGCCATTAATTGAGTCACTACTACCACAAACCTATCCGCAATCTGTAAAATAATCTGTAAAAATCTAAGGGTCAAACTATTTAGCCCTGCATCTACTATATCTAGCTAGTACTAAAAGCTGATAGCCACATAGCAATACATAGGGTTAGCATATAAGGAAATCTAATTTCATGGATAAATATTCTGATGCAATATCTGAATATTTAGATTTTTGTTTACTTAAATCTTGAAGATTAATACTATGGATTTTGAGTGACTGCTAAACTTAAGTAGATATTAAGTAAAGTTAAGGTAAGTAACTCTATCCAACTGGATCATCGTAATTTTGTGAAAACACAGCAAGTTAACAAAATTTGCGAGATCTCTAATTTTATCTGCTTGTTACATACCGCTATAGTTCAAAATTCTCTGACAATGAGTTAGCTAATGTCCATTTCTGACAGCGAATTTTCTATTCATTTTTGGGGTGTGCGTGGTAGCATTGCCACCCCAGGAATAAGCACAGTGCGCTATGGCGGTAATACGCCATGTGTGGAAATGCGTTGTCAAGGCAAGCGCTTGATTTTTGACGGCGGGACGGGAATTCGAGTTTTAGGTCAACATTTATTAAAGCAGTTACCCATCGAAGCAAGTATTTTCTTTACCCATAGTCATTGGGATCATGTTCAGGGATTTCCCTTTTTTACACCTGCTTTTATTAAGGGTAATAAATTCAAAATTCATGGAAAAGTTGCGCCTACTGGACATACGATCCAAGACCGCCTAGAGGAGCAGATGCATAACCCGAATTTCCCTGTGCCATTGCGAGTGATGGCTTCAAATCTTGAGTTTGTGGATGTGGATGTGCCAAGTGTGATTGAGATGGGTAATGATGTAACCGTTGAGACGGGGGCGCTCAATCACCCGGGGGAAGCAACGGGTTATCGCGTCAGTTGTGGCGATCGCGTGGCGGTTTATGCGACCGATACAGAACATTTTAGTGATCGCCTTGATCCAAATTTGGTACATTTGGCGCGTAATGCTGATGTGCTAATTATCGATGCTACTTATTCAGATGAGGAGTATTGGTCAAGTAAAACCTCAAAAATTGGTTGGGGACATTCCACATGGCAAGAAGCGATCAAGGTGGCGGTGGCGGCTAATGTTAAGACTCTAGTAATTTTCCATCATGATCCTTTGCATAGCGATGATTATTTAGACGAAGTGGGGCTATTGGCAAAACAGCAGTTTTCGGGTGCAGTAATGGCAAAGGAAGGAATGTGCATTACTATTCCTATTCGCACGGGTGCAAGACCTTTAGTGCAGGTTTAGAAAAATCCAAATAAAATGGGCGCGGGCTTCGCCCGCGCCCATTTTATTTTTA
>JANMFC010000550.1:0-4708 GCA_031377675.1 Pseudanabaena sp. OTE_70b_metabat_355 | reverse complement strand
TTCTCTCGCTAACTTATTTCGCGGTAATCCTCTTTTTGTCTAGTTCCTTCTTTTTGACCTGATCAGTTACCACACTTAAAACTAAACCCTTGAGATAAGCGCCCTCAGCGTGAAAAATACTGGTGGGATGATCGGCAGGATGGGTGAGATGATGCAGAACCTGTATAGTCCGTCCCGACTCGATCGCTGCTGCGGTCACTGCACCCGTAAAATTCTCCACATTTACGACTTGAGAACAGGAGAAAGTAAACAATAAACCGCCACTTTTAATTTTAGACATCGCCTGTAAGTTCAAGCGCTTATAAGCTTGCATTGCCGAATGCCGCGCCGATAAACTTTTAGCAAAGGCGGGCGGATCAAGCACGATCGCCTCATAATCTGAATCGCATTGCTTCAGAAAATCAAACACATCACCTGTAAATGAAGTGTGCGTGGCTTGCTTGCTTGCATCAAAATTAGCGGCAATATTACGATCTGTCCATTCCATTGCTTTTACTGAGCTATCGACTGAATGTACTTGCCTCGCCCCCGCCGCTACTGCATAAACCGAAAATCCGCCTGAATAGCAGAAGGTATTTAAAACTTTTTTGCCTTGGGCATATTCTCCAAATAAGCGGCGATTTTCACGCTGATCCAAGAAAAATCCTGTTTTTTGTCCCCTTTCCCAATCGACAATAAAACGATGTCCATATTCCAGAACTTCGGCACTATCGCTAGAGCGATCGCCAATTAGTAAACCGTCCTGTGATTGGGATTGAGATTTGCGCGATAACGTCGCCGCACTTTTGTCATATACCGCAACTAAGCGACCTTCATAAACATCGATCAAAGCCTCCGCGATTTCCATCCGATAACGATATGTTCCGAAGGAATGACATTGCAAAACCGCCGTATCGCCATAAATATCGATGATTAAACTTGGTAAACCATCACCTTCAGAATTAATCAACCGATAGCAATTTGTCTCGGTGCTACCGATTAAGCCCAATTGTTTTCTAAGTCGATAGGCTTGGCTGAGGCGATCGCGTAGCAATTGTTGAATCGTCTCTACAGGTTGAAAAGACAACACCTTAATGGCGATGCTACCCATGCCCCACAATCCAAGGGCTAAAAACTTGCCATCTTCACTATAGGCTTCTACCAAATCGCCATCTCTGACCTCACCCAGCATTTTGGCGATCGCGCCCGAAAAAATCCAAGGATGGAAACGCTGAACCGCATCGACTTTTTTCCGATGAATAATCGCACGAGGCAACGATGGCATGGCTAATAACTACATAGTAAACAAGTTGCTAACCATAGCACAAAGTAGGATACAGCGCTTTGTGTTAAAACTCAAAAGGCAGAAATTAAAAGCGGCGCTAAGCGCCGCTTTTAATTTCTGCCTTTATGCTATTCTCAAGAAGCAAGCGTTATTGATAATGCCATGACTTCTGCGGAGACTACCTATTCACCTGAATCGCTCAAGGCGGAACTTAATTTAAAAGGTTGTCGGATGACACCGCAGCGTGAGGTTATCCTAAATACATTTCAGACATTACCCGAAGGCGAACATCTTAGCGCCGAGGATCTCTACGAACACCTGAAAAGTCAAGGCGAAAATATTAGTCTTTCAACCATTTATCGTACTGTGAAGATGATGGCAAGGATGGGGATCTTGCGCGAATTAGAACTCACAGAAGATCATAAGCATTACGAAATTAATCAGCCTAAACCCCATCATCATCACCATTTAGTCTGTGTCAAAACTAATCTGGTGATCGAGTTTAAGAATGATCAGATTCTCGCCATCAGCAAAAAAGTCGCTGACAAGCATGGTTTCTCGGTCTTAGACTGTCAACTCACTATTATTGGTGTCAGCCCCGAAGGGCAGCGATCGATTTTCTAAATACTGTGTCACTTCGCCAATACCCTGCAATAAATTGCGGGCTGAAAGCTAAAACCCGTTGAAACGGGTTAAACAATTAAAAATTAGTCAGTTTTAACTGACTTTAGCTTTGAGCCAAGAACTTTAGTTCTTGGGTTTCTTGGGATTTTTTAAGACGTAAATTCTTTTTCAGCATAAACCCGAAATCTTTCCAAGTCAGCTTGCAAGGTGGACTCCACAATCTGCCCTAAAAATAAATTATCCATGATCGCCCCGATCGCAGGGATCGCATAAGCAATACTTAACTTCACGATTGTGACATTATTGGGGCGACCATAAAAGCGCACCGCACCACGATTGGGCAGCCCACCAATTGACTCCCACTGCATGATTTGATTAGGAATTTGCTTGAGAATTCGTGATTTCCAAGTAAAGGTCAAGCCACCTGTGCCAAGCTTCCATGCCGAAATTTCAGGATCAGCCGTAATTACAACCGAGTCAATCCACTTCATCCAACGGGGCATCGCTTGCAAATCTGACCACAACGACCACGCATACTCCACGGGAATATTTGCTTCAGTCTGGACGGTATGTTCTAGCCAATCACTCATTGGATAATAGTTAATTGTTAATATTTTTGTACTTAGTCCAATCATACTCCCTTCCCACTCAAAAATTAGCGGCGCGGCGCTTAGTGCCGCTTTTAAACTTTTCTCTCGATTTGAGCAAGTAGGCATAATTAAATATAAAACCGAAATAAACTGATTCGCCTGCAAAGCAGGCGAATCAGTTTATTTCGGTTTTGGGCTTGATCAAGCCGAGTGAATTCGTGAATAGGAAGAAAACTAAAATAAATGACAACAACTGTAATAAAATATTAAGTTGATATAGCTAGTATGACCACTGGAAGAGTTTTGACGTGGGTTTATTCCGCAGTTTCACCAAAGATATAGGCATTGACCTCGGTACTGCCAACACACTTATTTATGTGTCTGGTGGTGGTTCTGGTGGCGGTATCGTCTTGCGAGAGCCATCTGTTGTTGCGATCGATCAACGAGACAAAACTGCCTATGCAGTTGGCGATGAAGCCAACAAAATGATCGGGCGCACACCTGGGGACATTGTTGCCATCCGTCCTCTCAAAGATGGCGTGATTGCCGACTTTGATTCGGCTGAACTGATGTTGCGTTCTTTTATCAAAAAAGTCAAAAGGGGAGTATTTAATCCTCGCGTTGCGATCGGTATCCCTAGCGGGGTTACAGGCGTAGAATGGCGTGCTGTCATGGATGCCGCCCGTCGTGCTGGAGCCAGTGAAGTTTATCCGATTGACGAGCCTATTGCGGCGGCGATCGGTGCAGGTTTGCCTGTAACTGAAGCGACGGGGAATATGATCATCGACATTGGCGGAGGCACAACTGAGGTTGCCGTCATGAGTTTGCAGGGGATCGTCTTGAGCGAGTCTGTGCGAGTCGCAGGTGATGAACTCAGCGAAGCGATCATGAAATACATGAAAACCGTGCATAACCTCGTGGTTGGGGAACGTACTTCCGAAGAAATCAAAATCAAAATTGGTTCGGCATATCCGATCAAAGAAGAAACTTCGATGGAAGTCAGAGGTTTGCACCTACTGTCAGGTTTACCTCGCACTGTCACCGTCAAATCCTCGGAAATTCGGGAAAGCATGAGTGAGCCGCTATCGGTAATCATTGAAGCCGTGAAGCGAACTCTAGAGCGGACTCCCCCTGAACTAGCTGCCGATATTATTGATCGCGGCATCATGTTGGCAGGTGGTGGCGCTTTGCTCAATGGCATTGATACCTTGATTAGTCACGAAACAGGAATTGTCACGCACATTGCTCCAGCACCACTCGACTGTGTGGTTATCGGCGCTGGTCGTGTATTAGAAGATTACAAAAATCTTGGTCGTGTATTGACCAGCCGTTTGAAGAATTTATAGGCTTTATACTCAATATATAGGCAATTTTTTCATGGACTCAATTCGTAGTTGGTGGGAGCGTTATAGTTTTCAAACTGCTATTGTTGCTACTGGGATTGGTTTAGCTTGGTTGATTCGCCAAACTCAGGGCGTAGCAGTCATGGAGACCTATCAATTTTTGAGTCGCCCTTTTCATTCGAGTATCTCGAAGCAGGAGTTATTGCAAGACGCTCAGACGCGAGAGTTGCGGTATCGATTGACTGAGTTGGAATCACAAAACCAACGCATGAAAGAGCTTTTGCAAGTAAAGGCAAATCAGTCTGATGCTGGTGTGTGGGCGGTGGTGATTGGGCGTGGTGCTGATTCTTGGTGGAATCAGATCTTGGTCGGTAAGGGTAGTAATGATGGCGTGAAAACAGGTGCTGTCGTGGTTGGTCCTGGGGGATTAGTGGGGCGAGTTACCTATGTATCGCCGAATAGCAGCCAAATTTTGCTAGTTAGCGATCCCAATAGTCAAGTTGGGGTGGTAATTAGTCGCAGTCGTTATACAGGAATGCTAAAAGGACAGAGCCAAAATACGGCGATATTGGAATTCTTTGAGCGAGATCCTGACGCAAAAGTCGGGGATATAGTGCATACTTCGCAATTTAGTACGCTGTACCCTGAAAATATCCCTGTGGGTCGCATTAGGTCAATCAATCTCGATAAACAACCTTCACCTGAAGCGATCGTTGAGTTTTCTACGCCCCTTGGTTTGCTGGAATATGTGAAGGTATATCCTTTTCAAGAGAAATTGTAAGTAAGTCCAGAGAAGATTTTTAAATTTCCGCGAAGCGGCAAAATAAAAATATTCTAAGGGGTTAGCGTCAGCGCAAAGCGCTGGGTAAAGGTATAATATGATAGAT
>JANMFC010000545.1:0-11411 GCA_031377675.1 Pseudanabaena sp. OTE_70b_metabat_355 | reverse complement strand
TGCTGCATTCCATCTCAGATGCTGCTGCAACATTTCTCGCAATAGGTTAATCTCTTTCATAGGGGTTTTATTTCGATGTGGTTATCTTTTATAAAACCCCTTCCTGCTTACTTTTGCAACTTTTTGTCCTGTACTAAGGCTCATCTCTTAAGCATGGCGACTCGAATCGTTTTTACTCACGAGCAGCAGAACAGTCAAGAAAAATATGATAGATAACTATGGAGTCATTTTCTTCTCTTTCGTGTTCGCTAGTCCATACATCATTCAGAGAGGATAGAACTTGAGTTTTCTGTAATAGTTGTTTGATGCATAAATCATTATTTAGATCATTATCAAAACGCCGCCTTAACTCTTTTTCCCAATAAATTGCATCGCCACTTTGGTCATAGCCTACCATAGCTGCTTCTATGTATTGTGATGCATAAACGCCTTTGACAAAACACTGTAATCCATCTTCACCTACATATTCGCCAATGGGGAATCCATTCTTTTGTAGTCGCTTGGCTTCAAAGATATATTCTGGTCTTAATTTATGGGGAAAGTTACTTTCAATAACAATATCTAACTTGAGTCTTCGTTTACCAGTTCGTCCATCAACTGCTAATGGCTTTTCTTCAGCTACTGAATATCGGTCATAAAACCTCTCAGGTATGTTGATGTCTTTAAGTTTTTCTCTCATTGCTTCAACAATCAGCCCAGTAATTCCCTCTTCTTCTAATTTGCAGTTAATTTTCGGCAAGGCATCTTGATACCCCCAAGCAAGAAGCTGATGTGCATCTCGTCGAAGTCCATAATCATACGATTGCCAAGCGAATGAGTTAACGTTTTCTGCTGTCATTATTGAACAACCTCATGTAATCCACGCTTTGCAGTGAGGATCTCCGCTATGATGTCATCTGAATCATTCAGGGCTTGGGTTCTAGTCCAATCAATTAATCGAGAAGACTTGCAAATATAAACCATTGAATCATCGTAGATACGCAAACTTCGCTGCACATATACCCACTGACTAAAACGTTGTTTTGTATTCTTCTGAATGTAGGTAAACACAGAAGAAATTCCGTGCGATTTTTCAACACATATATCGATAGAGAACTCTGAGCGCACAAACTCGACCGAACATATGATTAAGTCTTTAGAATAAGTTAATAAAATTTTATGTCTAAGTTCACTACCTTCTATAAAATCATCTAATTCATTCCTGAGATGCAAACCATACTTTGTAAGTTGTTCTTCATTTGGTGACGCTGTTGCAGGAACAATAGATTTACCTTGATTAAGTTGTAATCTGACAGAAATGAATTCTCTTGCGATAATTCCTATATTTTTAGGGATAGATAGGAGCGTCTCAACAGCATCATCTAATAATTGTTGAAGTATAGTATCTGAAGTATCAGTAGATTTTTCTAAATATGCCAACCTCACTTGTAATTGAGCAAGTTCTGAAATCTGCTGTTTAGAAAGATTTGGCAATGGAAGTATCTTTATATCTCTTGCATAGATCCTGCTACGTCCAACACCCCATGACGGGCTTCTAAAAAAAAGAAAATATTGAATAACACTAGAACTTAGAAAAACGGATAAAGCTTGAAGGTTATTTACGTCTTCTGCACCTGCCGAAATGCCAATATGAGGATGTGGAATAACAAAATCTCTGTCGCTATAAATACAGCCATTTGTAGTAAAAACTACATGAGGTGCTTTGGCTGTTGAGAAGCCTAAACTACCACCTCTTTTTCTAATAAATTGATTTTCTTTAGGAATCACTTTAATAAATTTTTCGGGAATAGCAAAGCGAGTTTTTGCTCTTAGCATTTGATTAACGTCAAGGGTAGAGAAACCCTGAAGATATGGCGCTGCTTGGATTTCTTCATTTGAGCTGTGACTCTTGATTGCTAGTCCTTGATAAATTGCCCAATTTCTCTGCTTAGCTAAATTTTCCAAGCTATTTGTAAACAATTTACTTAAACGTTTTACTCCTTTTTTATCCCTCAAATTTCCCCATAGCGCAACTTTCCATACAAGCAGATCCCCTGTTTCCGCGTCTTCATGTGAGATTGTTGATATTTCATTTTCATTAATAGTAATTGTCCACGTAATTTGTTTTTTTTTCCTACCCCAAGGACGATTTGCAAGTTGATTAATAATGAATGGAGCATAGTGGACTATTTCGGGTTTTTCTGTTTCAGACTCTGCTTTGCTATAAATTAAAGTAGCAGCAGGTTCATTACCCCTACCACCAAATAGAACATAAGCTAAGTGTGCAAAATTTGTCACTCTTGCAACTGAGTGTTCTCTAAAAAAGGCTTTTCTATACTTCTGAGATTCATGATTGAATAGACTATTCGCATGGATCAGTAATGCTACATAACCATTTCGTGCTAGTAGATCCGTTACACGCCAGCTAAAAGACTCACAAACTCGATTACCAGTTGTTGGTCTTTTCTCTATGTTATTTCTAATCCAAGAACGAGCTTTTATCTCTATATCCTGTCCATTATCTCTTTGTGGTTTGAGTTCAATCCAAGGAGGATTACCGATAATCCAGTCAAATTTCTTACCTTGTTTCCAGAAATCTGACTCATCATCAAAGAAGTCACACTCGAAAATTTGCTTGTTGTGGAGTGAAGGAAACTTAAACTGTTTATTGCGATGCAAATCTGGTGGATCGATGTAATTCAGTAAAGTTAAAATCAAGCTGAACTCTGCAACATAACAAGCCTCTTTAATTCTTTCTACACCATATAGACTGTCACATAAAATTCTCCGTAGCTCTGTGGGCTTTAGCTTTTTACTTACACTACTTGCTAACTCAAGCTCAATGAGTCTACGGTAAGCTAATACCAGAAAAATCCCTGATCCACAACAGGGATCTAGAATTCTCATACCTTTTTGTAATGGTTTGGATTCTTGTAGTTCGCATAGCAAATAATCTGCTACAGGTTCAGGCGTATAGACAGCACCAACTTTTTTACCTGTCCCTTGAGATTTTAAAAACTGTTCGTATATAGATGATAATGTTTCAACTGGGATGTAAGAAAAATCGTAAGCATTAAAGTCCAGGTGTAGTTGTCCTGATTCAAGATCATCACCTTTAAATGCAGAAGCAACTAGAGCAACAGTCTCATCATTGCCTAATATTTCTTCTACATTTGAAGGTAAAGGGAAAATCTCCCCATTAAAACGAGTTTCTAAAAGCTCTGTTAATTTCAGTAATCCTTCTAGAGTTGCATTGCGCCCCAGAATAGTGTCTAAATTTATATTGTTTTCTGCCAACCATTCTCTTGAGAGAATCTGTCGATCATAGAGATAACGAATATACACATACTTCCCTATCAAAGCATGAATAATTGAAAGATCTACATCTCTACCCTTCAAATGTTTTTCTAATTTCTCAAGATTATTGAGTAGATGCATATCAACTCTATTTTCAGGAGTAATATGCTTTGACTGAGTTTGCCAGATTTGCCCAGAATCAATAGAATCAGATCCAAAGTCTATAAGCTTGTCACGTATGCTTTCAAAAGTTAGATTGGCAATATCTTGGATTTCGTACACTAATCCCTTTTTCTCATTTCCCAGAGAAAAATCAAATCCTGTATAAACTCTAATTTCATTAGGAAGCAAAATGACTAAGAATGGCGCATTACCTAAATTCCAAAGTCTCTGATGAATTTCTCTAGCCTCCTCCCTCGTCTTAGCTTCAGCAACATATACAGCAGGACGTGGTGGAAGAATTTTTTGTTCGGGTGGGCTAGTCTGAAAAACATAGGCTCCTTGAACTCCAGCTTTCTTAGCCGCACGAAAAAGATGCTCAGTCAAAGGCTCCTGCGAAGACTCGTTCGTAGAGCGATAATTTTGTGACTGAGTATATCCGAGTTGGTCTAAGAGTTGATCTAGATTCAAAAGATGGCGCTAGTAAAATGTCAGTCCTTTATTGTAAAGACATTGTAGCGATTTTAGGCACTTTTTTTGAATAAGGTTACGCTAATCAAATAAATAATTAGGACACTTTAAAAACCAAATTATACCTATAAACGCTAGACTGCTTACTACGCATAACATATAGCGGATGACGCGGATAACCTGATTTTGTAATTCCTAAACAGTAAGGTTGAATATTGCGTTTAGATAGCAACTCTAAAACATGGCGATCGCCCTACCTCAACTCCCCATTATTCCCCCAAGCAACAACATCCTATCGGCTGACTTAATCGCCTCGCCGTTCCCATCCCTATCTTGTATACAAAAGTCGCGAAGACCTAGAACTAAATTTCTTGGTTTTATATGACTATTTCTTTAGTCAAAAGGCAGTAGTATAAAATGCTGACTTACCGATCGCAATGATAGGAGATAGTTTACATGACTGTAAATCATGTATTGATTGGAGTCTCTGGCGGCATTGCTGCTTACAAAGTTTGCGAAGTTGTTTCTAGCTTAGCCAAGCGTGAAATTGAAGTGCGAGTAATCTTGACGCGATCGGCGGCGGAATTTGTCACACCGCTTACCTTTGCCACACTCTCCCGCCATCCAGCCTATACCGATGCCGATTTCTGGCAACCGACTCATGGTAGACCTTTGCATATTGAATTAGCAGAATGGGCGGATATATTCTTGCTAGCCCCCGTCACCGCCAACACCTTAGCCAAACTTGCCTATGGCTTCGCGGATAATTTGCTGACAAATACAGTACTGGCTTCCAATTGTCCGATTCTCTTCGCACCAGCGATGAATACAACCATGTGGCAACAACGCACAGTGCAAGAAAATTGGCATAAATTATTACAAGATCCTCGCTATACCGCGATCGCACCGACAGAGGGAATTTTGGCTTGTGATGCGGTGGGAACTGGAAGGATGGCGGAACCAGAAATGATTCTGGGATATTTAGAATCTTTTTTGTTTACCAAAGGGAAGCAAGATTTAAAAGGGAAAAGAATTTTAGTGAATGCAGGCGGAACCCGTGAGTTTATCGATCCTGTCCGCTTTATTGGTAATCCCTCCACAGGGAAACAAGGTATGGCGATCGCTCAAGCCGCCCTACATCGCGGCGCAAATGTTACGCTGATCACGGCATCTAATTTTCCTACAGCCGATGGTATGGCGGTGAGATTAGCCGCTTCTGCGACAGAGATGCACCAAGCCATGCTCGAAGAATTTCCCCATGCCGATATCACGATCGCGGCGGCGGCGATTGGGGATGTGCGCTCTAAATTTCAAAGCGATCGCAAATTACCAAAATCCGAACTACCCTTAAATCTCGAACTAGAACATATTCCCGACATCGTAGCGGATTTGGTCACACGCAAGCGCTCCGATCAAATCGTTGTCGGTTTTGCGGCGCAAACGGGAACTGAAGCCGAAGTTCTAGCCGCCGCTCAGGATAAATTACGCCGAAAAGGATTAGATGCGATCGCGGCAAATATGGTAAACACAAGCCATACAGGTTTTGGAACAGATACTAATCAAGCGACTTTTATCAGCAAATCTGGTCATACAGTATCTACTCCTCTCTGCTCAAAATTAGAACTGGCCCATCGCTTATTCGATTTTTTAAGTGTCTAAACACAAAAAAGCTGTAGCGCACGCGCAGCGTGCGCTACAGCTTTTTTGCGTTTAGGAGCCAAGCCCTTTAACTGTCTCAAAGAAGAACCGCGCATTATCTTCGGGCGTAGTTGCCAAAATTCCATGTCCAAGGTTCATAATGTGACCCTTATTACCCGCCTTAGCGACTACTTCCAAAATTCTCTCGCGGATATAACTCTGCTCCGCAAATAAAACACAAGGATCGAGGTTGCCCTGTACAGGAATATGATGACCAAGGCGATCGCGTGCTTCCGCAAGATCAACCGTCCAGTCCACACTGACAATATCCACGCCCGACTTAGGCATACGCTCAAGCACACCTGCACTACCGCTAATGTAGAGAATTAGTGGGGTATTTGGATATTTAGCCTTGACCTTATCGACAACCATCTTTTGATAGGGCAGTGCAAATATCTCGTAGTCCGTTGGACAAAGATGTCCCGCCCAAGAATCAAACATCTGCACCACTTGAGCGCCACATTCGATCTGGTGGATCACATAAGTCCCCACCATTTCAGCAATCTTAGTTAAAAAGCTATGAATAATTGCTGGCTCTTTATAAGCCATCGCCTTAATCACCGAATAATCCTTAGAACCCTTGCCTTCAACTGAATAGGCGGCTAATGTCCAAGGCGCACCGACAAAACCGAGAATTGTGGCTTGATCCTTAACTTCTTCCTTGATCGCGCTCAAAATATTGCGGATAAAAGGAACAGCCGTATCAGGATCAAATTCGGTAAGTGCATCAACCTGAGCTTGTGTCCTGATCGGTGACTCGATGATTGGGCCCTTGCTCTCGATGATGTCAAAGTTAATGCCGATACCTGTGAGGGGAGTGAGAATATCGGAAAACATAATCACGCCATCGGGTTGAAAGGCACGAAATGGCTGTAATGAGATCTCAGCAGCGAGTTCGGCAATTTCTGATCGCTCTCTAAATGTAGGATATTTCTCACGCAAATCTCGATATACTTTCATATATCGTCCTGCTTGGCGCATCATCCAAACGGGCGGACGATCCAATACTTCACCTCTTGCAGCCCTTAGCAAGCGATCATTTCCTCCCATAACTAGCTCTTTCCTGTCTTTTTAAACTTTTTAATGATTGTGCCTATGAATTATAGAACGTGAGGTACAACTTGAAATACTGTGGAATATTTAGATCATTTACTTATACTTTCTTTAAGATATGTTATTAATATTTAAGCTAGTACAGGCTATTAAGGCTTTGAGTAGTACAGAAATATTTTTAAAAGCGGCGCTTCGCGCCGCTTTTAAAAATATTTCTGGGTTTTAAGTCAGCGCAAAGCGCTAAAGGTGTTACAACACCTGAAAATCAACAAGAGTTTTAGCTAACCAAAGGGCTAGGTTTAAAAAACTGTGATGAATGAAGGGGCAAATTCTATCAAGGATGTAGATGAGACATTGACAAAAGATTTATCTTCGACTGAGATAAATCTGTCAAAATCGCCTCTGCAAAATGGTGTGGCGATCTCGTTGACGATCGCCGTAGTCGTGATTTGTGTATGTTTCTGGCTATTGCGCCCCCCTCTGGATACTTATACCCAGTCAGTTCTTCATCTTTCAGGTCGTCCCACTCAAGGGCGATCAATATTTGTGATGAATTGTGTGGCTTGTCATGGTGAATGGGCAAATGGCAAGGTCGGACCGAATCTGCATGGAGTTAGCGATCGCAAGTCTGATATTAAGCTCATCCAACAAGTAGTAAGCGGTGAAACGCCACCGATGCCACAGTTTCAGCCTAGTCCACAGGATATGGCAGATTTATTGAGCTATTTGAAGCAGCTATAAATAAATCATAAATAAAAATAAAAAAAGAGCGGCGCATTGCGCCGCTCTTTTTTATTTGTTAATTGGATTAAAAGTTTTTAACCTTCAGAAGAACTCCGACTGATAAATACTCCAGAACCAAAGTCACTACCATAACCTTCCTCACCATGAATTGGTAAGTCAATACCTTGCTCTTCAACGGATTGAGGAACTCTCAAGTCCATAAATAGCTTCAAGACGAAAAGAATAATGAATGTAGCTACACCAGCGAATATATAGGTTATAGCAACGCCTTCAAACTGCTTCCAAATCAGGATTGGATTACCATCTAAAAGCCCAAGGGGAGCATCTCCACCGAAGGCGGCTTTAGTGGCAAATACGCCCGTCAACATTGCGCCAACAGTTCCGCCCACACCATGTACAGAGAAAGTGTCAAGCGAGTCATCAAACTTGAACTTAGCACGCAAGCTAACAGCGGTAAAACAACATATTGCTGTAATCGAACCAATCAAAATCGCCCCAATTGGTGTAACAAATCCAGCCGCAGGTGTAATGCCCACTAGTCCAGCCAGAAATCCACTCGCAATCCCAACCGCCGTTGGCTTACCGCGCAGTACCCACTCAACCAATAGCCATGTCAATCCACCTGCCGAAGTTGAAACTGTCGTGGCAACAATTGCAACTGCCGCAAGAGGTCCAGCAGCAAGAGCGCTACCTCCGTTGAATCCAAACCAACCAAACCATAGTATTCCAATTCCCAATAGTACATAAGGAACGTTGTGAGGCGTATGTGGTCTAGTAGCGAAATCTTTGCGAGATCCGATCATCAAAACCGCAACTACTGCGGCAACCCCAGAACTGATATGGACAACCGTACCGCCAGCAAAGTCTAATGATCCAAGTTCTTGCAACAATCCACGTCCCCACACCATGTGGGCGAGAGGAGAATAAACCAAGGTAGACCAAAGCAAAATAAACCAGAAATAAGCTTTAAAGCTCATCCGTTCAACGATCGCCCCAGAAATCAGCGCAGGTGTAATAATCGCGAACATCATCTGATAGACCATGAACACCGCATGGGGGATCGTACCTGCATAGCCAACGGGATCAGGCTCAGTAAACTTAACGCCATTAAGAAAAGCCCAATCAAGCCCACCAATAAATTTGCCGATTCCTGTCGCAAATGCGGGTACTTTGACAGATGGATCAACATCAAATGCCAAGCTATAGCCCCATAACACCCAAGTTACACCGACAACGGCCATGAGCAACAAGCTCATCATCATCGTGTTCAGTACATTACGGGTTCTAACTAGCCCACCGTAAAAAAATGCTAACCCTGGAGTCATCAGCAAAACTAGCGCAGCAGCAATCAACACAAATGCGGTATCACCTGAATTAATCGGCGAAGCGGCAGGAGCAGCTAGCAATTTATCAAGTGCTTCTTTTTGCTCTTTTGTCAAAGTTACAACTTCAGCAGCCGATGTTGGTGCAGGAGAAGCACTTGGCGATGCGCTAGATGTGGGACTAGCCGAAGTCGTAGCTGTAGGGCTAGCTGTTGCCGAAGGAGAAGTGGTTGCTTGCGCCAAAGTCTGACCTGTAAAAGGAAAACTCACTAACCACAAGACTAGCAACGCACTCAGTAGAAATTTTTTGATCACAGACTCAATCCTTTCACAAAGTTTTTTAGTTATCACAAGAAAGCGACATGAGTTAAGTAAGCACCGTCTTAGATAGCGTTGAAACTAGAAAGCTAAGAACTGTCGATGCTCATACACTCATTTGTATGGCTACCATAGAGAAGTTATCTAAGAATGATTTCATCAACTTATAAGTTGTCGATGTGTATTAGAAGTTACATAAGTGACTATAAAATCGGGCAAAGCCGAGTTATGTTTTTTGAGTTTGCAAACAAAAATTAAAATACTTTTGAAAATCGTCTAATTTACTATATAAATTTCTCAAACCCATTAAATTCCCTCTTTCGGAACAAAGTGCTTAAGCTCCTTGTCTGTAAACCCATTGAATTTTGTTGAATTTTGCTTTTCGGAACAAGGGGCTTAAGCCCCTTGTTCCGAATTTATTCACACGCTCAAAAACTCCTTGTGCTAGAGTTGGTGTACTTTCAAAATATCGCATTCCTCACTCACATAACCTCTCAGGAAGTTGACATGGCAAAAGGCGGACTTGTACTTGGTACAACAGCAGCATTGGCGGCGGCTGTCGCAGTTGTTGGTTTTCAGCTAGCAAATCCTAGCATCGCCGCATTTCGGGATAGTCCCAAAGAGATCGTTGATGAAGCTTGGCAGCTGATCAATCGAGAATATGTCGATGGCGCATTTAACAAAGTCGATTGGCGACAGGTGCGGCGACAATATGTCGAAAATCGCGATTATTCTTCTAAAGCCGAGGCATATCGCTCAGTGCGCGAAATGTTGAAGTTGCTTGACGATCCATATACCCGCTTTATGGACCCTGAGCAGTTTAAGAGTATGCAAATTGATACTTCAGGGGAACTCACAGGCGTTGGCATTCAGCTTGGTATGGATGACGCAACCAAGCTACTGACCGTGGTTGCTCCCATCGAAGATTCACCCGCGTCTCGTGCTGGCGTGATGACTAAGGACATTATTACTTCGATCGCCAACAAGCCCACCGAAGGCATGGATATCAACCAAGCCGTTGCTTTAATTCGTGGTCCTGCTGGTACAAAGGTGAAGTTGGGGATCAAGCGTGGCGATCGCCAATTTGACCTAGAGCTAGAGCGAGCCAAGATTGAAATCCATCCTGTCAAAGCTGAGTTGCGTGAAACCAGTATGGGTAAGGTCGGTTATATTAGCTTGCGCCAGTTTAACGCGAACGCAGCCAGCGATATGCGTAAAGCGATCCAAGACCATGTCAGCAAAGGCGCAGTTGGCTTTGTGATGGATCTGCGCTCTAACCCTGGTGGATTGCTATATTCCAGTGCCGAAATTGCGCGGATGTGGTTGGACAATGCCACCATTGTTTCCACAATTGATCGCAAGGGCGAAAATGAACGCCTAACCGCTAATCGTCAAGCCTTAACCAATAAGCCCCTCGTGGTTTTGGTTGATGGCGGCTCAGCAAGTGCTAGCGAAATTCTGTCTGGGGCTTTGCAAGATAATAAACGGGCTGTAATTGTCGGAACCAAGACCTTCGGAAAAGGATTAGTGCAGTCCGTACATTCCTTGAGTGACGGCTCAGGTATGGCGGTGACGATCGCGAAGTACTACACTCCAAGCGGACGGGATATCAATCACATGGGGATTGTGCCTGATCGTGTGGTTGAGTTAAGTAAAGACGATATCGAAAAGTTGAGTAAAAACCGCGATTTAGTTGGTACAAGTTCTGATCCACAATTTGCCAAAGCGCTGGATATTTTGTCGGGCGAGTTAAAAAGTGTAAGCTCGCGCTAACGCTCACTAAAGGAGTGGTCTGACTTAGTCAGACCACTCCTTTTTTATGATTTTTATGATTCTTACGAGTCTACGATTCTAGTTAAAATAGCTTCCATTGTGCTTTCTAAGTTCTGCCCCGAAATTAATCCACTCGCCCAAGAGTAAATATTACTATCACGGCGATAAAGGGTTTGAAAACCTGTCCGCGCTCTCTTGTCGCCCATTACCCAATAACGTTGAATAATCGAGTCAGGGGCGATGATCCCTTCTCCCTCAATTTTTCCTAGAGCGCTATCATCAGCCACATAAGTAAATCTCCGCTCATCGGAATCAATGCGCCCCTTATAAGCCATCGTTAAATCTTCGCGATCGCTGTTGGGAAATGTCAACTTTGTGACCATCGTAAACCAGAAATTATCCTTTGACCAACCTACTAAAGTTCTACCCTTAACGGCGATCGGCATCGAATCACGTTCGACCCAATTGCCTTCGAGCGTCCATTTGCCAGGCTGAACTAAAAAGGTATGTGCCACGTTGTTTATGTCTCACTTTACTTATCGAATCGCGTCTCAGTCTAATTATTGCTTAATTTAATGCTTAATTTATGGGATGTAA
>JANMFC010000503.1:0-2975 GCA_031377675.1 Pseudanabaena sp. OTE_70b_metabat_355 | reverse complement strand
TGAAAGTCGCTATAGGTCAAGCTTACAACCGATATTGTCGATATACTTCACTGGCGGCGCGATGCAACAACGAATGTCGATAAACCAGCGATCGCATGTCTTCGCAATAACCACCGCCAATCACACAACCAACTGGAAAACCCTGCGATACGCAGGTAGTTAAAACCTGCATATCGCGCCGATATAAACCTGTATCCGTAAGGGCGAGCTTGCCAAGGCGATCGCCGATATGGGGATCAACACCTGCATCGTAAAGCACTAAATCGGGCTTAACTTCACTGAGTAAATCGGGTAAGTGATTAGCAAGGGTGCGTAAATATGCATCATCTTCGATTCCTTCTAGCAAGGGAACATCGCGATCGCTGATTTGTTTAATCGCTGGAAAGTTAATTTGACAATGCATCGAGAAGGTAAACACATTTGAGTCGTCTTGAAAAATAAAAGCCGTGCCGTCGCCCTGATGTACATCCAAATCGACAATCAAGATTTTTTTAACTAAGCCCTCTTGTAATAACACTCGCGAGGCGATCGCCAAATCATTAAATATACAAAAACCTGAACCATAGCTGGGAAATGCATGGTGGGTTCCTCCTGCGGTGTTACAGGCTAAGCCCTGCGCTAGAGCTAATCTGGCGGTTAACAATGTCCCGCCAACAGCGATGCGGGTGCGGTAGGCGAGTTCACGGCTCCAAGGTAGTCCAATGCGGCGTTGAGCTTTTGCTTCAAGGTTTCCTTGCCAATATGCTTCGACATATTGCCGATCATGGACTAGGGCGATCGCTTCTAGGTCAGGTAATTCGGGTATAAAAAATTGTTCGGGTTGAGCTATGCGATCGCTTAGCAACATTTCATAGAGCAGGCGAAATTTTTCCATCGGAAAACGATGGGTATTCGCGATTGGCGCAACGTAGTTAGGATGATAAATTAACGGTAAATCCATAAAAATAAATTGCAAATAAATCGCGAATCAAGTTCTAATCGCGATCGCCGCACCATGAGATGTACCGATCCGCGTTGCACCCGCATTAATCAAAGCGATCGCCTGTTCTCTCGTTTTGATTCCCCCCGAAGCCTTTACGCCCACCTTCCCACGCGAGACTTCTTTCAGAAATTTCACCATTTCTACAGTTGCACCTCCCGCCCAGCCTGTGCCAGTTTTTAAAAAAGCGACTCCAGCATCCATACAGACTTCGGCAGCAAGTTCCTGCTCATCGGTCGTAAGTAAGCTCAATTCTAAAATTGCTTTGACAGGTTTACCCGATTCTTGGCAGATTTGAGCAATATCTTGATGTAACAAATTAGTTTGACCAGTTTTTAGCCAACCAAAGTTAATTACCACATCTAATTCCGTTGCACCATGCTCCACCGCCTCCATAGCTTCATAAAGCTTAACGTTTGAAGTGGTTGCGCCACTGGGAAACCCGATCACCGTGCAAATTTCTACTTTGGTTTTAAGTAGCCGCTCCCTAGCCCGTTTGACGTTGCAAGGATAGACACAGACACTGGCAAAGCCAAAGCGATCTGCTTCTTCGCAGGCGTGATCGACTTGTTCATCGCTGGCGGCGGGGTCTAAAAGGGCGTAATCAATATAAGGAACGGGATCAATATCAGTTTGAAGCATAAAACTATACACACTTAGGCTAGCGAGAGGTTAAATTAGAGAATAGTGACTATAAGTTCTTATAATTACTTATTCATGTCATTTCTATCGACTTATTATCGAACTAAGTAGCTAAGCGCAATTAAATATAAAATCCCAAAAGCTGTAGCGCACGCGCAGCGTGCGCTACAGCTTTAGATTCTGGTTTTTAGTTAAGCCCAGCCATTTATTGAAATCAAGCAAATGTTAGGAAAATCTTAAGTAAATATGCATATTTCCGAATTAGATGAACTGGAAGCCTCAGTCAGTGACCTGCTGACGATGGCAAAGGTGGAGTTAGAACAAAATCGGCTGCAACAACAACGCGATCGCCAAATTCAAGAAGCCGTATCTCAAATTGAAGCTCGTTTAAAACCATTGCTTGCCAAAATTGAGCAGGTACTGAAAGAGTTTGACCGCGAAGGTCAGAAAGACAGCGAGACAAAACAAAGGCTAGAAAAAAAGGCGGCGGATATCCGACAGGAAATTTCGGAAGCACCTGCTTTAGCCGCACAGCTTGCCGATCGCCAATTGATTTTGAACGAAGAAAGACTACTAGACGAACGCATAATCGAACAAACGGCGCAATGGCGGAGCGAGTTAAAGGCTGATCTCTTAGAGATGATCGAAGAACAAAATGATTTCTTTAGCGCCACCGATGCCTCGATCGCGGTGCGGGGATATGCCAATGATTTAAAGGCGATCGGCTCACTCGAAGTAGTAGTCGAAGCCCTAATCGATCAAATAAATTCCCACAGCGAAGAAGGTCCTGTCGCCCGTTTGCGTGGCAGTCATGAACAAACTCTCACCTTTATTTACAACAAAGCTCTCGAAAATCGCTCCCGTGTCGATCGCGCTCCTGATGTCCAGCCCACCGCCCGTCACCGCAAATCTGAAAAACGTCCCGCTTTGTATACTGACCTCGGTGGTAAGGTTTTGGTATTTGGTGGACACGATCGCTTACAAACAGCCGTCAAAAATCGGTTACGCGATTCGGCAATCAATTTAATGTGGTACACCGAGCAGGATGGTTTGCAACTTGCGGCGCAAGGTGAAAGTCAAATTGCAGGTGGCGATCTAATTATTATCGTGACGGGTTATGCCAGCCACTCACTGACTGAGAGAGCGATCGAGGCTTGCCGTCGGGCTAACAAAACCTATGAAATTGTGAATACAACAGGTATGACCAGACTATTAGAAGTAATTGAATCGGGATTAAAGGCGAAACAATTAGCGCGTCACTGGAAACAAGGCTAAAAGATTAACGCGCTTGGCGCGGCAATCAAGCCCAAATGAGAAAGGAGAGTTTCGGCGCGAAGCGCCGAAACTCTACTTT
>JANMFC010000349.1:0-6281 GCA_031377675.1 Pseudanabaena sp. OTE_70b_metabat_355 | reverse complement strand
CGCCTCAAGCAATTTGGGTTTTATATGTTTTATTTTAAAAAAGGGATGTAGCGCTTCGTGCTACATCCCTTTTTTAGTTGTGTTGTACTATGTGTAATAAGATCAAAATCGAAATGCTAAGGCTTAGTTAGCTTTCGTTATATTTCGCGGCAAAAATACAGGTATTTAGGAGAAAAATAGAACCATGATCAACATCGGTGGCAACCCGCTAATGATTCTTTTGGCAATCGTTGCCGCTTTAGGAGGCGTTGGTTTATATTTTGTACGCAACTTTCGTCCTGAATTAGCTCGCGATCACGATATTTTTTTCTCAGCGATCGCCTTAGTATATGGGATCATCCTCCTCGCATTTAATTTTCGGATGGAGATTACCACCCAGCTCGCTCAAGTCCTCGTTGTGGGGTTTGCAGGCTGGTTTGCAGTTGAGTCTTTAGTACTGCGTCAAGCCCTTGCCAATCAAGCGCGGAGAGCGCCATCTAGTCCGCTTGTCGATGACGAAGATCCGATTGGCTCAGATTATCGTGTTGAAATTGATCCTACTCGCGAAATTGCGCCTCGCCGCGATCGCGATCAATCACGCAGAGTGCGTGGGGCGATCGCCAACAGTGCGGAGGCAAGTGAACTACGCGGAGACACCACTGATGAGAGGCGATCGCGCCGCCCGAAGCGTAATAATGGAAATAATGACGGCAATGATTCGGTGATTGATATTGACGAAAATGATATTCGTCCTGTAAGCCCCAAACGCCGTCCTCGTCCTAGCGATGATGGTGCGAGTAATAATGCGAACAGCGATCGCCCTAGAAATCGCAATAGTGAATCTGATAATTTTGGTGATAGCGAATCTGCTGCTGCTGGACGTAGACGCAGACCATCAACCCGTCCCGCAAATTACTCTAATAATGAAGCTTCAGATCTAGAAGATTTTTAGCATAAAAAATAAAAAATGCGGCGCGACTCCATATTTTACAAATTATTTCAGCAATTTCCACCCTTACTATTTCAACTTTTGCCATCGTCACCACCCAATGCTGATGCATACCGATTTGATTCAGTCGCAGTGAAAGAGCCAAAGTTTGAGATTGATGGTGTATTTTTACCCAGTGACCCCAATGGTGTTGTCTACTTTTGTGAGGTGCAGTTTCAAAAAGACGAGCAGCTTTATGAAAGAGTATTTGCGGAATCTTTGTTATATTTTTATCGTAATCGTCATAGATTTAGCGATTGGCAAATAGTCATCATCTATCCATCGCGATCGACGGAACAAAGCAACACTCATCCATATCGAGCTTTACTCAATTCCGAACAAGTGCATCGCATCTATCTAAATGAATTAGGTAATATTCGGCAATTGCCGATATCGGTTGCGCTAATGGTCTTGACTACGCTTGACGAAAGCCAAGCTCCAACAGAAGCAAGGTATTTGCTACAAAGAAATATCACAGAGCAACCATCGAGTCGCGCCATAATAGAAATGGTGACGACAATCATGGTTTACAGGTTTGACAGTTTAACTCAACAGGAGGTAGAGCTTATGCTCGGTATTACATTGCAAGAAACGAGAGTTTATCGAGAAATCAAGCAAGAAGGACGCTCAGAAGAAGCTTCTAATCTTATTATTAGACAGTTGACTAAGCGGTTTGGGGATTTGTCTGAGGAGATGCGGATTTCAATTTCGGGTTTGCCTTTGACTGTACTTGAAGATTTGAGTGAGGCACTTTTAGATTTTGTTAATTTAGCGGATTTACAGGCTTGGTTGATCATGAGGTCAAGCCCCATGAATTAAAACGTATCTTTTTACTAGTTTTGATTTTACATACCTTAAAATAAAGTTGATTTCTTGCGATTCCTAGAAAATCTTTACAAGAGTCATTGAAATTGATTTAAGCTATATGTTGTGTAGAGTAAAAACAAATTAGTTTGTTTTTACTCTACTGTTTTATTTGATCAACCATCACTTGGGCTTTCGATCAACTGTGACTTATTGCGTTAATCCGACCTGTGCTAATCCGAATAATGAACCATTTGCTATTAATTGTGCAACCTGTGGTTCTAACTTAAGGCTGCGAAATCGTTATCGGGCAAGTCGTCCTTTGGGAAAAGGCGGCTTTGGGGCAACTTTTCTAGCGGCTGATGAGGGGCTACCTGGCTTTCCGTCCTGTGTAGTGAAACAGTTGCGCCCCAACACGCAATCGCCAAGCGTGATGAAAATGGCAAGAGAATTATTTGAGAGGGAAGCTTTTACCCTTGGCAAAATTGGTAATCACCCTCAGATTCCCCGCTTACTCGATTATTTTGAGGAAGACAGCAATTTTTATTTAGTTCAAGAATTTGTCGATGGGGAAACTTTAAAGCAGGAATTTGAGCGCCGTGGCGCTTTTAGTGAAATTGATGTGCGTAAGATTCTGACGGAAATGTTTCCCGCTCTTAGCTTTATGCATGAAAACGGGGTGATCCATCGTGATATCAAACCCGCAAATATCATGCGTCGCAAACAGGATGGTCAATTGGTATTGATCGATTTTGGTGCAGTTTCCAGTCAAATCAATAAGCCATCGGAGGAAGAAGATCCTACGGGTTTACTAACTAATTTTGCGATCGGGACTCCAGGATTTGCGCCACCAGAACAGATGGCAATGCGTCCTGTTTATTCCAGTGACCTGTATGCGACCGCGATGACTTGTTTGTACCTGATGACAGGGCGATCGCCAAAGGATCTGCCCCATGATCCCTACACGGGTGAAATTAATTGGAAATCACAGGTTAAACTCAGCGATCGCCTTAGAGTTGTATTTGAGAAACTACTTCAGCAATCCGTAGCATTGCGATTTCGCTCTGCCGATGAAGCTTTAAAGGCTTTGGAGTCAGGTGGTCAGACTAATGAGCTATCTAGAGATAACCGCGAAGATAATCGAGAGCGATATACTCCAACGCAAAATTCCTATTCGCCGCCGCCACCATCACCAACAACGAGAACGAGCAGCACCCAGAGTCCCTCACGCATTCAAGGATCAAAGTATGGCTCTACTCAGGGTTCGCCGTATGAAGGCGGGATGATGACATCGGGGAGTACTCGCTCAGGTAGCAGTCGAAGCAGCAATGGCAATGAACTTAAAGGTGGGCGCAGAGTTGTCGTTGAATATGGTCAAGGCAAGCGCAATTTTGCTAACCAAGACTATACAAAAGCTATATTTAGCAATGCATCCCTGACAGGGATTGTGATGAGCCGATCTAAACTAGTGGAAGCAGATTTTTCCCATAGTGATCTAACGAATGCAAGCTTTCAGGGTGCGAATTTGTCGCAAGCAAAACTAAATGGGACAAATTTGCGTGAAGCCAAGATGCAACGGGCAATCATGATTAAGACTGATTTGGGTGGTGCTTCGATGATGATGTGTGATTTACGCGAAGCAAATCTCCAGTCCGCCTACATGAGTAAAGCGGATTTATCAGGTGCAAATTTGAGTGGTGCTAATTTAAAAGGAGCTTATTTAAGCCAAGCGAATTTAAATGGCACAAATCTCTGTGGCGCTGATCTAAAAGGGGCAAAGATTTCTGATGAGCAGTTATCCCAAGCCAAAACTAATTGGGGTACGATTCGTCCTGATGGTGGCAAACGCTTATTCTAACCACAGAACTTTAGAAGAGCTGCGAAGCAGCGCTTCTAAAAACAGGCTATATATACGGACTTAAATTTTGTGAGACTTCCTGATCATCAACTTGTTTCATTATTCACTGACCGATTGGGCGTTGATAGTGCGATCGCTTTTGATCGCATCGATTCCCATTTGCAAGGACGAATAGCAAATAGTCTCAGTCCTGATAGCCTTTCACCCGCTTGTGTGGTCTATCCACAGACGATCGCCGACTTATCTGGGGCGATCGCTTTAGCCCACCAACATCGATTGCGGGTGCTGCCATGTGGTAACGCGACAAAACTAGATTGGGGTGGCTTGGTGAGTCGCGCTGATGTTGTGATTAGTACATCGCGGCTTAATCAAATAATCGAACATTGTGTCGGTGATCTCACGGTCACGGTTGAAGCTGGAGTTAAATATCAAGATCTGCAAGCAGTCTTGGCAAAACAAGGGCAGTTTTTAGCGATCGATCCGCCTTATAAATCTGGGGCAACGATTGGCGGTATTGTAGCCACAGGTGGCGCAGGTTCATTGCGACATCGGTATAATAGTGTGCGGGATATGTGTTTGGGGATTGAGTTTGTGCGCTCCGATGGTGAAATTGTGAAAGCGGGTGGGCGCGTTGTCAAAAATGTGGCTGGCTATGACTTAATGAAATTATTAACGGGTTCGTTCGGTACGTTGGGCGTTGTTTCTAGCGTGACCTTTCGGTTATATCCTTTGCCTGAATATACGCAAGTTGTGGTGATTACAGGTACATCTGAGGCGATCGCTCAAGCCCAACAAAGAATTAGTACTTCAGTGCTTACACCTACAGCTTGTGATTTATTGTCAGCATCGGTAGTTTCTCATTTGGCTATTTCCCCTTTGAATTCTGGCGAAAATATTGGTTTAGCGATGCAATTTTCTAGTCTCAAGGCTAGTGTGATCGAACAATGCGATCGGGTGACTAAGCTTGCTGAAGAATTAAATCTGCAAGTGCAAATTATCACTGAGTATCAAGAATTTTGGCAATTATTAGAGTTCCTAATGTGGCGAGAGGATTTGCGTAATCTGCCAAAATCTGATCCTAATCATCATATTGTATGTAAAGTGGGCGTATTGCCATCGGCGGCGGTGTCAATGATGGAACAATGCGAACAGATATTTAGTAATCTATCTCATTATCTCCAAATTCATTTAGGTAGCGGATTAGGGCTGCTAAGAGTGGAACATAGTACTGAGCAAGATTTTACAGCGATCGCCGAGCAGATCGCTAAAACAAGACTTATTGCCGAATCTCAAGGAGGATTTTTGACGATTCTGGAAGCTCCCCATGCATTGAAATTCAATCAAAATGTGTGGGGATATGCAGGAAATGCTGGTGATCTCATGCACAAACTTCAATTGGAATTTGATCCGAGAGGTTTACTAAGTCCTGATCGCCTGAACGTCCTGTAAACATCAAGATTTCGATGACAATATATTGCTCGGTGCGATCGCTAGGATATTCAAAGTCTTCAGGTTGTAATGCAAAGAATCTCTAAAATTTTTTTTTCGAGGGGATAATTCAACGCATCCACAACACAGGAATGGATTGTAGTCGATAGCGTTTCGCGATTTTGCTGAATGAAATCAGAATTTCCGTAGATTTTGGTTTGAGGCATAACTTCGTGCGGAGAATATTTATTTTTATTTTACAGGTAAGCGATCGCTACTAAACTCAAAGCCTCAGTCCACTCCACGATCGCCCCGTAAGTGTCGCCAGTATGTCCACCCAGTTGACGATTAAACCACGCACCAATTAGCCAAGCAAAGCTAAAGCCAATTATCGTTAAACCAATTCCTAAATAAAGTGAGTTGTAAATATAGGCGATCGCTAAATTACCGAGCGTTAACAAAATCGCGACTAGCCACACTTGCCAATGATGCAAATCCTCTTGATGAAATTTGCCCTTACCGATCGCTCTGAGATAGGGATAAGCCATAATTGCGCGTAATTGTCCCCATCTTGCCCAAGCCCAAATGCTAATCAAAATCCAAAATCGGTGATCTTTAATTGCCGCAAGCGCGATAACTTTTAATAACAAAATCACAATTCCTGCGATCGCCCCAAATGCTCCCGTATTACTATCCGCCATCACTTCAAGCCGACGAGTAGGATCAGTGACTGCCAGCCCATCGGCAGTATCCATCGCGCCATCCAGATGTAAACCGCCTGTGATTAATAGTCCTAATAAAATCGTGAGTAGCGATCGCAGATAAATAAATTCTGCTGCGGGTTTAATTAGTCCTAAACCAAAGTCAAGAAAAGCGATCGCGCTACCGATAAAAATACCGATCAAGGGAGCATAGAGGGCAATTCCCCGAAAATCTAATTTTCCTTGAGGGCGCAATGGCACACAAGTATAAAAAATTAGCGGCACTTTTAAACTCTTCTCTATACTAAAAAAATGTACCATTGGCAAAAATTTCAAGCGGCGCTAATTTTTTATACTTGTTTGCCTTTACGTCCAAAAGGAATACTGGATTTTCGGGGAATTGCTCTCTATGCACCACTGATCGGCATTTTGCTCGGCAGCGCGATCGCCTCTTTCGATTTTGGGTTAGGACTAATTAAACCTGCACCAGAATTTATATATCTGCGATCGCTTCTCACAATTT
>JANMFC010000464.1:0-31006 GCA_031377675.1 Pseudanabaena sp. OTE_70b_metabat_355 | reverse complement strand
TGGCGCGGGCGAGGCCCGCGCCAACAAATTTGGGTTTTAATTAATTTTCATTCCTAAGAAAGATAAGTTGCGCGGAGCGCAACCTATCTTTCTTAGTTACTCAATTTTGGCGGGAATACCTTGACGACGCAACTGTTCAATTCGTTGTTGAGCGGCATTAGGATCGCGATAGGAGCCAACTTGTACTTGTCCATCACTTGGACGCACATAAGCATCGCGCTCGATTTGTTGAGCAGATGCTCCATAGCCGTTTTCAACAACTACACGATAGCTGCCATTGTTTGAAGGCGATGTAGTCTCAGGCGTAACTACTGGCGCAGACGACAGAGGAGCCGCATACTTTACCGAATTACTCCTCGGTGCAACGTAGTCACTACTAGAGGCATTATTAGGAGGATTATTGGGAGAACTGCTAGCCGCAGTATAGTTTTTTGCAGGCTGAGTGTAAGTTGATCTAGAAGTCGTTGTTGGGCGCGAAGAACTACCAGATGATCGACTGGATGGGGGGACTGGAGCCTCATAAGTTCTTTCTGGTGCAGTGTAACCACTCTCCACAGGTGCTAGAGCAGGTGGTAACGGCGCTACACTAGCGCTAGAAAAATTCATTGGTGGGACTGTGCGTAATGAACTACTAGAAGAATTACTATTGGGAACGAACAAACTTGACCCATTAGTTAAAGGATTTGTCGGCGAATTTTTCTTAGCGATCACAGGGTTTAGCAAATTACCATTTTTATTGAACTTATTAAGAGTTTGATTAGCGGGACTTTTATCACCAGCAAAAGGCACAAAAGATAGGGAAGCATCATTGTTTTTTTGCTGCTCGTTCTTACCTAGATTCTCGCTCTTTGAGTCAGTTTGTGCGGCTTTAGGTCGATTATCGGTCTTAAAAAGTTTCATTACACCCGATGGATCAACTAAAAGATAGCCGATCGCGGCACTAGAGCAGAGTAACAATAAAAGTGAAATAATTCCCACGGGATTCATCAAACTGCGGAACGTATTCCTTTCCAGAGGAGCGCTAGGAATGGGGATTTGCGACTCTTCATTGATCGAGTTTTGATAATGATTTGCATAATCATTGGCAAAATTTTGCAAAATCTCATCATCATCAGGTTCTGAATTGTTTGTCCCCGCCGAAAAATTATCAGGCGATACATTGCCAGTATGAGCATCACTGGCGATCGCATAATTAGGATAAGTACTTAGAGTTTGAGTGCTAGCAAAGGCGTTATCAATACCAGTATGAGAATTGCTGAAATTCTCTAGCCCCTGATTTGCCCTTAGTTCTGTAGATATGTTTGCCAATGGTGGCATCACAGGCATTTGAATAGGCATTTGAGCAGGCATTTGAACAATGCGCTGATCACGATGATCAACAGGAGGTTCGAGGGGTGGCAGTAGCGCTTCTGACATAATCGGCGAAGCCCAAGCTGACTGCGTAGAGATGGCGCGAGGACGAAACGGATTTAGGTAGGAAATAGTCTGCCCATTGGCTTGCCAATGACGATAGCGATCTAGCTCATCATTGAGACTCGACTCTAACCCAGACAAAGCTGTTTGCAAGACGGAAGAATGGGCGATCGCTGGCAAAAGATAAGCCTCTGCGTCAGTGGCTTTGGCGTTAATGTTGGGGTTAACTTTTCTGGTGATGGTAGGTGAGATAGTGGGAGAGATGGTGGGACTCAATGTTTGCATAATCTTTACCTCAGACAGTAACGGGGGGTTGAGCTAGGTAAATGTCTCGAATATCTTCGGGAAGGGCTGATTCTAAAGCGTTATAGGCGCTAACTAGAAGTTGCTTAACATCACTAGCTGAGATGTTTTCGCCTTCAGCATGTAAATAGGCGGCGATGCGCGTATGACTCCACTGAAAAGTTTGAGATAACAATAGGATCAGACGTAAGTTACCCGCCATTTGATTTAGGGCTTGATTAAGGTAGCACCAAAATACGGGCGGTGTATCTTTGAGTGAATATTGAATATCTTCAACAGGAGGAACTTCAGCGCGGTTAATCATCATCGCCGCAATATTGATCAGCCAACTTTGTAACGATAAATGGGGAGCCGTGGTGCGTAAATCTAGCACTCGCATTTCGTGGTAGATGTATTCCCAAGTTTTCACAAATAAATAGTCAGATTGCACTGGCGATCGCGTGGCGGTTCCGATCAGGGTATATAGCACCTGTCCATATCGACAAAAAATCGCGGCAAAGAACTGCCCCTCTTCAGGATGCAGTTGAAATAGCGACACCAGCTCGCGATCGCTTTTCTGAAAAAGCGACTGAACCTTGGGATGATGGATTTCGGGTAGGGGGGGAAGCTGCAAGGTCACGGTTATTGCTAGCTCACTTTTTTTAGTTTGCAAATTTAATGCACACATACTAGCAGCAAAGTATGATATTGCAACCCGCACTTCGTACTAATAGTTTGAAAGAGTTGGCGCTTGCGTCAACCCTCTTAAAGTCAAAGATTATGATTTACCGTAGTTTAGCCGATATTAATATTTATGATTCGCCCAAACTCGATCGCTTAGCAACGCAAATGGCAAGAGGGCGGTATTTGCAAATTAAGCCCAAAATTGGTGGCGCGGACAAAGCCAGTCCAACCAATTTTGAAATAGTTCAACTACTTGAAGATGAGTATGAAGGGTTACTTGATCGCCAAGATTTAGATAAGTTAGAACTAAGCGATCGGCAAAGTTATGATGCAAATTTTTCGACTGGTTTAATTAATCTGATAACGGCTCAGAAAATTAGCGATCGCCTTCCTGACATAATTAAATATATTCGTGAAGCAATGGCAACCCCAAATCAATATCTTTGGGGTGGTACAGTTGCCCCGAATTATGATTGTTCGGGATTAATGCAAGCTACTTTTGCCTCAGTCGGTATTTGGATTCCCCGTGATGCGTATCAACAGGAAGCTTTTGCTGAGCCAATAGATTTGGATGATTTACAGATCGGCGATCTGATTTTCTTTGGTACACCTGTAAAAGCGACCCATGTGGGTATTTATGTTGGCAACAATGAATATATTCATAGTTCGGGAAAAGAACATGGACACAATGGAATTGCGGTGAGTGCGATTAGCGCGATCGCTGAATCAGATCAAGTATCGCAATGGTACTTTAAGGAATTACGCGGTGCAGGAAGAATTACCAAGAGCATTTAGATCCCCCCCAGCCCCCCTTGAGAAAGGGGGGAGAATTTAATCTTCTTCCCCCTTTCTCAAGGGGGATTGAGGGGGATCTCTTTCTCTTAGAGATCGAATTCAACCGAAATGTTGAAAATCCGATCGCTTCTCTTTTCGATCAGTAATGCCATCGATTTGATTACCCGCGACAATCTTGCCAATAATCGCAGCACCCGATAATTGCCACACAAACTGCTCAGCTATGTCAAAGGGCATACATAAAACTAGTTCAAAGTCTTCGCCACCGTATAGCACCCAATCCAAGGCTCGATCGCCTGCCAAAGTCCTGACCGCTCTATGAATGGGCAGCGATCGCCAATATATTTTTGCGCCAACGTGACTACAGCGACAAATTTGGGCGATCGCATCGGCTAAACCATCACTGCTATCCATTCCTGAAATCGGCATTTCGCCCAAGTGATTGTTCTCTTTGAGGATTTTACGCAAAATAGCGATCGCATCAAAACGTGGAAGCGGTCGCTGATGACATTGATGGATGGCTTGGATTAATTCGGCACTCGCGAGAAGGCGATCGCCAATTTTGAGAGGAGATAATAACTTCTCTTTTAGTTCTGGTTGAAATAGAAGTTCTAAACCTGCTTTCGAGAGTCCATGTAATCCTGTAATCACGATTGCATCACCGACTCTGGCTGTATGTCTTTGAATGAGTTGATTTTTTGGGACTTGCCCAAAAGCGGTTACGGCAAAAGTGTGGATCGGCGATCTCACCGTATCACCACCGACTAATTCAGTCCCATAGGTTCGTAAACATTCGGCAAGTCCCTGATATACGCCCTCTATCCATGAAATTTCTGTGTCTGGAGGTAATCCCACGGACATCACTAATCCCCAAGGCTTTGCACCCATAGCGGCTAAATCTGAGAGATTTACGGCGGCGGCTCGCCAACCAACATCGGCGGCGCTCGTAGTGCGATCGCTAAAATGCACTCCATCAATTAACATATCTGTGGTCACGACCATCTGATGTTCTGGTAAGGTCGCCCCCATTGGCGCTGCGTCATCTCCCACCACATCACTACAATATTGCTGAAAAATTTTCAGTAATCCCTGTTCGCCAATACTTCTAATTGTTGGGTTTTGTTTTTGAGATTCAATGATAGATTTCATGGATTATAGGTAGTAGAGAGAAAAGTTTAAAAGTGCTGCTTTGCAGCACTTTTAAACTTTTCTCTGGGTTAGTTTTTTGCCAAGAATAATCAAGCTCTGCTCTTGTCCATCTAGCTCCGCAATTTCGGGTAAAAATCCCCATTCCTCAAAGCCAAAACTTTTAAATAAACGACAACTAGCTGTGTTGTGAGCAAACACAAAACCGACTAGCTTAGAGATATCTAGCTTAGGACAACTGGCGATCGCTTGATCTAGCAACTTTTTACCTATCCCTTTGCCCTGACAATCTGGGGCGACATAAATGCTCACTTCGGCGGTTTTGTGATAGGCGGGGCGACCATAAAACATTTGCAGACTTAGCCAACCCATAATTTGCTGATTTTGCGGATCGCTAATTACCCAGATAGGATAGCGATCGCTGTGCGATCGAAACCAAGGTATACGACTCTCGACTGTAACTAGTTCGAGGTCGGCTGTAGCGAGACGAGTGGGAATAGCAGCATTATAAATATCAACTATTGCCGATAAATCTGCTTCTATAGCCAACCGAATTTGCATAGTTTTTATCTCCTAACTTGCTTGGACTTGCTATATGATGACAGAGACCATCATCTGTGCGTCATGGAATTATTTGCTGGGTTACTCACATCGGTTTTAGGCTTGGCGGGCGCACCAGGGATTGCGATTGATCGCATCGCTACAGACTTTTTGCGCGGTCAAATTGTACGAGCGGATGTGCTGGAAGTGCGGGTTGATAATGCACCTAACTATCAAATTCTGTTGGGAAATGTCGATCGCATTCGCGTGGCAGGACGGGGAGTATATATTTTAGATTTTCTACGCATCGATGAAATCGATCTTGAAACTGATCCAATTAGTATTGACCCTACGGTTTTGCAGTCAGGGAAAATTGTTTTGCGTCGTCCCTTACAGGCGGCGGTGAGGGTAGTGCTGAGAGCAGATGATATTAATACCGCTTTGCGATCGCCAACAATTCAATCTTCTTTTAAAAATTTAAGTATCGATCTTACTGGTTCGGGCAAGAATAGTGAAATTCTGGATTTGGTCAATCCAGAGGTGACTTTTTTAGAAGGCGATCGCATTCGCTTAGCCGCCACGTTGCAATCGCAACCGACATCCGTTAAGCCTAAGCCGACTAAATTGAATGTCTCGATCAATGCCGAACTAAAAACCATTGGTGGTACAAAATTAGAAATCCTCAATCCGATTATTGAGTTAGAGGGGACACCTGTACCCGACAGGATTGCCAAAGCTTTTACTCAAGGTTTAAACAAGGTATTGAATCTGCGTCAATTAGAAAATAGAGGAATCACGGCTCGAGTTCTCAAACTTGAATTTACGGAAGGTAAAATGCAAGTAGTTGGGTTTGCGAAGATGGATAAGATTCCCGATTAGGTAGTGGTGGCGATCGCTCAATATTTTGTCAGTCTTCTTCTAACGAAGGTAATCGCCGACGTGCTGAGGCGATCGCTTGCTGAAGTTTTGCTTGAAGTAGTTCTTTGGGTGGTAATACGGTGAGATATTCCGCGACATGGATACCGCTTTTGTCTAGTTCGAGCAATTCAATCTGTTCTTGTTTTTTACCTGCACATAAAATGATTCCCAATGGTGAAAGTTCATCGCTCTCTTGGTCATATTTGGCAAGCCAACGCAAATAAAGTTCCATTTGACTTTTGTATTCGTGGCGAAAGTTGCCGAGTTTGAGGTCGATCGCAACTAGGCGTTTGAGTTTGCGGTTATAGAACAGCAGGTCAATATAAAAGTCATCGTTATCGATTTGGATGCGTTTTTGTCTTGCGATAAAGGTGAATCCCGCGCCAAGTTCTAATAAAAATTTCTCGATATCCCGCAAAATGGCATCTTCAAGGTCTTTTTCGAGGTAGCGATCGCTTATATCTAAAAAGTCGAGGATGTAGGGATCTTTTAGCAGTAAATCGGTTGATATTTGCTGCTCTTGACGCAGTTGTTCTAAATGATGCCGAATAGGGTCTTCAGGTTTGTGTACAAGTTCGGCATTTCTAATAAGAGCAATGGCAGCGCGTTGTTTGGCGGAATCAATAAGATTACTAATTTCGCTAAAGAGTTTTTGTGCTGTTTCTTGGATATCTGGATTAATCTGTGGTGAGATGCGATCGGCTTCGTTCATAGTGTTTCTGCATTCTGGGAATAAGTATTAGGGCGATCGCTATGTTGCTCCAGCCGCGATCGCTAAGTGTTGGTAGAAAGTTTCAGTTATTTGCAAAATAATGGGTTGAGCAAAAATCAGGTGATATTATGTTGATACTGACTCAATCATACTTACCTAAGTGTTAGCTCATGTCTTTATCTCTAATGGCTTTGAAGATTTTTGCTCCTGCGATCGCTAAAACTCTATTGGAGGCATTTGGTATTCCAACTAAACTACTGAATGCGGTATTGGAAGAGGTAATAGACAATACAAGTGAAGGTATTGTGAGTTCTGTAGAAGCGAAAAAAGCTTTATCGAAAAATATTGATCAAATTGCAAAACAGCTTGCAAGTGATATCAAGCCTTTGTTTGAGCATGAAGCTAGGAGTCTACAGGGAGAGACTAAGAATGCCATTGTGATTTCGGTGGCGGAAACTTTGATTAAAGCAAGATTGTCTTCGGATACTTTGGCGGAGATTAATTTTGATGAGGAGCGGCTTAAAGATTATTTACTGAAAGTTTATCCAGAGGTGTTAATTGGATTTTCTGATAGTGAAAAGTCTTTGTATCAGCAGGTAGTTGGTTTAGCAAGTCATAGATTGATTGCTTCGGCTGCACAGATGGAAGGCTTTGCTTTAAGTGCGGCGGCGATGACTTTACAGCGACTCGATGAGGTGTTGAAGCAATTGGCGATCGCTCGCGAATTGGCAAATCAGGCGGCGGATGAGTTTGCCAAAAATTATCGGCGGAAGGTTCAGGAGAAATTGGATAAATTAGAGGTGTTTGGATTAGATAAAATCGATAGTTTATCCAGACAGCAAAGCCTGAGTATGGCTTATATCAATCTGTCGGCTAATTGTCCTCATGATGAGGATGAAGATGAAAAATCGCCTTTAATGCTGATGGAAGATGATCGCCTTGAGCATGAGTTAGGAAATCGGTCGAGAAGGGTTGATGAGGCTATTTATAATTGTCGGAGGTTGGTGATTCGTGGTAGTGCGGGGGCGGGGAAAAGTACGCTGTTACAATGGATTGCGGTACGGGCAGCAACTCAGACTTTTCCTGAAAACTTGCATCATTGGAATTGTAAAATTCCTTTCTTTATTCGCTTACGGGACTTGGTAGATGAGAAAGTCTCTGTTTCAGGGGAGGTTGCTAAACTTGAATTTCCTACACCAGAAGAGTTCACTAAATTTATTGCTAAGAATTTTGCGGATCAGATGCCTAAAAACTGGGTGCATCAATATCTCAAGCGCGGACAGGCTCTAGTTTTGATTGATGGTGTAGATGAGTTGCCTCGACTACAGAGACAATATTTTTTTGAGGCGCTGAAAGATTTAGTCAGCGATTTTCAGGAAGCAACTTTTATCGTTACATCCCGTCCTTCGGGGTTAAAAAATATTCAGGGTGTTGAATGGGAGGAATGGGAAGAGTGGGTTAGGTTGAATGGCTTTGCTACTTGGACATTAGAACCAATGAGTATCGCTAATATTGAGGAATTTGTGAAGCGGTGGCACGAGGCTTTGTCTCCTCATCGTGATGAAGATCTGACTCAACTCGCAACAAATTTAAAAACTCAGTTGCGCCAGCGTCCTGAATTGCGAAGACTGGCGGCGACTCCTTTGCTCTGTGCAATGATTTGCGCTTTGCATCGCGATCGCCAAGAAAATTTACCAAATGCAAGGCTTGTACTTTATCGCGATTGTATTGATATGTTGCTCAATCGGCGCGATCGCGGTCGCAGAATCCCTTTAGATGATACCTATCCACTAGGATTAGATGAAGAGGAAAAAATTGAGTTGCTTCAGGGGCTTGCTTTGAAGTTAATGCGGCTAAATCTCTCGACTTTAGAAGCGGATCGTGTGGATCGCCATTTTCAGAGTGAATTGAGTAAGACAAAGTTATCCAAAGATATTACAGGTAAGCAGATCCGCGATCTGTTTGTAGATCGCTCTGGTCTATTACGTGAGCCATCGGTTAATCAAATTGATTTTGCCCATCGTACTTTTCAGGAATATTTAGCAGGGAAGGAGGCTTTAGCGGATGAAAGTTTAGAGGAACTATTGGGGCGTGCTACAGATGACCAATGGCGAGAGACGATTATTTTGACTGCGGGTTTGGCACGTCCCAAAGAACGGGGGATTTTATTAGAGACATTGATTAATTGCGGCAATAGCGAACCTGACAAACAGCAATATTTGCATTTATTGGCTGTTGCCTGTCTAGAAACTGCTACAACTGTTGATCCAGCAATACGCGAAAAGGTTTTAACCTGTGCGAAAGCGCTACTGCCTCCTAAAGATGATGACGAAATACCAATGTTTGCGGCGGTGGGTAATGAGATTATCCCTCTACTCAAATATGAATCTCATTATTCGGCTGAAGAAGCTTGTCGATGTATTAGTGTTTTGATTCAGATTGGTAATAGTGCAGCAATGTTGATGTTAGTAGATTATGCCAAAGCTCGATTTCAGGAAGTCGATGAGAATTTTTTAGTAGGGAAATTAATTGGATATGGATGGAATATTTTTGATAAAAGTAGCTATATTTCTCAAGTTCTCACTCAGCTAAATAGTTTGGATTTGAACAACACACAAATAACAGATTTATCTCCCTTGAGTGTTCTCACTCAGCTAAATAGTTTGAATTTAACCAGTACTCAAGTAATTGATTTATCTCCTTTGAGTGGTCTCACTCAGCTAAATGGTTTGGGCTTGTACAACACGAAAATAACGGACTTATCTGCTTTGAGTGGTCTCACTCAGCTAAATGGTTTGTATTTGAGCAACACGAAAATAACGGACTTATCTGCTTTGAGTGGTCTCACTCAGCTAAATAATTTGCATTTGAGCAACACGCAAATAACGGACTTATCTGCTTTGAGTGGTCTCACTCAGCTAATTGTTTTGAAATTGAGCAACACGCAAGCAACGGACTTATTTCCCTTGAGAAATCTTACTCAGCTAAAGGTTTTTCATTTGAGCAACACGCAAGTAACGGACTTATCGCCTTTGAGTGGTCTCACTCAGCTAAATATTTTGAATTTGAGCAACACGCAAGTAACGGACTTATCGCCTTTGAGTGGTCTCACTCAGCTAAATATTTTGAATTTGGACAACACGCAAATAACGGACTTATCTCCCTTGAGTGGTCTCACTCACCTAAATATTTTGAATTTGGACAACACGCAAATAACGGACTTATCTCCCTTGAGTGGTCTCACTCACCTAAATCGTTTGGATTTGAGCAACACGCAAGTAACGGACTTATCTCCCTTGAGAGATCTGACTCAGCTAAATAGTTTGTATTTGAACGACACGAAAGTAAAAGATGCTCTATCTCTAAAAAATTTAACTAGCCTTACAATCTATACTGATAATATGAAAGCCTTATCTCTTTGGAAATCTCAGGGAATAAAAGTAGAATTCGATGATATACCATTTTAAACTCTATGTTGTTTGATGGAATTTCCGTGAGATGAATAACCGCCTGTTTCTGCCTTAATCAACTTTTGATGTTTGAGGCGATTATTTTTGTCTACAAGGCTCTGTTAGCGATCGCGCTTTCATGTGACAAAAGGCGATCGCCCCTAAAGGAGTAAAGCTTATAATAATGGCAACTCATAGATAGTTCATCGGCACTTAAACCTATGCTGCAACTCCAAGAATAATACATCACCAACGCTCAAGGCGATCGCATAGCCTGTTGTAACTTACAAAAATGAAATTTTACTCTTGGAATCCAGACAAAAATAAACTACTTCAACAAGAGCGTGGTATTAGCTTTGAGGAAATCGTATTTCATATTCAATCTGGCGATGAAATTGAAATTTTTGACCATCCCAATCAAGAGCGCTATCCCAATCAAAAAATATCTGCCGTTGTCGTTGAAGGATATGTTTATTTAGTCCCTTTCGTTGAAATCGAAGAAGGAATCTTCTTAAAAACAATTATCCCCAGTCGCAAAGCTACCAAAAAATATCTAGGAGAAACCAATGATTAACTTTGACCCCGAAGAACAAGAAATTTTAGAAGCATTTGAAAGCGATCGCCTAACTCGAACAGCAAACTGGCAAGAAGAATTAGCGCAACATAAACAAATTGCATCCGAAACCTTTGCTCAAAAAAATACAATCAACATCTCTGTTTCTGAGAAAGACCTGCGATCGCTACAAAAACGTGCATTAGCAGAAGGGATTCCATATCCATCATTTGTCTCCAGCATTTTACATAAATTTATTGAAGGCAAATTAGTGGAAATTTCTTGATCGCGCTTGATAATGACAAAAGGCGATCATCAGCTAAACTAACACATGAGATTAATCTAAGAGCATAGATTTCAAACTATGAATACAAAATTAGTAGAATCCTTAGCCCAAGTAATCGAATCCCTTGCAGCAGATGAATATGCCCTATTGCAAGAAAAACTAAAATCTCGCGCAATCCAGAAAACTATCGGCGTATGTGGAGGTCATGCCAGAATCCGCAATACCCGCATCCCCGTTTGGTCAATCATCTCATTCCAACAACAAGGAGCCGATACCCCAGAGCTTTTACGCAACTTCCCATCATTGACAACAGATGACTTGAGCAACGCCCGATTCTATTACACTACACATCAAGAAGAAATCGATCGCGCGATCGCCTCTCATCAATACGAGCAAGAGGAAGCAATCATTGGCTAGATTTTATTCCAACGAAAACTTTGCGATCGACATTGTGCAAATCCTGCGCGATTACGGTCATGATGTACTCACTTCCTACGAAGCAGGACAAGCAGACGCTTGCCCACCTCATTAGCCTTGCTGCGAAACCCACGACTACTTAAAAAAGTTACCACCTCATCGAAAACATAAGAGCTTGTAACCAAACACAAACTTCCCTTATCCAAACCTCGCCAATGCTCTAAAGTCATCAGATGATTTTGATCGTCAGACAACTCCAAAGCCACGATATAACTTGTATCCAAAAACAAATAATTCATCAAAAGTAACTATGTATTTCTATCTAAAGATGTAACTTTAACTCCTTTGAAATTCTAGACTAAAGTACCGTATAGATATTTATCAATATTCTCAGAAGCATCACTTAAACCAGATTGAATAGGATTCTCTCCTAATCCCCAAATCGGATCATCGAAAGCCTCACTATTTTCTAGCGAATCTTGACTATTTTCCGATAATCGCTGCATCTTCAAAAGCTCGTGATGTAAAGCCAAAGTAACAAAATCATCAATAGTTTTAACGAGTCCAGACTTAATTAACCTTTCAGTAGCATTAATTAAATCCGTAGGTAAGCTCAGCGTCATTTGTGTAACTTTTGGCATTTTAACAACCCTCGTAATCATCCTTTTTAAAAAACTTATTTCAATCTCTTAAATTATACACGTCATCTATGACAAAGAGAACTTAGTCGCAAGCACGGCTTCACTTAGGGCTACCCATTGAGCAACATCAAGATCTTCAGCGCGAACTTGTCCATTAATTCCCATTGATTCCAAAATCAGAACTAAGCGATCGCGATCAATTTCTGAAATTAGATTATTGCGGAGCATCTTCCGTTTAGTGGCAAAGCCCATAGTCAGTAATCGATCTAAGAACTTGGGATCGCTAGCAGGAGTGATCGGTGGACGGGGAATGATGCGGATTACTGCCGAATTCACCTTGGGTGGTGGATAGAAAGCGGCGGCGGGGACATCGCAGATAAATTGACAATCAGCTAGGTATTGGATTTTGACACTGAGAGCATTGTAGGCTTTGTGACCAGCTTTAGCGGCGAGGCGATCGCCGATTTCTTTTTGGACTAACAGCACAATCTGTTCAAATTGTTGAATCGGTTCCGCCAAAGTTCCCAATAGCCGTTTGAGGATTTCACCTGTGATATTGTAGGGAATATTCGCAATCACCTTGTTGGTTTGCTCAGGAAGAGGAATATCGAGAATACTGCCTTCGATCAGATGGAAATTTGGCTGATGCATGGTTTTACGAAGTTTTTCGCAAAGATCGCGATCAATTTCTACAGCCGTGAGTGACTCGACAAAGGGCAGAATTAAACGGGTGAGATTACCTGTTCCTGGTCCAATTTCTAAAATGCGATCGCTTGATTGCAATTTTCCCGCCCGCAAAATCTTATTTAAAACCGCATCACTGCGTAGCCAATGTTGCCCAAATTGCTTGCGGGGGCGGAATTTGCTAGATGCTTGGCTAGATATTTGGCTGGATTGATCAGGGGGCTGCATTGGCGATCGCTTACGAAACTAATTAAACCAATGTACTATAGCGCTTTGCGCTCAAGCCCAAACTAGAATAAACTTTTTGGAAGGATTGCTTTGCGATCCTTCCAAAAAGTTTATTCTGATTCGTATACCACTATCGCTAAGCTGTTAGCGCTGAATGTGCCAAGCCTATCCTCTGCCTTTACAATTCGTCCCGCCCATTCGCGAGATGTTGGTCATGTTGCTGACATCTTGACTGAGAGTTTTTATCGTAACTATGATCATGGGGACAATCATGGAGATGATCATGGGGGCGATCATCGGGACGATCGCGGCGATCGCATGGTTAACTTTTGGCAACGCAGCTTTATCGATTGGGTCTATCCTCTGTTGCGCTACGGCATCATTCTCGATCTCGGTAGTCGCTTTGATGAAAAAACAGCTTTTTATACTTGTATTGTTGCGACCCATAAGACTAATCAATTTCAAGCGATCGCCTCTCTAGAAATTTGTATGCGTTATGTGCCGACCCAATCCCATCCCGAATTTTGGCTAATTCGAGAAACGCAGCAATATCCCTATATTTTTAATCTGGCGGTACATCCGCAATGGCGGCGGCGCGGCGTGGCGAAACAATTGCTAATTGCCGCCGAAAAAATTGTCCAGCAGTGGGGATTTTCGCGGCTGTATATGCATGTACTGGAGGACAATCAGCCAGCGCGGGGGCTGTATGATCGCCTTGGCTATCGACTGCATAGCCATGAAGGTAATGTCAGTTATTGGCTGTTGGGTCGCCCCCGCCGCTTTTTATTACAAAAAAAGTTATAGGCTGAAGTGATCACCTCAGGTTCGCAAGCTTCGAGTTACAATGAATATGTGCTTACATCATTTATCAAGAGTACACCCGCCAACTATGACCATCGCAACCGATATCGCATCCCCCACAGATCTCAATCTCATTGACAGAGCAAATACTCAAAGCTATCAAATGGCTCAAGCCGCCGCGATCGCGGCGGATGATCGCAAGGGAGAAAATATCGTTTTATTAGCGATCGGTGAAGTCTCGACTTTGGCGGAGTATTTTGTAATTGCTACGGGATTTTCTAAGGCGCAAGTAAGGGCGATCGCTAGTAGTGCGGAAGAGGCGATCGAGATCGAGTTTGATCGCAAACCCAGAAATATTGCGGGTGAACAAGATGGGACATGGGTATTGCTAGATTACGGCGATTTGATTGTCCATGCGATGATGGCTCAAGAGCGTGAATATTACGACTTAGAGGCTTTCTGGGGTCACGCGCCCAAGTTGGAGGTCGTTTTGCCAGAAGGCGATCGGGGTTGATGGAGAAGCTTTGCACAACCCTCTATAAGCTGGATCAATTATACTTTGCTGTAACTTAGAATTCCCTTTACAGCATCAAGTTCGGCGATGCAACCAACAGGTAAGGGCGCATTCTCACCATCATGTCCAAAGGGCAAATTCATAACAATGGGAATCCCCAAATCCGATAAACGATCGCGCCATACTTCGGTCATGGTGAAACTGGGCGTTGATACTTCCGATTGACTGAATCGCCCGATCGCAATCCCTTTAATTTTTTGTAAATGTCCAGACCAACGCCAATGGGTTAGCATCCGATCAACTTTGTAGGGTGGTTCGGCTACATCTTCGATCGCTAAAATCACATTTTCCAGATCGGGACAAATGGAAGTACCGATAATGTGCGTGGCAAGGGTCAAATTCGCGGGTAAGAGAATACCTGTCGCTTTTCCATTTCCCCATCCTTCACCAGATAAACTAATCTGATTAATCTTCCCTTCTAACCAGTCAAATAACTGCTGTTGCGATCGCTCTGGTTCTGAACTTAATGTGGTAAGTACAGGCGCGTGTAAACCACCAATATTTTTATATTTGGCAAATCCCCACAGTAAAGCCGTGATATCGGAGAAGCCAATTAGCCATTTGGGGCGATCGCTCAGTTGTGACCAATCCAGTTTTTCCAATAGGCGCATGGAGCCATATCCGCCCCGCGCACAGGCGATCGCTACTGAGTCAGGATCATTCCAAGCTTCGATTAATTGTTGACAGCGCTGCTCATCAGTTCCTGCGAGATAGCCCCAAGGTTGACTAAGATCATCAGGTATTATCAATTCATAACCGCGATCGCGCCATATTTTGACACCTTGATCAAAGCGTTCCTGTTCTCGTAATGCGCCACTAGGAGCGATGACACGCACTTTTTGATGTGGAGCGATAATATCGGGGCTTGGGATTGATCGCATCTTGCGTAGAATTAAGAATTTTGTTATGACTTATTATATTAAAATTTCGTTATAAAATAAAATGAGCAGAACGACAAAATTACTAGTTAAAATCTTAAGAGGTTTTTCCGACAACAATATTCTGTTCGATCAACTTTGTCAGCTATTGATAAACTTAGGATTTGAGCAGCGAGTTAGAGGTAGTCACCATATATTTACACAAGATGGAATTGATGAAATCATAAATATCCAACCGAAAGGTTCACAGGCAAAAGCTTATCAAGTCAAACAAATTCGTGGACTTATACTGAAATACAATTTAGGAGATCAACCTGATGATGCATTATAAAGTGGTCATATATTGGAGTAAAGAAGATACAGCCTTTATTGCTGAAGTTCCCGAACTCGCAGGATGTATGGCTGATGGCGAAACTTATTTTGAAGCTCTCAGTAATGTCGAAATCGTTATGGAAGAATGGATTCAAACAGCCAAAGAATTAGGAAGATCTATTCCTCAGCCTCAAGATAAATTAGTTGCGGCTTAGTCAGTGCATTGATAATTCACTAATTGGAGGTTTATTTGGCTTTACCAAATTATCGACTCAAAGCATTTTTTTTGAGCATCGCCGCGATCGCCTCAATCGTAGCGATCTTCGCCATGTATTTAGAACGCGATGAACTGGTCTATATCAGTATTGGCGTAATCTTTGCGATTGTTATGCCGATTTTGCTGCCACCATTTGTGGGCGCGATCGCCAAGTCGCCATTGGGCAAGTGGTGGGATATTACCCTATCTTCAGTTTTTGCAGGAGTGGCGATATTGATGGCGGCTCACGTTACCCAATTTGATTTTGCTTTTGCGAAATGGTTTGATAGCCTCAAATGGGAAGCTCTAGGGGCAGTGGGACAGATTTTAATTGCGGTTTTAGCGGTATGGGTAGCATGGCGACAAAATCAAATTTCTGAAAGTTTGACAGGGCAGCAAAATGTAATTACCCAACAGCAAACCATCGATTCTTATTTTCAAGGGATTTCTGACCTCGTACTCGATCCACAGGGGCAGTTAGAAGACTGGCCACTAGAAAGGGCGATCGCTCAAGCCCGAACCGCCGCATTGCTTGGTGGTTGTGATGCCGAGGGACGCTCTAAAATTATTCGTTTTTTATCGAGCGCTAATCTTTTGACACCGTTGAAACGGGACGGATTGCTAGGTCGCCCGATTCTGGATGGGACTGGCGGCTATGTGGTTGATTTGGCTAATGGGGTGCGCGTAGTCAATTTGGGGATGATGTTAGCAGGGCGGGATATTTGTAATACGGATTTGCGAAATGCCGATCTGAGTGGCGCAAATTTAATTAAATCCAACTTTCAAAACTGCGATCTCACGGGAGCTAACTTTGGTGGAGCGATCTTAGTTAAGGCAAACTTACGCGGTACGGATCTCAGTCGTGTCAAACTATTTTATGGCAAGCTAGAAACTGCCTCACCTCGCGATCGCAATCATCTTCCTAATTTCGAGACGGGTGAATATACGGGCGCAGTAGTTGAGGATGCAGACTTTAGCAAAGCGATCGATATGTCCGAAGAAACTCGACAATATCTATGTGCATGGGGCGGTAAAAAATGTCGCAAAACTATATCTGGAGGCTGTGATGATGTGCCGAATCGATTGGGGCGTTAAAGTTCGCGCAAATAGAATCAGTGGGCGGCGCTTTGCGCGACCTACCGCTTCTTGGGTGATCGCTATATTTTTCTGTTTCCCTTTAGCGCCCAGCGCGATATTTGCCGAGCCAAATAAAAACTTAGCGCCAGACGAAGACATTCCTGAAGAAGTTTTACGCACAGAAATCTATACCGATGCGCGATCGCCAATTGATGGCAAATTATTAACCGCCACTGAATATGTGGAACTAATGGACCAACTGCGATCGCTCGATCATATCCCCCCAGAGAATTTCGTCTCACCCAAAGTCCGTGAAGTTGTGGAGTTATTGAGATTACGAAAACTACTCCGACAATTTATTCCCTTTATTCCTTAACAACTTACTCCCTTCCAAAGATTAGACGATGCGGCGCTTCGCGCCGCACCGTCTAATCTTTAAATATGCAATTAAACCCAAAATTGTGGGGGTGGGCGAAGCCAGCCTCAATAATTTTGGGTTTTAATAAATTTTCATTCCTAATTTGCTTGAGTATACCTGTGTCATTTTTGACAAGATGTGATAACGTATTTGCACTTTCGTGCTGTCAAAAATTGACATTCTAGAGCAATCAAAAAAGTAGCGTAGCTATTTTCTTGATTAGGTTTCCCCCCGATCGCCACTGCGTATATTACTGCGTATATCGAATATGTACATTAAAAATGTCGAACTAACCAGATTTAAATCCTTTGGATCCACCGTGTCAATCCCATTAATGACGGGATTTACCGTGGTTTCGGGACCTAATGGTTCGGGTAAGTCGAATATTCTCGATGCGTTGTTGTTTGCGCTGGGGCTAGCAGGCTCCAAGGGGATGCGAGCCGATCGCTTACCAGATTTGGTTAACCAAGCCCATAGCAAAAAGGGGCGGATGGTCGAGGCGATCGTGATTGTGACCTTTGCCCTTGAAGAAGCGGAAATGGCGGCTCTGCAAAGTGAAGGCGTAGAAATTCCCACGGCTGAAGGGCAGACCATTGGCGAATGGACGGTGATGCGAAAGTTGCGTGTGACTACACAGGGGACTTATACATCTACTTATTACATTAATGGAACGCCCTGTAATTTGAGCGAACTGCATGAACAACTAGCCAAGTTCCGTATTTATCCAGAAGGTTATAACGTCGTATTGCAAGGGGATGTTACGGGCATCATCTCCATGAATTCGCGAGAGCGGCGGGAAATTATTGATGAATTGGCAGGTGTGGGAGAGTTCGATCGCAAAATTGCCACCGCTAAAGATAAATTAGATGATGTGAAGGCGCAAGAAGAGCGATTTCGGATTGTTGAGCAGGAATTGATTGCGAATAAGGAAAAACTAAAGGGCGATCGCGTTAAGGCGGAGAAATATAAAGCGCTGCGGTTGGAATATGAGCGCATGGAAGCATCGGAGGCGGTGCTGCAAAAGAGGGATCTTACTTATCAGCAATCCCTGCGTAATGTTGAATTAGTTAATAATCGCCAACAATGCGAAAATATTGAGAAGTCTTTAACAGAACTCTCACAGGTAATCGAGACTGGTACGGTTCAGCTTAATGAACTGAGCGATCGCGTGCATACTCTCGGCGAAGAGGAATATCTCTCGGTTTCGAGTAACTTGTCTGGACAGCAAGCCGAATTGCGTGGTTTACAACGTCAGCAGCAGTCCCTGACTAGTTCTTATCAAAATAATCAAAATCATATTGTCAGCACTCAAGAGGAAATTGATCAACTCTTGCGCGAATCGGAACAACTAGAATCGCAAAAGCAGTTTAAAGAAGAAGCAGGAACTACTGCGGAAAAAGCTCGTGACCAACAGTCGTCGATTGTTTCGCAATATCGCAAGGAAGTCCAAGCGATCGCTTCAGCATCTTCAGAATGGGTACGTCAGCAAACCCAGTTACGTCAAGATGTTGATAGCGCTCAAGCAGAACTCGATCCGCAAAAGCAAGAGCAGACCAGAATTAAGGAAGTCCTCAATCAGCGATCAATCCAATTAGAAGCGCAAGAAAAGGAACTCAAAGAAATTCTGGCGGGTGAAGGACGCTATGCCGTTGATATGTTGTCTAATCAGTCAATGGAAGATGCCTTGCGGTTGCAAGAAGCAGAGGTCAGTGGTGCTGAAGCTTTGGTGCAAACCCTAGCCAAAAATCTTGCCGAAGCACAATTAGAAGTACAACTTCAGAATGAAACTGTCGATCGCCTCAACCAAGAGCAACGGGTCAAATCACGCCAATTGGACAAACTGGAAGCGCAAGTACAGGCTAGCCGCGAAGTTCAAGGGACTAAAGCCTCACAGGTAATTATCGAAGCGGATATGTCAGGGGTTTATGGACTAGTTGCCCAATTAGGACTAGTGGAACCGCGCTATCAATTAGCTCTCGAAATTTGTGCTGGCGGACGTTTGGGAAATCTCATAGTCGAGAGCGATGAAGTTGCATCGGAGGCGATCGCTTTACTCAAACGCGAAAGAGCAGGACGCGCCACCTTTTTACCGTTGAATAAATTACAATCGGCTCGTTTCCCTTCCAGTATCGAAGCCCAAAAGTTAGGAGCGATCAACTATGCGTTCAACCTCGTCACCTATCAAGCCCAATATCAAGATGTATTTTCCTTTGTCTTTGGGAATACCCTTGTATTTGAGAATCTCAATCAAGCGCGATTCCATATCGGTAAATATCGGATGGTCACACTGGAAGGGGAGATTCTGGAAACTTCAGGGGCAATGACAGGCGGTAGCGCTCCATTACATACCAGTCTCCATTTCGGCAATGCTAAACCTGCGGAATCTTCAGAAACTAAACAATTACGCGATCGCTTGTTAGAAATCGATCAAATGTTGGCGCGATTGAATCAACGCTTGCGTGGAGCGCTGACAGGTATTGCCAAGTTTGAAGAGCAATTGCAATCCGCGAGAACTACCCATCGAGAATCTCAACTCCAACGCGATCGCATCTACGAACAAATCGAACGCAACAGCCGCGATCGCTCCCGTTTGCAAGATCAAATTCAACAAACTCGCGCCGCTATTGAAATTGGGCGATCGCAACTGAGTACTCTAGATGGCAATATTGCCGAACTCGAAGCAAAACTCTATGTCAAACGTGCCGAACTAACCGAACTAGAAAAATCAGGCACGCATACCCGTTGGCTGCAAGCTCAGGATGCTTTGCAAGGTCAAGAAGCTCTATTAAATACTGCTGAAATCGAATTGCGGACTGCCAAACAGCAATTGGGTGAATTAGAAAATCAACACAAACTCGCCTTGGAAAAAATGGCGCAGCGCCAAACTCGTCTCCAAGAACTTCGCGGCACTCAAGCGGAATTAATCAACAGCACATCGCAAATTCAGCATCAAATCAAACAAACGGAAGCGGCGATTGCCTCCTATCAATCACGTCTGGAAGTTCTCGAACAAACTATCGGCGCGGCAAAACAAGAACGTGACGCTGCCGAGCGATCGCTGCGAACGCAACAGCAACAGCAACAACAGCAAGAATGGCAGTTACAAAAAAATCGCGAACGTCAAACCGAACTCGAACAGCAAATCGCTCAACTCACCGAACAACTCAATCAAATCGAACTTCCCGATATTGTTCCTGAAGTTCCCGAAAGCATGACATTGGAACAGTTACAACTAGAGCAACGCCGCCTACTCAAGCGCATTCAGTCGATGGAACCTGTCAACATGATGGCGATCGCTGAGTACGAGGCAACATCACAACGACTCGACGAACTCAGTAGCCGTCTGGAAACCCTCAATCAAGAACGCACGGAACTATTAATTAGAATTGAGAATTTTACGACTCTACGTCAACGCGCCTTTATGCAAGCCTTTGATGCTGTGAATGGACATTTCAAAGAAATCTTTACCGAACTCTCCGATGGTGATGGCTATTTACAATTAGAGAATCCCAATGCGCCTCTAAGTGGCGGTTTGACTCTAGTTGCCCATCCCAAAGGGAAACAAGTCCAGAATCTCTCATCCATGTCTGGAGGCGAAAAATCTCTCACTGCCCTCAGTTTTATCTTCGCTCTCCAACGCTATCGCCCTTCACCCTTCTACGCCTTCGATGAAGTCGATATGTTCCTTGATGGCTCGAATGTGGAACGTCTCTCAAAAATGGTTCGCAAACAAGCTAATCTCGCCCAATTCATCGTCGTCAGTCTCCGCCGCCCAATGATCGAGGCTTCAGAACGCACTATCGGCGTAACTCAAGCGCGGGGCGAACATACTCAGGTGTTGGGATTAGAATTGCGATCGAGTTAGGTTGCAGCTAAAATGAAAATGTGATCAGGATCTTTTTAATATTTGCTTATGAATACCCTAACTCCAACGCGGCAACAGATTATTGAGATAATTGATAACTTGCCAGAGAGTACTTTCTCTGAGCTTGCTAGTTTTATCGGCTATCTTCGCTACAAGTCTATTGAAACAAAAGCAGAGCCACCCCACAACAGTTTTTTACTGTCAATTGCGGGTTTAGGTGCTTCCACTGAAAAAGATATTTCGGAGAGAGATGAAGAGATTTTAGCGAGTGAAGTAAATCCGATTCGTGGTTGGAGTCTTCATCCAGATGAACAAGTATGACTGTTGTACTTGATACTAGCTTTCTATTTGCTTTAACGGATTTAACAGATCGTAATCACGATCGCGTTCTGGCGGTGGTGCAGAGTATCAAGGAGCCATTACTGCTTCCTAGTGTTGTTTTGCCTGAAGTTTGTTATTTAATTGCTTCAAGGTTAGGACATCAGGCGATGCGGAAATTTATTGCTAATTTGGTTGTTAGTGGGGTTCAAATAGAATCGATGACAGCAAAAGATTTGGAACGGGTTAATCAAATTTTGGAGCAGTATGGTGATAGTCAACTTGATTTTGTCGATGCTGTAATTGTGGCGATCGCTGAGAGATTAAGAATCACTCGTGTTTTAACTTTGGATCGTCGTGATTTTTCGATTATGCGTCCAAGGCATTGTGATTATTTTGAGATATTGCCTTAGAAAATGGTGATCGCTCATGAAAAATACGTATTGAAAGGACTAGATAGAATACCGAGTAATTTACCAATTTCCTTGATGAAATAATCTTCTTGATCAATCCAAAGTGTTTTCTCTTCAAGACGCAAAAATTTCCAAATCATTCCTGTTGTCACAACACCATAAATAGGAAGACTATTATCACTTCTGGCATTAAAGCGCTGAGCCGCGACCATTTCCGCAATACATTGACCTAAGCCACCTTTAATATTTTCGTTTTTCGCTTCGACAAGGGTAATTACAGGACAGGAAATTTCATAGATTTCACTAGAAGCAGTCAACAGAAAGTCACAAAATCCATTTAAGCCAGCTTCTACGTCAACATTAAATTCTGTCCCAGAGAAGAAACCCACCTTTTGATTAAATATTTGCCGAATTTCTAACAGGATTGGAGCAATAAGCAATTCCGATCTCGCTTTTTCAGTGTTAATTGCATTGGCGATCGACAAATTTCGCTTTAGAGTTTGTTGCAGATAATCGCTAATCGTTAAGGGTTGAATATCTACAAATAAATTTTCCGATTCCTTAACCGTCAAGCCAAATCTTTCCTGTACTTGGGCGATCGTCTTAAATTCACTATATGACATTGGTGTTATTCCTCATTCCCCATTTGCTTTTCTAGTGATTGTCTCACTAGCCCTATAACATAAGGCAGTTGACTAAGCGAAGATAGACCAATTTCTACATCACCATTACCCCATCGCCCCAATTTTGTAACATCTTTGCAAATACCTTGAGGATCGTTGATTTCGTTAAATGACATATTCAGAGAAAGTCTTAGACGATTAGCTTGCGGCACAATATCCACAAAATTCGTTTCTGCTTTGTAAGCAACATACAACTTGAAAAATTCTTCTGTAACACATGGATCAAGAGCCAGAACTTCTTTCCGAAAAGCTTCAAAAAGTTCGCGATTCTTTTTCGATAAAAGATAAGGATGATCGTTAATGCTATATCCCAATATTTCAGGTTTGGATTTATAAGAATCAATCACACTAGCCTTTAGTTTAGGATAAACCCAAACCTCTAAAGCAAAGCTAGATAGACGTTCGGCACGGTTACAAATAGCATCTTCATTCCATTCTTCAACCTGATTCAAGCCTTGATTTAGATTAAGCGGACTCTCTTTAAATCCTTTCTCCATATCGCGTTTTTCCGAAAATAGGCGATCGCTATATTCAGAGTTATATCCAGTGAGTGTCAAGTTGCCCAATGTATGCAAATAGGTTTGATGAACTCTTTTCCACTCTGAACCAAGAGCCGTTTTCCAAGCTGTAGATAGCTTTTCATTTTGAGGCATGATATGTTCAATAGTATATTCATCAATTGAGACACGCTCTTTTCTACCATGATTTTCAAGACGACGAATCCAATAACTGCGATTGCGAAATTTATAGAGATCTTTTGTCTTTAGTTCTCTTTTAAACTCATCATCGTTGGGAAATCGCCGATAAGATGGCAGCAACAGCAAATAAGACTGAATACTTTCTAAATGCTTTTCTTTGTTAATTGATTTAGATAGAGTGGCAAATGTCTTATTCATGGAGTTGCTAGGAATGGCACAAACAGTTCGTCTAAATACATAGGACTCAATTGTTTGAATCAAAATCAAGAAGTCTTTCTTTAACAAGACTTTACAAACGTAATCATGATAAAGATCCAGTAAAAGAGGATAGGTAACATCTACCTTTAACTCTCGTAAATCTTGAAAAGCAACTTTGAGTTGAGAATCTTGCTCTTTACCTAGAGCCATTGCACAAAAGTAATTGGCAAAAGTATGGATATCTTTAACAAGAGCCTCGACACCTGATTTAGCAGCATTGGGTAGCTTTGAATACTCCTTAAATGCTTCGTATACACCGCCAATATTGGGAATACTTCCAGTTTTCACTGTGAGATAATGCCTCATAAATGCATCAAAATAGATCCCATAAGCCTCTTGTCCAAACTCTATTTCCATTGGTCGCCAGTACTTCTCGTAAAGTCGAGTTTGTAAGTTTGGCTCTAATCCCATTAATACATAGTTGCGAATCAGATCCGCCTGACTAAGTTCTTTCCCAGTGGAATTCATGCTTTCAAAAATAAGCTGTGGGTTATCCTGATCTCGATTGAGGGCAATGTCCACAACGACCAGCTTAGAAAGTCCTTTACAAACTGTTTTGATCTCATTTGGTTGATCGTTTAGCAATGCTTCAAACAAATTAAAATTTTCCACTACCCGAATAGAATGCTCTTTAGGTTGCTCGCTATCTTCTAGAATGTTGATAAGAGATTGCTTGTCAGCTTGCGAAAGAATGAGTTTGAAGTGCATCTCACCATCTTCTTCAGGATTGAGAAGGTAATAGTTCCGCAATTTACGCCGTGAGAATCCTTCAAATAATTCATTATCACCAAGGGCATTGGCTAAAGCGGCGATCAGTAATGTGACTGTTGTTAATCGCTGCTGTCCATCAATTACAAGCAGTTGTGATTGGCTCGTAACTTGATAGATACCTTTCTCTATGTAAACAATTGATCCCACAAAATGAGCAGAAATACTATCATCTGAGCCAGTACGCAATATATCGTTCCACAATTGCTTACATTCTTTCTCAGTCCACGAATAAGTACGCTGATATATTGGAATTATGAATTGAGGAGATTTTTTGATGAATGCAAGTAAATTGGCTTCAGTAGCTTTCATTTAGATTATTATCGCAACATATTCAATCATAGTTTAGACGAGACTCTTTGGATTATAAATATAAGTATTTCTGAAGCGATCGCTGTTTGATGTTGTTAATTTGTTGAGGGGCGATCGCTTGTGTGGTGGAAGTGTTGATGAATTAGGCGATCAACATAAACATAATAGCTAAACTTCTTCTATTAGCAAGTTCTCAAAAGGATCATCAGCAAAGGCTTTTATAGTCTGTCCCAATAGTTTAGTGATTAGCTCTTGTGGGGATTGTCCTACTTTTGCGGCGGCTTTTTGCAAAGGCTCGTAGATATTTTGTGGTAGCTCTAGGGTGATTGTGGTCATAATTTTAGCCAAAGTAGCCTTTAGTTTTGATTTTATCAGATCGCCCAAATTATCCACACTTTCACCACACAAGCGATCGCCTACAACCTGATCGAAAAAGCGATCGCTAGATTTTGCTATTCATAATGTGACCACACAGAAACAACTCTAATAGTTTTAGTTTCTTCATTGATGGCATAAACCAAACGATGTTTGATATTGATTCTTCTTGAGAAATATTCTTTCAAGTTGCCTGAAAGTTTTTCATAGGGAAGTTCATAGGGATTCTGCTTGAGGATTTCTAGCAGAGATTTGAGGTTTGAGCCTAAATTGGCAGACCTTAGCTTTTTGGCATCCTTAATCACATTTCGACTAAATTCAATCTTCCAATCCATTCAAGGCTCCTAAAAATTCATCTTCAGAAACCCACTCATCTAATTGTTCGGCGGCTTTAATTGACTCAACTAAACTAGGAATAGATTGGAGATAGAGAGTTTCCTGTATGCTCTCCCAGTCAGATTTAGATAACAATACTGCGTCACCTTGCCGACTCGTAATAAATCTTGGTAAATGATCTTTGTTAACCTGTTCGACTAAGCTGAACAAGTTGGCTCTCGCTTCACTCGCGTTAAGAATTTTCATTAATAAGCTCAAACTCGTACAATTTATCGTACCACTTTTTTTGTTAAAGCGATCGCCTCTTAACAAACAAACAACATCAAACAGCGATCGCCCCTAATCTCAATCAAAAAGCGATCGCCCCCAACTATAATGCTCCCTATAAATCGGATAGGAGATGCAGACTATCGAGCCTTACAGTAAAATATCAAAAAACATAATGCTACACTTTCTTCACAGATTTTAAACTATGCTGAGTTTTCAAAGAATAAGATTAAAGTGGCAGACTTATTACTTCAAACTATTTGGGAGATGGCGCTCCTGCCCCCTAACTTGTCCTGTCAAACGCCCACATCACAAACATATTTTTTGGAGTTGGTTTGGTAGTTGCGTGGCGGTCACTTTCACCGCTTATCTAACCACAATTACGCAAACTCCTTTGATCATGGCTCCCTTTGGTGCTACTAGTATTTTAGTTTTTGGTATGCCCGATAGCCCCCTATCGCAGCCGCGCAATGTGATCGGCGGTAATCTTGTGTCGTCAGCAATTTCACTATTAATTCTGCATATATTTGGCGCTTCACCTCTATCGATGGGTGTGGCTGTTGCTACCGCAATGGCTATTATGCAGCTTACTCGCACTCTGCATCCGCCATCAGGAGGCGTTGCCCTAGTTGTGATGCTAACCAAACCTGATTGGCAATTTCTAATTGCGCCGACTTTACAAGGTTCCCTAATTCTGGTGTTCTGCGCCGTAATATTTAATAATCTTGCCGAATCCCGCACCTATCCCCAACATTGGCTATAAAAATCATAGATTTTTCGCGTGGGAGGATTTTCTTAATCACCAAATCATTGGTCACTAAGTTTGAACACTATATTTTTGCAAGAGCCAAGCGCCAACTTCAGATTGAGTTTTTTCGCGGCTTAGTTGCAAAGCTGTTTCGAGATCGGCGATCGCTAATCCACCTAACAATTTAGATTCGGTGATCTGCCGACTGCCACCATTTTCTAGCATTTCCAAGGCGATGATTTTTACTTCTTGGACATCAACGACCCAATATTCACTAATCCCTAATTTCTCGTAAAGCAATCGTTTTTTGCCCAAGTCATCAGCGATCGTAGAACTCGATATTTCAATCACCAAATTTGGGGCAGGGGATTCGTCAAGACTAACAATTGAACTGCTACGAGGGGCAAGGGCTGCGATTTCACCAATGTAATACGAGATATCTGGCTGACAGCCTTGAAATCCCCTTTTGACATAGCTAGCATTGAGCAAACCTGCATGGGGAATATTTTTTAAGGTGCAGTACAAAAAAATCACAGCATAAATGATGCCGTTATCTAGTGCGTGTTCCGAGCCAACGGGCATAGTTTCGATCCTCATTTGTCTAATTTGATTTTTGTCGTAATAGCAGCGTGACTCTGCATATAGAGGATTTTCTAGAACCTGAATAAATTCATCCCATGTGGCGGTGATCCACTGATCGGTGATCAAATTGCTCATCAGTGGCAGGGATATTGGTTCTGTTGACTGGGCTAGATTTTTGACCTGTTGTTTGATAAGAGGAGGAGCGATCGCAGTCATCTTGATATTCTCCCAAAGACAATACTTTGCTCTATATTACCAAACCCCAAAAGTGAAAACCAAAGCTTTGCTTTATCTTTCATTTTTTGGGTTTTATCGGCGATCGCTATACAATTCTGTAGACTGACATCAATTTGCTAATTGCTTTTGAAGAAATTCTTTTATTTTTATGTGGATCTGTCCCAATGGATTTAGACCTAATTGTTTCTAATGTTCTCAACCCGCCGATCTTGTTCTTTTTCTTGGGCATGATTGCGGTGTTGGTTAAGTCGGATCTAGAAATTCCGCCGCCAATCCCGAAATTATTTTCGCTGTACCTATTATTGGCGATCGGCTTTAAGGGCGGGGTTGAACTCGTCAAAAGTGGGATCAGTCAAGAGGTGATCCTGACTATGCTAGCGGCGATTTTGATGGCTTGCATCGTTCCCGTATATTCATTTTTTATCCTCAAAATTAAGCTCGACACCTATAACGCCGCCGCGATCGCTGCCACCTATGGCTCGATTAGTGCGGTTACATTTATCACCGCTAGCTCATTTTTGAGTCAGTTAAATATCGCCTTTGACGGCTATATGGTGGCGGCGCTTGCCCTGATGGAATCTCCTGCAATCATTGTCGGCTTGATCCTTGTCAATTTGTTTACGGCTGAAGAAAAAGCCCAAAAAGGTGAAGCTAGCGAGTTTTCATGGTCGGAAGTATTGCGCGAGGCTTTTCTGAATAGTTCCGTATTTTTGCTAGTGGGTAGCTTGATTATTGGCTGTCTGACAGGAGAGCGCGGCTGGAAAGTTTTGTCACCCTTTACACAACAAATGTTTTATGGTGTGTTGACTTTTTTCCTAATGGACATGGGATTAGTCGCCGCTAAGCGTATTAAGGATTTACAAAAAACAGGATTTTTCTTAATTGCCTTTGCAATTTTGATGCCGATTTTAAATTCTGGCTTGGGGATCGCGATCGCGAAACTTATCTCACTATCCCAAGGTGATGCCCTACTGTTTGCGGTGCTATGTGCTAGTGCCTCCTATATTGCTGTCCCTGCGGCGATGCGTCTGACTGTACCCGAAGCCAATCCTAGTTTGTATGTTTCTACAGCATTAGCGGTAACTTTTCCCTTCAATATTATTGTGGGAATTCCCTTGTATATGTATGTGATCAATTTGTTTTGGGTCTAAGATAATTGGCGCAAAGCGCCGATTATCTTCGCTAAGGTTATTTTTTAGTAGAGATAAATTTATGCAACCAGTCAAAAGAATCGAAATTATATCTGATTCTGTCGAGTCTCATAAAATCATCAAGGTTTTAGAAAAAGTGGGGGTCTTGAACTACACCGTAATCCGTAATGTCGTTGGCAAAGGCGTAAGAGGGACGAATTCGGGCGATCTCGATATGAGTATGCTAGAAAATGACTACGTGATCGCTTTCTTTTTGGATGAAAAAACTAAAACGTTGGTAGAAAAGCTTAAACCTGTCACTAAGAAATTTGGTGGGGTTTGCTATATCTCTGACGCGATCGCCATTAATACTGTACCCCCTGCGACACCTAGCGCGAAAACCGACGCTTAATTTGGTCGGTGAGAGTGTTGATCTCAGGAATTTTCATTTGTATAGCGATCGCCCCAAATATAGTTAAGCCAACCGTACTGGCGATCGCTAATCCAGCCAACTCGCCTCCAAATCTCGCGACGGCACTCATACTGGCAAAATCACGGCTAATGAAATGATAAATAGTCCAACTAGCCCCACCCGCGATCGCACTGGCGATTACTAAACCAAAAATCGTTATACTCCAACTTTTTAAAGGCATTCCGTTGAGGCGGCGATCTAAGAAATACATCATCGCGATCATCGAGATCACATTTACTAAAACCGTAGCCAGTACAATCCCTGCTGCGCCAAACTTTTCGACTAGAAAATAATCAAATAGACCATTTAAGAAAATATTGACAACGCTAATTTTAAAAGGTGTATCGCCATCCCCTAAGGCATAAAACACCCGCACTAATACATCACGACCTAAATAGACAAACATCCCCACCGAGTAAGCCATTAACACGACTCCCGTTAACCGCGAAGCTTCAGTATCAAAGGCATAACGCTCATAGACTACCTGCGAAATCGGCAATGCTAGAGCCACCATCAACGCACTCAATGGCAACATCGTCAATGCAGTCAGCATCAAACCTTGACGAATTCTTTCCTTCAGTTCATCCCAATTTTCAGGATCGGTGAGTTTAGAAAGCACGGGAAACAGTGGTACTAAAATTACATTCGACAAAATTCCTAAAGGCGTTTGCACTAATAGCCCTGCATAACCCATTGCCGATACAGCCGCCGCCGCGTTAGGAATAAAGGACGCAAAAAATAAATCTGTCCAAACATTAATTTGCAACATTCCCGATGAAAAAGTGGCGGGGATCATGATCTTCATCACTTCTTTGACTTCAGGACGCTGAAAGTCAAACCGCAACTTAAATCCACCCATACCTGCTTTTATCTGCACAGGCAACTGCACCAGCCATTGCAACACCGCACCAGCCAAGGTTGACCAAGCTAAAACTGCACCGCCTAAAACCGCATTTTCAGGCGATAAAATCTTGTCGCCTAAGGTCAAAAACAAGCCGCCAATCCCAATCAATACGGTCAAGCTGGAAAATATGGGGCTGACCGAAGGCAGCCAATAGGTATCAGAAGCATTCAGCGCTCCAAACCCAATTCCCACTAACCCTGCCAATACTGCCATCGGAGCCATGATCTGAAACTGCTGGATGGCAATATCTTTAGTAATTTTAAGATTTTGAATATCTACAAGTTTAACGCCCTTAGCTAGTAAATCCGCCTCTGGCACAAATAGTCCTGGGGCAACCAGATGTAGTAAAGGATCGGCAAAAATAACGAGCGCAACTGTCACCAGCAGTAAAATTCCTGTAACCATTGTGGTGATGGTGTCGATAATTACCGCAACTTGTTGCCGATCGCGTTTGGCTAACACACTAACGATCGCACTATGAAATGGTCCATTAATGCCGCCCAACAGGATCAATAAAAAACCAGGAATCACATAGGCAAAGTTATACGCACCATAGGCTGTGCCGTTGCCAAATGCGGCGGCGATCGCCACTTGACGTAATAAACCAAATATTTTGCTCAATAACGTAGCCACTGCCACAATCGTGGCGATGTTGAGGAGCGATCGCTTCGTAGATTGTGGCTTTACAGTTTCCTTGTCGATATCTTCTTCGTTGCCAGACAAAATTGGTGATGACCCTTACAATTTAGACTCAGAAAAATTTAACACCAAATCACAACTCTAAATTGTTAAATTATTAAATAGCAAAAAAAAAGCGGCGATCGCTAAACATAGTTTGCTAGCGATCGTCGCTTTGGTAATATTTACGAAAGTTTATAAACAATCCGCAAAAAAACTACAAAGAATTCACTTAGTAGAGCGCTTCTTCTTGGTGAGTTGTAATGGTGACATCAGAGGTTGGCTTAGCAACACAAGTCAGCACATAACCTGCTTGGATCTGATCATCGTCAAGGAACGACTGATCGCCTTGATCAACTGTACCACTGGTGATTTTACCTGCACAAGAAGAGCAAGCACCTGCGCGGCAGGAGTAAGGAAGGTCAAGCCCTTGCTCTTCAGCAATGTCAAGAATATAATCGCTGTCGGCAACTTCGATTGTCTTGTTGATGCCTTCAGCTTCATTAATAAGCGTTACTTTGTAAGTAGCCATGTTTTGTAAAATTAACTTGTTCAAGGTAGCAGCCCCAATAATAAGTGATATCTGAAACCTAAACAAGTGAAACTACCCAAATCAAGTTACATTTATCTGTCTCAAAACTGTTAGAACTGTCTGTGGATAAGTATTTCAGCCTAAAATAAATTTTGATATATTGTTTTATATCATGATGTTACGTGGAAGGAATTCTTGAGATCCTCAATGTTGGGATCTGGCCCGCACCATCCGCAGCCCCTACAAGACATGAATTATTCGGGTACGGGCAACGAAACCCAGAGAAAAATTTAAAACCTCAATAGGCTGTAACATCAGTCCCTAAGAGATGAAAATTTATTAACTTGTGCAATTAAAACCCAAATG
>JANMFC010000445.1:0-2021 GCA_031377675.1 Pseudanabaena sp. OTE_70b_metabat_355 | reverse complement strand
ATCCCAGAATCTGAGCAGGTGAAGATTATTGCGCTCACGGCTAGCCTAGTCAATAGCCAAGAAGAAGATTTATCAATCTATGGATTTGATGGATTTGTGAGTAAGCCATTTACGGAAGATTTAGTATTTGAAGAGATGGCTAGACATCTCCATCTAGAATATGTCTACTTGGCAATGTAAACCAAAAGCGAGAACCAACATTTAGTTCCCCTGTTACACCGATCGCCCCACCATGAGCTTCTACAATTTGCCGACAGATATATAGTCCTAACCCCAGACTAAGCGATCGGCGATTTAGATTGCTTTGAGTTTTACCTTGAGTATAAAGTTCAAATAGATGTTCACTTTGCTCGGTAGATATCCCCATTCCATTATCAATAACGGCGCATACTAGCATATTTTCAGGATTTATTTCGGCGGAAATAGTTAATTTTAAATTTGGCGGATTATGTTTGAGCGCATTTGCAATCAGATTTTGAAAAACTCGACAAATATTCGCAGCATCAATGTCAGCAAGCGGTAGGTTATCAGCGATTTGTATACTAACTTCTGTTTCTTCTTTATCTAAAAAGGATTGCAAATCATCGATCGCCGCTTGGATGACTTCCCTAATTGCCACAGGTTGGGGATGGATGACTATTCCGTGGACATCATTAACATGGGATTCTAATAGTGAATTGATGAGTGCTAACTGGCGATCGCCACTTTGTTGCATTCGTGCAAGGGTGTTGCGCGGTAGAATAATATCGGCTTGAGAATCCACTTCAGCGTTTGTGGTCTGTGCCAAATTATTCAAAACCATCAGCAGCCCTGTGACTGGATTACGCAGATCATGGGAAACAGCATGGAGAAAGATCGTCAAGGCTTCTTCGGCACGTTGGCGATCGCTAATTTCGGTTTGTAAATTCAGATTTTGCGATTCGATTTGCTGACGCTGCTTGGCGATCGTTAAATGGGTACGAATTCTGATTAAAACCTCTTCATGCTCAAAGGGTTTAGTCACATAGTCCACTGCCCCCAAGGATAAACCGCGCACTTTATCGACTGTTTCCGAAAGTGCGGTCATAAAGATAATCGGAATTTTACTGGTTTCTACATTTGCCTTGAGTCGCTGACAAGTTTCAAAACCATCAATTCCAGGCATCATCACATCTAACAAAATCAGATCAGGCTTGACATATTCAATCTGCTCGATCGCACTTTCCCCATCAGTAGCAACTAAGACTCGCAAACCCACATCCCGCAGCAAATTTACCAGTACGCTTAGGTTTGTAGGATTGTCATCAACAACTAACACACAGCCTTCAATGGTATGGCAGAGATTTGAAATAGTATCTTTTAAAGCATATTCAGTGATATTTGTTGGTAAGTCGCTCATAGGGTTGAGTAGAAACTAATGTATATTATGGTACTCTCTTCCCACTCAAGAATTAGAGGTGCGCCGCTTCGCGCCTCTAATTCTTGAGTTTTAATGTCTATTATTATCACTGTACTTAACGCGATCGCCCTAATGTGGTGATATACAGCACTGCTTCATCATTGGGAATACCGAGAACTTCATTAACTAGATCATCAAAGAATCCTGCAAATCCACTTACACCCAAATCTAGAGCGATCGCCGCTAAATTCAATCTCTGTCCTAGATGTCCAGCATCCATGTGTAAATAACGATAAGCGCGATCGCCATACTTCTCAACCGCTTTTAGGCGATCGGCAGTGTGGAAAACTACAGCCCCTGCATCACGCCCTAACTCTTGACCGAGGCAGAGATAATGTAATTCATCACGGAAATTTTTAAAGCGAATTTGGCGTAATTCTTGAGTTTTGGGAGCGTAATAATAGCAACCTTCTTCTAAATCTTCGACGATTTAATATTGCATCTAGAACTTACGCATTGACAAAATGAGTAAGATGTGTAATGAAATAGATAACGATAGTTTTAGCAAAAAGTGAGACAAATAACCAAACCATCAACAGCCAAATGTGATCTGCACAAGTACATCTTGTTTTTGTTGTCAGAA
>JANMFC010000426.1:0-2866 GCA_031377675.1 Pseudanabaena sp. OTE_70b_metabat_355 | reverse complement strand
TGCGCCCCTGCGGGGCGCAACCTTACGCGTTTGGATTTTCAATTAATTATGCCTAAAGTAAAAAACAGGCTAGCCAACGATGACTAGCCTGATAATTTGCATAGTTAACTCGCAAGACTAAGCACCTTAATGCAAGACAAGCTTGACATTGGCATTGCTTAAACCAGGACGCTTCACTTCAGTCAGAGCCTTGTTCACGGCATACTTTTGGTTGATCGAGTTGATCAATTCAGTCTGATTGTGCTTTTTGGCAACACCCCAAAGATCGGCAATCAGATCAAACGAACCATCAGCATTACGAGACCAGCCTAGATCGTAGTCACCTTCAAGAGTAGCCACAATGTCAGCGCGAATGCGTTGGCTGTTATAGCCACGAACATCAGCTTCAGTGTTGACACTAATCCCTAGATCGCGCAAAGACGAGGTGAGGACTTCGGCATCAGTAATTTTTGTGCGAAGAGTGCTGAAATGAGACATAATAGCTAGGCTCCTGTAAATAATTGTGAACGTGATTGTGAACTTGATTTTGAACGCAAGTCTTGGACTCAATTGTTAACTCGGACATGAGACATAAGAGTATTGGTGGTTCTTACTCCTATGTTAGCTGCTAGCCTAAAGATCTTTTAATAAGTTATCTTTAGAATCTAGCCTTACCTCTGCTGCCTGCAAAAACAGCAGAATAAGCTTTTTAAAACTCCATACGCTGATATTCAGCGACGGAAGTTGCGGCGGGTCTGGCCCGCATCCTTGCCCAGTCACGCAAAGCAGCAACCTGCTCAGTCATCGTGCGTGAGAGGGGAGTTGTTGACTTCACAGCCGAAATTATATCTAGCTGTGTAAACTCCCGATCTTGGGCAAAAGCTTCATACATAGCGGCAATTACCGCCTGCTCGATTTCCGCCCCCGAAAAACCATCGCTTACTTTCGATAGTTGTTCAAAATCGAATCTTTCTAACTTTGTGACATCTGGACGGCGCTTGCAGAGATGGATTTTAAAAATATCTCTACGTTCTTCAGCGTTAGGTAAATCCACAAAGAAAATTTCATCAAAACGCCCCTTGCGTAGAAATTCCCCTGGTAACTTCTCGATACGATTCGCCGTAGCCATTACGAACACAGGTGATTTTTTCTCCTGCATCCATGTGAGGAACGTACCGAAAATCCGCGATGATGTGCCGCCATCAGAATCAGCCGATCCCGCCCCACCTGCAAAAGCCTTATCAAGTTCATCGATAAATAAGATCATCGGTGAAATCGACTCAGCAACCTTGAGGGCATTGCGGAGATTTGCTTCCGACTTGCCAACGGTTGAGCCATCATAGACGCGCCCCATGTCGAGACGAATCAAGGGCAATGACCAAAGCCGCGCTGTGGTCTTGGCGATTAAGGACTTTCCACAACCAGGCACACCGAGAATTAGCATTCCCTTGGGCTGTGGCAGTCCATAATTTCTGGCTCTCTGACTAAAGGCATTCGATCGCTGTTGCAACCAATGCTTTAGTTCTTCGAGTCCCCCCACATCATCAATATTCTCTTCATCCTCCATATATTCGAGGATGCCATTGCGACGAATTAGTTGTTGCTTTTCAGATAAAACAATCTCTACTTCGTCTTCAGTCAGCTTGCCATTGGTAACTTGAGCTTTGCGATAAACCTTTTCCGCTTCGTCTTGAGTCAATCCCAAAGTTGCTCTGACTAGTTTTTCGCGGGTTTCCGCAGATACCTTTCTAGTGATAATCTTTGCGAGTTGTTGGTCGAGAACTTCTTCGATCGCGGTAATGTCTGGCAGAGGAAAATCAAGTACGACTATTTCTTTTTCAAGTTCAACAGGGATAACTTGAACAGGGGACATTAAAATGATTGTTTTCTGAGTGCCTTTAAAGTTAGCGACTGCATCGCGTAAACAGCGCACCGCTACTGGATGATCAAAGAAAGGGTGTGCATCTTTAAATATATAGATAGCAGGCTCTTTTTGCTCGGCACGCATTACCCATTGCAGGGCGGCTTGAATCGACTCGGTATTATGTTGCGCGGAACCAGATACTTGACCTGTTTGCCCCTGCTCCACAATCCCTCGCGTTGAAGTCCATACAAATAGACGGCGTAGAGGCTTTAGTTCGGCGATGGAAGCGATCGCCCGTTCTGCTCTTTCTTCCTCTGGAGTGTTGAGGTAGATCAAGGGATATTGGGCTTGAATTAAAATGCTAAGTTGTTCTTGCATATACTTAATACAGAGGTTTGTGCCTCCGTCCTCACCTTGTCTACTGGGGAAAATATCTTGAAAGAATAGGTTGGAAAGTTAGCCAACTGAAACTAGTTCTTCATCTGGACTGTCAGATTTTGAGCCAATAGTTACAGGTAAAATTTGAGTACGACTGCCACCGATCGCGAGCAGTTCACCATCACGGATTACGACTGTTTGGGAGCAGCTTGGACAGTTGTAGGTTTGGTGAGTATGCCCGATACCTGATGATTCAACTATGTCGGCATGAGCCAAATAAAAGCTAATTGCTTTATCTGCTAAATCCGACATTGAGTCACCATCAATTGCTGAGCGGATCTTAAGCTGCTGATGTAGCCGTTCAGGAAGATAGAACGTTACCTTTTGCTTGTCTTGCATAAATAATTAAGAACGATGAATACCTAGGTATGAAACTAAAGATACAGCCATAGTCGAAAACTGTCAAGACTCTATGCCATCATGACGGTAATATCTTAATATTTTGTTACATAAGCTCAAAAAACATTTACACTGTTTTTCGCTAACTTGAGGCTCAGATAAGCTGATTCTCGAAGCTAAGCTTCGAGAATCAGCTTATCTGGGCTTTATATTCCTACTCAGCATCAAAACTCAAGAGAGAGTGGC
>JANMFC010000387.1:0-10329 GCA_031377675.1 Pseudanabaena sp. OTE_70b_metabat_355 | reverse complement strand
ATTGTCACCATCGTTGGCGGCGGATAAAGCTCTAGGGTTTACTTGTCTCATTAATTTGCCATTGTCCCAAAGCTTCATTCCAAACTAAATTCATTCGCAGTCTTTCGGGGAAAGTCTCTCTACCTTTTTGATAGGTGATGTCAATATCCACGATCGCATTGTTTTCTTTGATGGCAACGATCCGAGAATTATTTACAGAAACTTTATCGACAGTGCGCCAAAATCCAGTAAAACTGACATACCCAGCCGCCTTATCGTTTTGAAATGTTGGGGTGAGGTTTTGCCATGCGTTTTGAAATTGGCGATCGTTGATCAGGTTGTAATAATCTCGAACAGATTGTTCTGGAGATGGCTTGACGATGGTTTTTGTGGGCGTAGGTGTAACTGTTAGGGTTGGTGTAACTGTGGGCGTAGCTGAAACTGTTGGGGTTGGTTTAACTATGGGAGTAGATGTAACTGTGGGTGTGGGATTCTCTGGTAAATCGCTCCCCGATACTCTTTGGACTTGATCTTTGACATTAAGGCTGGCGAAAGCACAATAGGCATCATCAATATACTTGCGATGTTCTTGCAGTTTAATTTTGCATTTCTCAACATTTTCAAATTTAGACGTATATACCTGCTGATATTGAGCATTACCAAGATTTGGGTAATCAGGAATCCAAAACTGCCCCGCCTCGTTGTATCCCTGCTCTTTTAATTTTTTAACCCTACGATTTGCTGCCTCTAAGTCTTGATATGCAGAATCAGCGAGAAAATAGAAGGGAACTTTAGCTTCCGATTTGCCGAAGGGAGAGAATTTACTCCATAGAGTCGCGATTCCACCATTTTGAGAAACGACTACACCTAAAGCGATCGCTGCACCAATTACTCCACCAACTATCATGATGCCTAGTAACTGCCCGACCATCTGCTTTTTCGGAGTTTGTGAGGACTGATAGACATAAACTGATTCATTCTCATTGGCGGGTGGGGTATGTCCTCTGGGATTTACCGCTACAGTCTGCATATTCGACATGGGTGAAGGGAGCGGCGCAGAGAGCGGCGAGGGAACGATTGGGATAGCGGGAATAGGTGCTGGGGTCGCACTTGCTTGCATTACCGCCAGCATTTCCTTTGCCGAGTTGTAGCGATCGCGGGGATCGAATTGCAGAACCTTGGCAAAAATCGCTTTTAAATCCTCACTAATCCCTAAAACTTGACTCTGCCAAAGCACCTCCCCTGTTTGCGAATCAGTACCTAATTGTTGCGGATACTGTCCTGTGAGCGCAAAAATGGCAGTTAGAGCCAGACTGTAAAGATCACTAGCAAAAAATGGTCGCCCCGCCGCCTGTTCTGAAGCCATAAAGCCTGGTGTACCGATGACGATTGAATGCGCCTGTTGAGAGGAGCTACGGATCGTGCTGACATTCAGAGTTTCTTTAACTGCACCAAAATCAATCAGTACTGGTTCTCCATTACGCAAAATAATATTGTCGGGCTTGATGTCGCGATGGATAATACCGCGCTCATGCACATAGACCAAGATCTCAAGGACGCTAGTCATTAACTTCCTGACAGCATCTTCTTTCCATTTCCCATTACTTTCTATTGCTTGAGCCAAGGTTAAGCCATCAATCCATTCTTGGACTAAATAGAATAATCCATTTTCCGTAAAATTAGCATAGAGCTTAGGGATGTAGCGACTTTCTTCGCCCAAAGCTTCTAAAACTGCGGCTTCACGGTGAAAACGTTGTTGCAGCAACTCATACATCTGCGAATTGTCGGCAACTGGTTTGAGTTGCTTAATTACACATCGCCGTTTAGAGGGCATTTTGGTGTCTTCCGCCAAATAGGTTTCACCAAATCCACCACTACCTAATACGCTAGTGACGTGATAACGGTTATCTAAAAGGTTTGAGATCATGAGTTTATTTTAATCGCTACTTGCGATCGTACAGCATACCGCGCCTTGCACTGACTCAAAAGTTTTCTTGCATCCCTACAGCAATTCCAAATTCAAAAAGTAGCAAATAATACAGATAAAAGTAACTAGATAAAGGTAGAGGTTAAAGTGGAGTAAAAATGATAATCCTAGCCAGTTAATGCCACCAACGATCTTAGTTTTTAGTGTTTTTTTAAATTTTCTGCAAGAAGGAATAGAAAAAATAAAAGACCCAAGAGGTAAAAGTAATGCAACAAAATTTAAAATCAGCGATGTAATGTTGTCGGCTTTCTCCATGTTTTTCATGCAGAGCCAATCATTTTTAGAATATCAAAGGCAATTGCAGAGTCGAAGTGGCAGAGATAATATTCAGAGTATATTTGGAGTAGAGAAAATACCTTCTGACCCGCAAATACGCAATATTCTCGACCTAATTTGCGCCACTAGTCTGAGCATTGTATTTGAGAAAATCTATCAATTTCTACAATTGGGAAACCACCTAAAACGATATGAAAGATTGGGAGAGAATTTACTAATTTGTTTGGATGGAACAGAATATCATAGCTCATCGAAAATATCCTGCGAATGTTGTAATACCCGCAATCATAGCAATGGGAAAGTTATATACTCACACACAGCAATTCTACCCGTAATCGCCGCACCGAATTGTGCAGAGGTGATTTCATTGCCGCCTGAATTCGTCACTCCGCAAGATGGATATGAGAAACAAGATTGCGAAACAGCCGCCGCAAAACGCTGGATCAGTAAGCATCGTCATCTATTTGAAGGACAAGCAATTACTCTGTTAGGAGATGATCTCTATAGCCGTCAACCGATGTGTCAACATTGTTTAGATGCTGGAATGAACTTCATTTTTACCTGCTTACCATCCAGTCATGCTAGTTTGTGTGAGTGGTTGGATTATTTCGAGAAAAATGGTGACGTACAGCACTTGACGACTAAACATCGCCAAGGAAAATCTATCAAAATATATAGTTATCGATTTGTGAATCAGATACCATTAAGAGAACAGGAACCATCTCTATTAGTGAACTGGTGTGAACTGACTGTTCTCGATAGTGTCAATAATTCTGTAGTCTATCGTAATGCTTATGTGACTAATCATGCTCTTAATATCGATAATGTACCGAAAGTTGTTGAAGCGGGTAGATGTCGTTGGAAGACCGAAAATGAGAATCACAATGTTCTGAAAACGAAGGGCTACAATTTGGAACACAACTTTGGGCATGGAGAAAAGCATTTATCATCGACACTTCTATCTCTTAATTTGCTAGCTTTTCTATTTCACACGGTTTTACATTTGATAGATTCCAGTTATCAAGAGATTCGTCGTAAGCGTGGTACTCGTATAGGGTTCTTTCAAGATGTTCTCTCTCTTACAAAGTACTTTATCTTTAAGAGTTGGGAACATTTAATCGAATTTATGCTTAGTGACGCTCCTGTGCTTGCAAATTCGTGCTAATTTCATTGCTAGCGTTATGTATCTCTTGCTACCGTTTTGAATTTGGAATTGCTGGCATCCCTATAAAGCTTCAACAAAGTGTATTAATTCTGTTTTTTAGTAGCAAAAGGTTATTTAATTGCACACTCTGTGCTAAGATAAATTTGAGAAATAAAACACATCTTAGTTTGGTAATCGTTTACAGGTACTTTAGGTTAGATGATGCTCAATTCTCCTCGTTTTTTTAAGATAAATAGTTCCCTTTTGATCAAGAGAATTATTTATCTTTTTTTGTGCTACGGAAGATCTACCCGATTCCGATGAAACACCTGTGGATAAAGAACTCCAAAATCACATTCCCAATCTTCTCTTGAATATATTTGCGTGTAGCCGCCGATTCTGAATGTAATCAAACCTGAAATATTGGCAATTCATGAATTCCAGTATTAAGAAGTAGTGGCAATTCATGAATTGCCACTACTTCTTAATACTGGGTTTTGGCACGATCGCTTCAATCGGTAAATCTTCACTAAGTAAATAATTAACGGCTTTGTCGCTAAGCAATGCTGCTTTAGCAAGCAGCGATCGCGCTGTACTGTTAGTCGGTAAATACAACTGAATAATTTTGCGCTTGATTAATGGCGCTGTGGTCGAGAATTTACTACGCGCATCGCGCCAATCTGCATCCGAGCGACAAAAAAGACGTAGGGCGAGATCAACCGTGGGTTGTTTGCAATTAGTTTCATCATTGTTGAGAAACCCATAGAGCTTTTCATAGCGGCGGCTGATTTCGGGAGCCAGACAGAGAATTAGTAAATCCCGCTCGAAATGGCTTAACTCAAGGCGATCGCACAAAGTTGGAATTGCTAAGCGAATATTTTGACGGCGACTTGCCTCAAGGCGATCGCCATAGCGTCCGAGGGGATGATTAATCGGGGTGGGCTGGGATGGTGCAACACTACCACCTTTGGATGGATCGATCGCCATAAAGCCTTTCCACCAGTGACTCGTAGCCCGATCTAGATTTGACCGAGCCACGCGATCAACCTCTTGATTATTTTGCTTTTGCTTAGCTAGCGATCGCATCAGCACCCGATCCAGCCAAGCCAATTCCGCCTTGAGATATGACCAGTTATCGGCAAAGGGTTGCACATCAGGAAAAGTAGGGACTTCACCTGTTTCAGGAATCATGCTACGCCTCGACGCAAAGTGCCACGGATTAAGATTGCCACCAGTACACCAAAACTAAATAAGGCGATCGCGGCGGTCAAAATCGTCATATTTCCCCAAGGAGCCGTAAATACCACACTATTCCAATCCCAAGTGCTGTGGCTATAAACATAACGAATCGGTTCGATCGCCCAAGATAAAGGATTTAGGCTGGCGATCCACTTTAACCAAGTCGGCATCAGCGCGAGCGGCGCGAGCGCCGTACTGGAAAACATCAAGGGCAAATTTACCAAAAAGATAAAGGCAAGCATCTCTTGATGACCAGGCATCGCAAAGGCAAGTCCGAGGCTCAACATCGTAAAATCAACAATCAACAAAGATAGGATGAGCGCCATTACGGTTAAGCCACTCAAGCTGGGTAAACCAGCCCCCATCAAACCACTGACTGTGACGATCGCCACAGTCTGCACCAAACTCAACGCCACAATAAAAATTGCCGAGGCGGCAATAATCGAAAATCGTGAAACCAATGGCGCGACTAAGATGCGATTGAGAAAACCAAATTCGCGATCGAACAGCATTGGCAATCCCGAATTAAGCGCACTGCTAAAAGCTGTAAAAACAATAATTCCCGCCGCTAAAAACTGTAAATAGGTCTGACTATTTCCCAATAAACCTTCAGGTAAACCGCTAAATAATGCGCCAAAAAGCAGCAACCACATCAAGGGTTGGATCACCCCCGCGATTAATGTCGTGGGTCGGCGGCGCAACTGAATGAACAAACGTGTCGTCAGCGCCATTACCTCTTGCCGAAAATCTGCCGACAAAAAATTAGGTTGGGGAGTTTCAGGGGACAGTAGGGGCTGAATTTTTTTCTGAGGATATCGATCCTGATTTAAGTCGGGAATAAGAGAAGTTTGGGTCATTTCATTGGACTTGATTCAAGGCTGTTGTATTGTTAACTAATATAACAAATCGCTAACTCGTACCCCTAAGGGCATAAATAAGCGGTATTTAATACTTTTTTAAGATTTCCTACTGATATTTCTACTTTAAATATATGCCTCAAACCTTTATCTAGATAGAGTTAGAGCAATAAAAGTATTTTCTCATAAGGCAAACGTAAAGATGTGTTAAGCTAATTTTCAAATCCATATAAATACCCTACGTTAACAGCAGGATTTAAGATTATGACCATTGCCATGGGCAGATCGCAGGAAGTCGAAAGAGGTTGGTTTGACAATCTTGACGACTGGCTAAAGCGCGATCGTTTCGTATTCATTGGCTGGAGTGGCTTATTGCTATTCCCCACCGCATTTTTATCCATTGGTGGCTGGTTCACAGGTATCACATTCGTATCATCTTGGTATAGCCACGGACTAGCTTCCAGCTTCATCGAAGGCTGTAACATTCTTACTGTGGCAGTTTCGTCCCCACCTCTCAGTGTCGGACATTCCCTAGTCCTACTATGGGGGCCTGAAGCCCAAGGCGACTTCACTCGGTGGTGTCAAATCGGTGGTCTATGGACATTCCTCGCACTTCACGGCGCATTCGCGTTGATCGGCTTCATGCTTCGTCAGTTTGAAATCGCTCGTCTAGTCGGTATTCGTCCTTATAATGCGATCGCCTTCTCTGGTCCAATCGCCGTATTCGTATCCGTATTTTTGATGTACCCCTTGGGTCAATCTGGTTGGTTCTTCGGACCTACCTTCGGTGTAGCTGGTATTTTCCGCTTCATCTTGTTCCTACAAGGTTTCCACAACTGGACTCTCAACCCCTTCCACATGATGGGCGTAGCAGGTATCCTTGGTGGCGCATTGCTCTGTGCTATTCACGGTGCAACTGTTGAAAACACCTTATTTGAAGATGGCGAAGGCACTAGCTCTAACACCTTCAAAGCTTTCAACCCAACTCAAGCTGAAGAAACCTACTCGATGGTAACGGCTAACCGTTTCTGGAGCCAAATCTTCGGTATCGCTTTCTCCAACAAGCGTTGGTTGCACTTCTTCATGCTATTCGTACCCGTAACTGGACTATGGTTCAGCAGCGTTGGTATCGTCGGACTAGCATTGAACTTGCGTGCTTATGACTTCGTATCTCAAGAAGTCCGCGCCGCAGAAGATCCAGAATTTGAAACTTTCTACACCAAGAACTTGCTCTTGAATGAAGGTATTCGCGCTTGGATGGCTCCTCAAGACCAACCCGCCGAAAAATTCATTTTCCCTGAAGAAGTATTGCCTCGCGGTAACGCACTATAAATTTCTAATTAAAAAAATGCTTACACTTTGTTGTAAGCATTTTTTTGATGTCTCTCTCGAAAAATTGCAAAACATAGCTATCAGATATCAGTACAGTTCTACTAGTTTTTGGATTATGATGGATTTCATCAAATCTCTAAAAGTTGGCAGCTAACAATCTGATAACTGGTAGCTTAAAAATTATTTGCACTTTAAACTAATAAAATTTTTTTCTGGAGATAAACTCTCGTGACAACGACCATTAACTTAAACTCGCTAGGAGTGGGTGGGCGTACACAAGATACATCTGGCTTCGCTTGGTGGTCTGGTAACGCAAGACTCATTAACCTTTCTGGCAAACTGCTGGGCGCTCACGTTGCTCACGCTGGTTTGATTGTATTCTGGGCTGGTGCGATGACCTTATTTGAAGTCGCCCACTTTGTTCCCGAAAAACCCATGTACGAACAAGGCTTTATCCTCCTCCCTCACATGGCAACCCAAGGATGGGGTGTTGGCGCTGGCGGTGAAGTCGTTGATGTATTTCCTTACTTCGTAGTTGGTGTTTTGCACCTTATTTCTTCGGCTGTACTCGGCTTTGGTGGTATCTACCATGCTTTGCGCGGTCCTGAAGTTCTCGAAAACTATTCATCTTTCTTTGGCTACGACTGGAAAGACAAGAACCAAATGACCAATATCATCGGGTATCACCTGATTTTGTTGGGCTGCGGTGCATTGCTCCTCGTATTCAAAGCGATGTTCTTCGGTGGACTATACGACACTTGGGCTCCTGGTGGTGGCGATGTTCGCGTGATTACCAATCCAACGATTAACCCTGTTGTCATCTTTGGATATGTGTTCAATTCTCCCTTTGGTGGTGAAGGCAACATTATTGGTGTTGACAACCTCGAAGATGTAGTCGGTGGACATATCTGGATTGGCTTTATTTGTATTGGCGGTGGTATTTGGCATATTGTTACCAAGCCTTTTGGCTGGGCAAGACGCGCACTAGTTTGGTCTGGTGAAGCATACTTGTCTTATAGTCTCGGCGCTTTGAGCTTCATGGCTTTCATCGCTACTTGCTTTGTCTGGTTCAATAACACTGTTTACCCAAGTGAATTCTTTGGACCTACTGCGGCTGAAGCTTCTCAGTCTCAAGCATTTACCTACCTTGTCCGTGACCAAAAGCTAGGTGCAAACATTGCAACTTCTCAAGGTCCTACTGGTCTAGGTAAGTATTTGATGAGATCTCCTTCTGGAGAAGTCATCTTCGGTGGTGAAACCATGCGTTTCTGGGATTTCCGTGGTCCTTGGTTAGAGCCTCTTCGTGGTCCTAATGGTTTGGATATCGACAAACTTAAGAATGACGTTCAACCTTGGCAGGTGCGTCGCGCTGCTGAGTACATGACTCATGCTCCTTTGGGTTCTTTGAACTCAGTTGGCGGTGTTATTACCGAAATCAACGCGGTTAACTTTGTTTCCCCACGCTCTTGGTTGTCCACTTCTCACTTCGTACTGTCCTTCATGTTCTTAGTTGGTCACCTGTGGCACGCTGGTCGCGCCCGCGCCGCAGTTGCTGGCTTTGAAAAAGGTATTGAACGTAAGACTGAGGCTGTACTATCCATGCCTGACCTAGATTAATAAGCATTCAATAAAAAGGTATCGCTAAGCGATACCTTAAAAAAAAATAAGAGAGCGCTTAGCGCTCTCTTATTTTTTGAGGTCTAGTTACTACCAGTAAATATGACATCAGGGAATTTACCTTGAGCTTCTGTCATCGGGCGATTTTTGCCCTCTTGCTGCCAGTAATTAATTACTTCGGTAGCCTTATTTAAAATTTCAATCCGATCTTGATCGGCAATCCAAGGCTTGCTTTCCATTTCTGATTTGAGTTGATCCCAAGCATCATCACGGGGCCAGAAGAAATACTTGGTGAGAGGGCTGAAGCCTTTGCCAACGACTTGATCGACGGCAAGAGCTACGTTATTCTCTAACCATAAGATTTTTAGAATAAACTGGGACAATGCTACCTACCTCCAAGAAAAGTAAAAGTTAAACTAAATATTAAAGTAGCGATCTTAGATAATAACATGACTGAAACCTTAAACCACATCTCGAAGAAATTTTTTATATTTGATATTGATGGTGTAATTCGCGATGTGTCGGGTTCATATCGCCGCGCATTGGCAGATACGGTTGAATTCTTTACTAAATCAGCCTATCGTCCTACATCCGAAGAAATTGACGAACTAAAGGCTGAAGGGATCTGGAATAATGACTGGGAGGCTTCGCAGGAGTTAATTACGAGATATTTTCGTGGTTTAGGGCAGGATTGCGAAATTTCCTATGAGGCGATCGTAGAATATTTTCAGATTCGCTATCGTGGTAGTAATTCTGACTGGTCGGATGGTTATATTGCCAGTGAGCCTTTGATTGCTACTCACGAATATTTTCAGGAGTTAACATCGGCGGGGATTGGCTGGGGCTTTTTTAGTGGCGCGACAAGGGCTTCGGCTGGTTATGTGTTGCGACGTTTAGCGATCTCCGATCCTGTGTTAATAGCGATGGAGGATGCCGCAGGTAAACCTGATCCCACGGGACTTTTGCTAGCAGTGAAACAAATTGAGCTTAAGCAACCTCAACCTAGTTTGGTTGTATATGTTGGTGATACGGTGGCGGACATGCTGACGGTGGTGAAGGCGCGAATTTATGATCCCAGTTATCAGTATCTAGCAGTTGGTGTGATTCCGCCCCATGTGAGCGACGATTTGCGCGATCGCTACGCCACGTTACTTAGAGATAATGGCGCAGATCTGGTTTTAAATAATGTGTTGGAGTTAACAGCGCTGCTTAATCTATCGCAAGATTCGGTAAGTTAAATTAGAGCTAACATGGATCTGGCTTTACAAGCCAATTACCTTGTTAAGTTAAAGAAATTTATGTCAGACTTTCAGCAGTATTATTTTGTCGCGGCAAGCCGTAAGTATTTGGTTGAAGACGAAGGGAAACCTTTAAGTGAGACGTTATCAGAGCGTCGCCGCAATTTTGCAGCCCGCAATCTAGAACTTAATTTTTGGTTGATTGAAAATCCTGCTTTCCTAGAAGCTCCTGAGTTAGCAAGCATCAAAAAGCAAATTCCCCAACCTGCGGCGGCGATCGTTACCACTGATGCCAACACAATGCGTTGGCTAAAGCTGCGTTTGGAGTTTGTGATATCAGGGGAGTTCACTGCTCCCAGTGCCTCAATTCCTAACCCCTTAGCATCTTTAGCGATCGCTTAGCGCTTAGCACCCTGTCGGAAAATCAAAATCCTACTTGTAGTGTGTGTTAGCGCAGCGTAACGCACTATCAAAGGTTAAACGGAGCGTTACGTTGCGCTAACACACCCTACAAGGATTTTGATTTTCCGACAGGCGGATAGATAAGCACTAAGCGATCGCTAAAGATGCTAAGGGATTAGGAATTGAGGCACTGGGAGCAGTGAACTCCCCTGATATCACAAACTCCAAACGCAGCTTTAGCCAACGCATTGTGTTGGC
>JANMFC010000385.1:0-6400 GCA_031377675.1 Pseudanabaena sp. OTE_70b_metabat_355 | reverse complement strand
AAAAGCAATCCCATCAAAGTAGAGACGGCTACTTTGTCGGTTAGAGCGAAAGATAAATCAACAGGCGCAGGCAACATTTCGCCGCCGCGCCAATCTAATATCTGCACCAAAATCAAATAACCAACCCCCAAAATTACGGCGACAAAGCCTGTAAAAACCGATATCCATTGCGATCGTTGCATATTTTTTATGTGAAATTATACTTACTGTTAAGCTGATTTATTAAACCTAATTTTCCTTTTTACAGGTCTTTCTCTGATAAATTTGCCTGTTTCATAAAATGTCTCAAGAGTCCAATTTTCAGAGATTTATTCCCATGAATAGGTACAGAGATTTTATTAGAGTTATCAAGATGACCATAAATGTGGTGACTGCCTTGAATTCGTAGGAGTACCCAGCCTCTACCCTCTAAGATTTTAGCGAAGTCTTTGCCAGAAACTGCTTTCATACAGCAATATCCACAACTCTAATATTTTTCTGATTTGCAAATAAATGGGTATCAACATCTACAGATAAGCAGCCTTCTACTGCCTCATATAAGTTTTGGAGAAGTTCTTCAAAAGTATCACCTTGGGTTGCACATCCAGCGATCGCAGGAACTTCAGCCCAGTAACCACCTTCTTCGGCTTCGTGAATAACGACTTTAAGTTTCATAGGTTTACCATTAAGTTAATTACGCAAGACGATATTTAAACAAAAAAATTCAACTGAAAACCTCAATAAACCTATGAATTCGTAAAAATGCACAGACTAACTGCTATTATCCCTCTTGAAATATCTTTACTGTTTATATTTGCGCCAAACCTATATTAACTAAAGCTCCATTTCGGTAGGAACAAACTTTTTTAATTATCCGTCCTGAACCTTGAACACAAGCATATAGACCGTCTAATTTGGTCTACATCTAGCTCAAGTCCAGCAGGAGCGATTGATTGATGAGTTATAGCCTATCTTGGTCAACCAGCATCGGAGGGTATACGCCCTTCAACTCCGTGTCCGTTGATAAGCTCCCCATTGTTGAATTGGTGCAAATGTGCCAACAGGAAGCGCAGCCGCGAAGGTCTGCGTTTGCAGAACTCATGCGACGCAACCAATCCTATGTCGATCAGGTTTTGTATAAACTCGCTCCTGATTGGCAAGATCGTGCTGACCTAGCCCAAGAGGTGTGGTTGCGCGTTTATCGCAATCTCCACCGCTTGCAAGAACCCGAAAAATTTCGTGGTTGGCTGAGTCGGATTGCCACCAACTTGTTCTATGACGAGTTGCGTAAACGCAAAAGAGTTGGTAATTCCGTATCTCTTGATGCGCCATTTAAGTCGGGTGACGGTGACGAAATGAGTTGGGATTTGCCAAGCTCAGCCCCCAGCCCCCTTGACAATATGTCTACACAGGAGTTTTACGAACAACTCCGCAAAGCTATTCAGGATTTACCCGCCAGCTTTCGCGAAACGATTGTACTGCGAGAAATTCAAGGCTTGTCTTACGAAGAAATCTCCGACCTGACAGGGGTATCCCTTGGTACGGTAAAGTCACGGATAGCTAGAGCAAGATTAAAGCTACAAGCGCAACTACAACCTTATTTGTCGAATATGTAAAGGCAAAATAATTAAGGAATGTATTGAAGTTATGAGTGCTAACCAAATTTTTGATAATTGTATGACTATTCCCCAAGAGCGCTTTGAGTTGCTGAGCGCCTATATCGATGGCGAAGTTAGTGAATCTGAAGAACAGCTAGTCGAACTATGGCTGTCCGATGATGTTAATTTTCGTCATATTTATCAGCAACAATTAAGGTTACGTCAATTATTAATTGAGCTACCAGTCCCTGTGGCTGTAAACTCATCGCCAAAAGCAGAGACAGAGTTAATGATCGATCGCGTCTTTGCTCAAATCGATAAGAGATCGCAGCGTCGCAAATGGAAACTAGCAGGAATAGGTATCGCAGTGGCGGCGATCGTTGGTGTATTCGGCTCCATGTTTACCTTTAATTCTTCCCCCCAATTTAGTCCTGTTTCTAATAGCATAAAAATTAAATCTCCTGCACCAGTTGCGGAGGAACCAATTTTAATCGCGATGGAAGAGCCGCTTGTACCTTTGCCGAAGGCTATGAGTGCTAAATAAGGTCAAATAAAACGTGCTTTGCACGTTTTATTTGACCTTATTGATCTTTGTGTGGCGGTTTTCCGTCTAAAGATTAAGCACAAGATTACAAAGAAAGTTTTGTAAAATCTAATTATTATTGGTCGCAACAAAAACTATGAGAGAACCAGATCACAAATCTCGTTACAAGCAGCCTTTGATTTATGCTTCGATGCTTCTGTTAGGGGTGATTTTAGGATCTTGGGCGGTTGTGTCAGGAGTGCGATCGCCAAATACAACGGCGGTGACATCCCTACCCCAAGTTGCCTCGATCTCACAAGCGATCGCGCAGGATGTTGATAAAAATAAATCAATCGCCGTACCGCGTAACTACGTTGTCGATGCGGTCAATCGCACTGGCCCTGCGGTGGTGCGAATTAATGCATCACGCACTGTAGCTGCCGAAAATCCACAAATTCCTGAAGCTTTCCTTGAAGATCCCATGTTTCGTCAATTTTTTGGCGATCAACTTCGGCGTATGCCTAAGGATCGAGTTGAACGCGGTACTGGCTCTGGCTTTATCATCAACAAAGATGGGGATATTATCACCAATGCCCATGTTGTTAGTGGCGCAGATAAGGTGACAGTGATCCTCAAGGATGGTAGACAGCTTGAGGGCAAAGTGTTGGGTAGTGATGAGCTAACCGATGTGGCGGTAATTCAAGTTAAATCTGATAATCTGCCGACGGTCAGCCTTGGTAGTTCCCAAAGTATGCAAACAGGTGATTGGGCGATCGCGATCGGTAATCCTCTCGGTTTAGACAATACGGTGACGGCTGGCATTATCAGTGCGATCGGGCGTAAGAGCGGACAAATCGGCGTTGATAAGCGAGTTAGCTTCATTCAAACCGATGCGGCGATCAATCCTGGTAATTCGGGTGGTCCATTGCTGAATCAAAATGGTGAAGTAATTGGTGTAAATACGGCAATTATTCAGGGCGCACAGGGTTTAGGTTTTGCGATTCCGATTGAAACTGCTCAACGGATTGCGAAGCAATTGATCGAAAATGGCAAGGTGAGTCGTGCGTACCTTGGTGTGCAGATGGTGACTGTCGATGCCAATCTAAAGGAGCAAATAAATAAGGACACTGAGTTCTGCGCTAAGGTATCCGACGATAAAGGTGTATTAATCACCAAAGTCGTTGAAAACTCTCCTGCCGCAAAATCAGGCGCAAAATGTGGCGATGTCATCGTCAAGTTTAATGACAAGGAGATTTTGACGGCTGATCAGGTTACGCAGCTAGTCGAAGATCGGTCGGTCGGCGACAAGATCACTGTAGAAGTCAAGCGTAACGGTCAAGTTGTCGCTTTAAATATGGAAGCTGGTCAGTTTCCCAAAAAACGTTCTAACTAAGTTGCTAAACTTCATCAATAGAAATCGCCCGCTAAGCGGGCGATTTCTGTTTTACTGAACAAGTAGCTTATAGAAAGTGCAAATAATAAAACCACCACAAGCAGAAATATAGCTATGAACACAGCCACTAAAACCATCAAAATTTACGACGAAATTGTTGACTTCATTGCATCTGGCACAACTCCCCAGAGCGTAATCGACTTCCATCTTTCTGAAGCCGCACAAGAGCGCTTAGAGGATCTAATATACAACTCCAAAAATAATACGCTTACAAAAGAAGACAAGCGTGAACTAGACCATTTCTTGACAATAGAACATATATTGACCCTAGCCAAAGCTAAAGCCCATAGATTTATCAATGCTGAGGCTAAATGAAATGCCTCGAACTTATATTAGCGTTCAGCTAAGACAATTTTTAGAGCGCCAAATACTCATCGAAAATAACAGATATCCATCAACAGCAGCTAAAAAGAAAATGGACTAAATCGCCAACAATTCCCCCATAGCTAAAATATAATTTGCCTGTCGCCTAATATCTTGGGTTGCGAGATCGCAATACGCAAAGCGTTAAAAATTCCATTGCCTATTTTCTGCTGTTTTTGCCGATTCAAGGATGAAATAGTGAGAGCTATGGCAAGGTAGGAGAAATTTTGAAAAACCATTACCTGATGAAAAACCCTCATAATTAGTTCGATCGCGACTAAACTAGAAATCATAGAAATGATATAGATTTACGATAGGTTCAGTGGCACTGCATGGCACTTTTTACATTGCGATCGCTCCGCAAAGATCTTGGTATCAAAGAAATCCTCAAGGATGCTAGCTTTAGCCTTGATGAAGGCGACAAAGTGGGGTTAATTGGTACAAATGGATCGGGAAAATCCACATTACTCAAAATGATCGCGGGGCTAGAACATAGCGATGGCGGTGAACTGTGGATAAATTCCAGTGCCAAAATCATCTATTTGCCACAACAGCCTGACCTGAATGAAGAAAATACAGTCTTAGAGCAAGTATTTGCCGATAGTGGCGAACAAATGTCCCTAGTCAAGGAATATGAAGAAATTTCCGATAAGTTAACTCATGGACATGGCGATATGGATCGATTGCTAGAGCAGTTATCGCGAGTATCGGAGCGCATGGATCAGACAGGGGCTTGGGATTTAGAAACCAATGCCAAAATTGTGTTAACTAAATTAGGAATTGATGATCTTGAAGCGAAAATTGGTAGCCTTTCGGGTGGATATCGGAAACGAATTGCGATCGCCTCAGCATTGTTATCATCCCCTGATGTTTTGTTAATGGATGAGCCGACCAACCATCTCGATGCCCTCTCGGTGGAATGGTTACAGAGCTATCTCAATCGCTATCGTGGCGCATTATTCTTAATTACCCACGATCGCTATTTTCTAGATCGCGTCACCAATCGGATTATCGAAATTGATCGCGGCGATTTATATTCCTATTCAGGCAATTATTCCTACTATCTAGAGAAAAAAGCTGAGGCAGAAGAATCATCCCTCAGTACTCAGCGCAAACACGCAGGACTATTGCGGCGTGAATTGGAATGGCTCAAAAAAGGACCCAAAGCACGGAGTACTAAGCAAAAAGCCCGTATTGATCGCGCCCATGCTCTGCAAGCAACGGAATTTAAACAAGCCAATGCCAAAGTGGATATCACTACCGCAGGGCGACGCATTGGCAAAAAGGTGGTGGAACTTGATCGTATTGGTAAGTCCTATGGCGATCGCACTTTAATCAAAGATTTTTCCTATAACTTCACCCCTGAAGATCGCATCGGCATTATCGGTAGTAATGGCGCGGGCAAGTCCACCCTAATGAACATCGTGACTGGACGTTTACAGCCCGATGCAGGAACTGTGGAAATCGGTACGACAATTCACTTTGGCTACTTCGATCAACATTCCGATGATTTATCAGAACATGGCAATCAACGGGTAATTGACTATCTCAAGGATGTTGCCGAACTTGTCAAAACCTCCGATGGCAGCATCATTACTGCTTCTCAAATGCTAGAGCGATTTCTCTTCCCTGGTAATACGCAATATGCACCGATCAATAAACTCTCTGGTGGCGAAAAGCGGCGCTTATTCCTGCTTAAAGTATTGATGGCGGCTCCCAATGTCTTGATCCTCGATGAACCGACTAATGATCTTGATGTGCAGACTCTCGCCGTTTTAGAAGAATATCTTGAAGAATTTAATGGTTGTGTGATTGTAGTTTCCCACGATCGCTATTTTCTTGATCGCACCGTTGAGATGGTCTTCTCCTTCGAGTCAGAGGGTGAAGTCCGCTTATATCCGGGGAACTATTCTGTCTATTTGGAATACAAAAAAGACGAAGCTGAGCAAGAATCTAGTGAGGCAAAGAATCAAACTAATAAGCTTGCTAAGGAGCAGAAGTCTAATGCGGCTGCACCTGTGACGGAAACGGCAAAATCTGAAACCAAAAAGCTTTCGCAACTTTCCTATAAAGAGAAGCGTGAATATGAGGAACTAGAAGCAAAAATCCCCCAACTGGAAGCAGAAAAAAGTCAACTTGCGAAGACGCTCTATCACAACCCACCCAATGGACATACGGAATTACAGAAGTTGTCCAAGCGCTTAGCAGAACTAACGGCGGCGATCGATAAATCAACGGAGCGTTGGTTAGAATTAGCCGAACGCATTTAGGATAGCGGTTTTCATTGTGTCTACGGCTCAATGAAAACTCAAAAACATTTAGCCAGAAATGATCGATGGAAAATCATCAAATATCGCACAACTCCCATTGGAATTTCGCTCGAATTGGGCTAGATTTTAAAAATCCGCACTGGTGGATCGAGGTTTTCTGGATAGCGATCGCCTATTGTTTGCTAGCTGGGCTGATCTTTGTCATCTTTCCTCA
>JANMFC010000347.1:0-4374 GCA_031377675.1 Pseudanabaena sp. OTE_70b_metabat_355 | reverse complement strand
CCCGCTTCGCGGGAGAATCAGCTTATTTAGGTTTTATTTACTCTATGATTTGGATTCAGATCCCAATAGCTCTCGATTCATCTCCAAAATGGGGCATAACAAATCAGCGACATCTTTGGGTAAAGTCGCCCTCACGACATCTTGCATGATCAAATAAGTGACATTACAGGCTTCCTGTGCGCCAAAAGCTTGCATGATCGTCTGGAACCAATATAAAAATTGTTGTCGTAAAAGTTCGGGATCGTCCAACAGAACAGTCATTGCTGAATACCTTAAGACTCGAAACGTATCCTGTTTCCACTTATTTTGGATATCTTCGCCGCGTTTAGCCAGCAAACTGGGCTGAGATTTTTGTAATTTGGTTAAGACTGCCTCGACAATTTCTTTCTCTGCGGCTTTGATCTGCCGATAAGCATTAGCCCTCACCTCAAAAGAATTGATGTAAGTATCCATAAATTTCAACTCATCATCGCTAGCATAGCGACCATCAGCATCGGTTCCCAGTTGTTGTAGCTTACTTAGCATGATTAAACGATAGTTGATTACTGTATATATTCTACATAGATCGCCCTTGAGAACTATCAGCCACTTTAAGCATTATCTCTAGCGATCGCCGATTTTTTGTTGAGATCCAAACAACTTGATCTACATCTTGATCAAACACTTGTCTTACTACTACGCGATCGCTCGTCGCCATATCCTGTCATGTTATCTGACCATGATTATATTGAGGGGCTGTTTTCTGAAGCAGCCCAAAATTGGGATTTAGAGCGGCTTTATGCGGATTTACAGACAAGAAATTAAGACATTTGAAAAGGCTTGTTTGCTGGGCTTGTTATGCCGCTATCGTCCAGAACAACTAGCGTTTAAGCTGACTTTTTATGGCAGGACAGAGGAGATTGCCAAGTTAGAGCAATGGATTATGGGCGATCGCTGCGGGGCGCACAACCAACCGCGCATTTAGTTAGTGATCTGCTGCAATTTCTTAATCATTCTCAACAAATGGGTGCGAGTATTTCTAACCTGTTGGAAGTTTTACGTCAAAAGCGTTGTTTAGTCGTGCTAGATGGTTTTGAAGCAACGCTGCAAGATGGGGAATTTGTGGGAGCCTATCGTCAAGGGTGTGAGGCTTATTCGGACGTATTACAGCGCGTCGGTTCCGAACGACATCAAAGTTCGGTAATTTTGATTGGGCGTGAACAATCCAAAATTTCTCAAACTGACTTTTATTTGCCTGCTTTAATTTGGGCAACTAAATTTTCTAGGCTCTTAACGTCTGGGACTCCAGACAAAAATATGCCATTCACCACAAATGAAGGTGTACCGCGTACTCCCAATGACTTGCCGAGTTCAAAATCTTTGTTGATCGCGGCTTTGGCTTCGGGACTTTGGCGATCGCGATTAAAGCGATTAATGTCAAGCTTCAAGTTATTGGCGATTTCTAAATAAAACTCTTCACCCAGCTTGCTCTGCTGCTCGAATAAAACATCATGATATTCCCAAAACTTACCCTGCTGAAAGGCAGCCCATGAAGCTAAAGCGGCGGGTTCTGCTTGAGCATGAATTTCCTTTAGGGGAAAATGCTTATATACCAATGTCACGTCATTCCGATTTTTAGTCATGAATTCCTTGACTACTTCTTGTGCCTTAGAACAGTAAGGACATTCAAAATCAGAAAACTCCGCCATGATAATCTTTTGGCTACTGGAACCAGTTATCGGCGAATTACGAAGTAACAACCGTGGTTCTTGACGAATTTGCGATAACACCTTGTCTCGTAACTGTTCCTCTTGCTGAGCCTGAGATCTTTGATAAGCCTGTACCGAGTCTAGAATTACCCGTGGATTTTTACGAATAATTTCTAAGACTTTTGCTTCAAACTGAGCATCAGACAGTTGAGCTTGAGCAGATTGTTCTGAAGAAGCACAGCTAGTGATGATCAATAGCAGGGCAACTAAAGCCGACAGTAAATATGGTTGGAGACGCATCACAAGCCTATCAAAATAGAAGTTGTAGTTCTTTTCCGTCTCAGTCTACACGATCGCTAGCACAATCCACTGGATGACGGGAAATACTCCATTGGGCTAGGTCAAGCTATATCAAGTTATATTAAACTATGTTAAGATACGAAGACATTGTGAGTTGGATTCGAGACGTTACGTTTAAAAAACATGTTATAAATTTTGTAAATATAGGTGAAATGTGAAAGTAAATACTAGTAATGAAACTCATGATAATAATCTAGCTCTAGTTATAGCGGGTAGCTACTCTGAGTATTTAAATTGGCGCAAAGACAATCCATCGGTCAAGTATTGTAAATATATTGAACGGGTTGAGGATTTGAAGGGAATTAACGGCTTTTTTGCAAATATTGTTCTCTATGGGAATTATGAGAGCAGTCCAGTATACCAGAGTAGAAAAATGCATTCTCTCTTAGAAGAACATAAGTCTCCTTTTCGATCTTATGTGCATTAATCTATTTTATATGAATTAAATTTCAAGAATCAGATTTGCTCACTTCGTGGGCAAATCTGATTCTTAGGGTTGTCAATTCTGTTACTTTTTTAAAACCCCAGAAGCGTCTTAATGATGACAGACTCGATCCGTTATCGTTAATCTCCTATGCGTTTGGAACAGTTACAAGCATTTTTGGCAGTTGCAGAAACAGGCAACTTTCAGCAAGCAGCGCAGAAGTGTGGGGTTAGCCAATCGACAGTTAGCCGACAGGTGCAATCTTTGGAAGCAACTGTGGGTTTGTCGTTGTTTCATCGACAAGGGAGTGCAAAGTTAACATTGGGCGGCGATCGCCTGCTGCACCATGCTAAAAAGATTTGTCAAATCTGGGCTACCGCCGAACAGGAATTAATTGACTTACAGGCTGGCAAACAAACAGAACTTTGTGTCGCAGGAATCCCTTCCGCTTGTGCCTATCAGTTGCCGCCTGTATTACAGAAATTCTCGAAAACCTATCCCAATGTGCAGTTGCGAGTAACCACATTAGGAAGCGATCGCGCTCTGAAGGTACTTCGCGATGGACTAATTGATATTGCGATCGTCATGAATAATCCATTCCTAAATGCAAGTTCGGAAATGGTCGTAACGCCGCTATATGAGGAGCGCGTTCAGCTATTAATACCGATCAATCATCCCCTTAATAAAAAAGAGGTTTTGACTTGGCGTGATCTTGATCGTTGTCCTCAAGCCGTCTTCAAGGATGGTTATGGATTACAGCGCCTTGTCCAAGATCAATTCAATCGTCAAGGAATTTGTTTGAACGCAGTATTAGAACTGAATGCCCTTGATGCTTTTCGGAGTGTGGTTAAGCAGGGTAGTTTGGTGGCTCTGCTGCCTGAGACTTTTTTGTTAGAGTTAAATCATGAACCAGACTTGGTGGTGCGATCGCTGACTGAACCAAGTTTAACTCGCCAAATTGTATTAGTGACGACTAGCGATCGCGTCTTAATCCCACCAATTCAATATTTTTGTCAACTTGCCGCCGAAATGATCCAACAGAAAATCCCCGTCATCTTGAAAAGTGAATTAAAAGCTTAAATTCTTTTTCCTTTTTACCCGTTCCAGATATTCTCTAAATTCAATACAAAACCTATCAACACATCTTCGCCTGACAAAGTAGCTGGTGATTGCAGAATTTCAACGGGTTGTCCCAACCGATAAATAGCTACCCGTTTGCCTTCGGGATCAATCAACCAACCTAAACGACAACCATTATCCTGATATTCCTGCATTTTTGCTAAGCCCTTAACCCATGAATCGGTCGGTGACAATAGCTCGATCGCAAAGTCTGGACATAGCGGCAAAAACTTCTTGCGTTGTTCTGGGGTGAGGGTATTCCATTTAGCGATCGTTATCCAAGCTGCATCAGGAGAGCGATCGGAACCTCTGGGAAGAGAAAATCCAGTAGATGAGTCAAATATTTTGCCACTGGCGCTTTGACGATTCCACAGCCCTAAATCCAGATTAATGTCAGAATTCCATGCGCCTGTTTCACCTCCAGTAGGGGACATGATTACGAGTTCTCCATTAGTATTGCGTTCTAGTTTAAGGTCAGGATTTTCCGCACAGAGTTGATAAAACTTGTCTCTAGTTAGATTCACAATGCGATCGAGATTAACGGTGTAAGCAGTCATCGGTTTCTCCAAAAAGCTACTTGTTTTATTAACTGATGTTACGCGGAAGGTTTAAGACCCTCACCCCTAGCCCCTCTCCCAAAAAGCTACGGTGTACACACAAGTCGCGAGAACCAAGAACTAAAGTTCTTGGCTGAAAGCTAAAGTCAGTTAAAACTGACTAATTTCTGATTTTCAACCCGTTTCAACGGGTTTTAGCTTTCAGCCCGCAATTTATTGCAGGGTA
>JANMFC010000341.1:0-3569 GCA_031377675.1 Pseudanabaena sp. OTE_70b_metabat_355 | reverse complement strand
AAGGCTTGCGAAGCAAGCCTTTGAAAATTTTCTTGGTTTGGTTTTAGACTTTAGATTAGTAGTGGCAATTCATGAATTGCCATTACATTTTTTCTGTCAAGCTTAAAATGGCAATCTAAATCTAGGAAGTGAAATATTCGGTAGATTTGGCAGTGAGATCGGGAAATTTGCCCCTGGGAAGAGTCCTTGAAATACTGAGCGAACTTTATCGATACCAGGAATTTGAGTGGTAAATCCTTGAAACAAATTGCCTTTGAGCAAGTTCACAAATTCATTTTGTGACAGTTGTTGCACAATCCCCAAAACGCCTTTAGGGCTAATTTCTAGCCTTTCGCCAGATTTTAATACAACTTGACGGTTTTCTTGATTATTCTGTGAATTGTTAGTTTGTGAATTGTTAGTTTGTGAATTCTGATCAACATTGAGGACGGGCTTATTGTCGGCAGGATCTACCTTTAGCGGCTCCAAGGGACGCGATGGCTGAGGATTTTCTTGGGGTAAATTGATCCGAGGTAAGTCAGGAAAATTAAATTGCTTAATTTTTTCATCATTGCTCGCTTTCTCATTACGGGTAACGATGACTTCACCCTCTAGAACCGTGACTTTTTGATTGTCAGAGTCATCGATTTCCAGTAGATAGGTTGTGCCGCGCACACCTGTAGTAATCCCAGCCGTGCAAGCATTCATCGCACCGTTAATCAAAATTGTGCCGCGCCGCAGATTGGCACATTGCCCAACTTTTAACAGAGAATTTGCAGAAAGTCTCGCCACTGCGCCACTGTTAAACAAGAGTGCAGTCCGTGAATTACCTGTACGGACTACTTGTTGCTGTCCAGCGACATCATTAACGGTAGCGCGTCTACTGGCTTGACCATTTTGAATAAAAACTTGATTGCCATCAAGAATTTCCTTCACAGTGGCTTGGGTTGATTGTGCTGATACTGGCGCAAGTTGGGGAGCCGCTAGCGCAAAAATACATAAACCTGTAAAAAACAGGGCTAATCGTTTTTGTTGTTTAGGTGATTTCAGTAAAAAATTTGGTAAAGATTTCCATAAAAACATATCTGATGATTCTCCCATACTGCTAATTCGCTAATTTATACGAAACTAGAATAATCCACTAAGACCATTAGATAATGCAAAAGGTTTCACTCACATGCGCTTTAATCATGAATAATGTGGCGATCGCTACAAATCAAATTAGTTATCAGACTAAATTTCGCACGCTTTTGACAAATATCTCCGTAGCGATCGCCAAGGGACAGAAAACCGCCTTAATTGGGGCAACGGGATCGGGGAAAACGACATTTTTACGATTGCTAAATCGATTGATCGATCCGTCCGTAGGGAATATTTTATGGAATGACAAAAATATTCAAGAAATCCCGATTCAAACCCTGCGGCGAAAGGTTTTACTGGTGTCACAGGAGCCAAGCCTATTGGGTATGACTGTATCTGAGGCGATCGCCTATCCTTTGCAGCTACAAAATTTACCTCAAGGCGAAATTGACTCGCGTTTACAAAAATGGCAGGAAAAATTACAACTCGATCACAAGTTATTAAATCGCTCAGAGCTAGAGCTATCCCTCGGACAAAGACAATGGGTGGCGATCGCTAGAGCCTTAGTGATGGAGCCAGAAATATTATTGCTAGATGAGCCAACCTCGGCTTTGGATCGGGGTTTATCGCATTTGCTGTTAGATACCTTAACCGAGCTAACCCAATCGCCCCAACCCGTAACCGTAGTCATGATTAACCATCAACTCGATCTAGTGCAAACATGGTGCGATCGCCTTATTTGTCTGCATAAGGGAGAGTTAGTTCAAGATACTGAAGCTAGTCTCGTTAATTGGCAAGCGATCGATGATTTGTTAAGGCGCGATGCTAGTTCTGGACAGGATGATGGTTCAGACGATTGGTAGGAAAAGGTGACATTCATGAACATAAAGAAATGTATTATTCCTTTGCGTTTCGTTTAGTTATTATTAGGTCAAGAAACCATCATGGGAAAATTATTGTAGTTTGTATCCTCTAGCACAGACAAACATCTCTGCTAGGTAAATATAAGTCATCAGTCAAGTCATTGGCTGTACAATGTCTGATTAAGATTGGTCTGACTAAGATTGGCTTTTCCAGCAAAAAATACATAGAGAGTTTGATTATGTTGCAATCACTTTACTATTCCATTGGCGCTATCCAAGACGAAGCAAGACATTTACTCGAAAGCGGTCGCCTGAGCCGCAGTCAACCCATCCATAGCCTCTGCCGCTTCTTTCGCGATCGCGAATGGTGTCAGATCGAACGAGAATTAGAAGAAAATCACTACCTATTGCGCGATCGTATTTGTGATTTGGTCAGCCATGAATGTTGGCAAAACGATTAAAGTGTAGGGAGCGCTAAGCGCTCCCTACACTTTAATCATTAAATGCATCATAAAAGTTATACAATGCCCTTGTGGGTAGCCTAACGCTAGCCATGTAATCATCAATGGAGGTAATTCAAACCATTGGGGAGTCAGCAAGAGGAAAATATGAGTCAAGCTGCTAGTCTAATTGATCGCCTGAAGCAATTTGTTGACCAATCTGCTAATATGCTGAATCTAGATGATGATAGCGCGATAGATAGGGGCATGACTCAAATTATTAAGTCGGCGGTAATGGTAATTGGTGGTGGCGAGGACAAAGTCCAAGACCGCAAAATCCTCAAAGCCTTTGTGGAAAGTTCTGGCGGCTCCCAATCTCGGATCGCCATAATTCCTTGTGCTTCGAGAGAACCCGATATTATCGGGCGAATTTATCATGATATTTTTACCGAACTCGGCTCAAGCATGATTGAGGTATTAGATATTCGTGAGCGTCCCACCGATGACTATCCCGCAGCCGAAGCATTGGTAGATCGGTTTACGGGAATTTTCATGACAGGTGGCGATCAATTACGTCTATGTTCGTTGATTGCCGATACTCCTTTCGCAATTACGATCGCCAAGCGCATTAACGAGCAACGATTGGTTTTAGCGGGTACGAGTGCAGGAGCCGCCGCTATGGGCTATAACATGATTTCTGGTGGCAGCAGTGGTGAGTCACCGCATAAAGAACTGGTCAATATGGGTACGGGCTTGAGCATTCTGCCCGAAATCATTGTCGATCAACATTTCCACAATCGTAATCGCATGGCGCGTCTGATGACCGCGATCGCCGCGCATCCCGAAAAGCTAGGCATCGGCATCGATGAAGATACGGTGGCGATCTTCGAGCCGAACCACATTATGCGAGTAATGGGGCGCGGGACGGTGACAGTCGTTGATCCTGGTGAGGTTTCCTATAGCAATCAACTATGGGTGAGTGGCTCTGCGCCTTTGACTATTCACAACTTGCGGGTGCATATTCTCGCTGCTGGTTGTAAATATCATTTGCTTAAACGCATTCCCATTAGTCCATCGGTATAAACAAAAAAAGCTCGCTAAGCGAGCTTTTTTTGTTATTTCGTCCAGTCTTTAGCTGGCAAATCACCTGTATCGGGGCTGTCAACTATAGATTTCAAACCCTCTAAGGTCGAAGGTAGCGATCGCG
>JANMFC010000280.1:0-17905 GCA_031377675.1 Pseudanabaena sp. OTE_70b_metabat_355 | reverse complement strand
GATCGCTTTTTGTCCCCATTCACTAGTCGATAAACGATCGCTGATGTACTTACCGACGCTCCAGTACAGTTTGATGAGTTCTTGGTTAGCAGTGGCGATGACCTTTTGCTGAGCAGTTTTGATGAGGGTAAGAACTTCAGCAAATTGAGGTTGCAAAGAGTCTGACATTAGGTGATTTTACTGAAAACTTTAATGTTTAATATATCGCAATCTACACTGATCGCGATCGCACCAACAATCTATCTGCTAAAGGCGATCGCTATTCCTATGAGTCATGATTTCTAGGCGATCGCATCAACAATCTATCTCCTAAAAGCGATCGCTATTACCGTGAGTCATAATTTCTAGGCGATCGCACCAACAATCTATCTTCTAAAGGCGATCGCTATTACTGTGAGTGATTTTTAGGCGATCGCGTTAATAATTATTTGTCTTTGCGATTGCTAATAACTTTTCAGAACTCATCAACGAAGGCAACCATTTTTGCTTGTCTAATCTCTGCTAGAAATAGACAATCTCAACGGGCGTATTCGGTTTGGTATAAAGGCAAAACGCCGCGGCGGCAGATAACTTGGAACTCAACCCCTTCGGCTTTCGTCCGTCTGCTGCATTGATGTGTTAGCCCACACAGTAATAGAAAAAAACAGGTTTATTAATTGGAATCGACTAATTTAGAGCTTATTAAGAGAATATTTTTCTCCATAAGCTGTCGAAGATCATCTTTACTAACATCTATTTCTCCGTTTGAGATATAGCGGAACAGTTTAGCCTTTTCCATCTGCATCCCTTCAATAAAAAGTTTTAACTGCTCATCCGATATTTCAGATGTTCTCCACCGTTCTAGCCTATCCTTAAATTCCCTAAGCTCTTCAATCTCGCTAAGCTCCTGAAGTTTTTTCTGTTCTACAGAAACTTCCTCTGTTTTTTTCTTGTTTCTGCTGACAATCCACCATGTGATGCCACCGACTAACGATCCAGGACCAATTATTAATCCAACAACTTCTTTCCAGTTACTAGCTATAAACTGACTGGCTGAATATGCTGGATTGACTTGAACTTGGCGAGTAGCGCGAAAAACTTCGACTTCTACTGAACGTGTAATCTTAAGTTCTGGTACATTGAGTTTGACAATAGCCTTCACAACAATCAAATTATCTCCTGCTTTAAGAGGTGTTACTTGCCAGATCCATCTTCCGGGAGTACTGGCAGTTACAAACTGCTCGCCGCCTTTTACTTCAAAAACCTTAAATTCATCGTTTTGTACAACTACCTTCATTTCCATACCAGACGGATCAAAACGAACTCCTGATTCGACGTTAATATTTCCTTTACCTTGTATTTCTTTTTTTATTCTCTCTGTGACCTGCGGCGCAATTCCAGCCTCAATTGTATCTGAGACACCAACTTTCATCTTTTCAGGTACATTGTGATATATTTCCCCTTTAGGAAGCTGATTTAAAGAATTAGTGATTGCTTTCTCAGCGGCAACAACCTTTTCGGGTAATTTTGACGGTGTCGCTAAGGGTGATGGTCTCACAATGCGAGATGGATCCATAGCTGCTGGCGGCTCCATAGTTGACTTGGGAATAGAGGAGATCGTTAGAAGAACTGTTCCAATTAACCCTAGTAGGAAAAATATGATGAACCATTTTAATCTCATGTATCTGTCACCCTTGAAGAACTAGCTAATTGACCTAGCATACAGTCCGATGTCCCTAAAGTACTGTCCCAACTAAGACTCATGGGGTCTAACTATGTATTAGAAGGAAAAACTTTACCTAATCTGACTATAAGACATATAGGCTGAAAGTCAAGTTTCAGCCTATATGTCTTATACGGGATGTTATACAGAAAAATTCTTTGTAATATCCCATTTTGGAGTGATTAGACGGAAAAATTCTGTCTAACAACCTAAATTGGTGTATATAGATAGCAATATTCACATATTATTTAGTAATGTAAATCTGAAGCACTTATACGAAAATATTTCAAGTTGAGCCACGACCACACAAATTTTTAAATCTGATACAAGACTAAGCTAGGTAGAATATTTTACTCTTGAGCTTTGGTTGCGATCGCATTGACAATCTATCTTCTAAAGGCGATCGCTATTACTGTGAGTCAGGATTTTTAGGCGATCGCCTCAGTTAAAGTGGTTGATGTAGGCGATCGCTATTACTGGGAGTCGTGACTTCTAGGCGATCGCTTTCATCAACTACTCCTAGCGATCGCTCCATTTAGAAATGTGCAACCATGTGAAAAAATTAGATGAATATTTCGCTCAAAATCTCGATGCATTGGAACTAAAAGATGTCTATATGCACTTAGTCATTCGACGGGGTATTCGCTATCAAGAAGAATGGGTGGCTTGGTGTGATGAAGCTTTGGATGCGATCGCCGCCAAGATTTCTAAAAACTAAGTAAAATCAAAGTTTGTATCAAATAACCCTTACGGGGCTGACGAGATAACGGTCTAGTTGAGCCGATTTAGTCAAATTTTAGCTTTTAAACATCATTTTTCAGAGGTTGGCTCCAACGCAGTGTTAGACTGCCCCGCGAACGTAGGTGGCTGATTTTGTTGCATTATTTTAATTAAAAATCTCAGGGCTTCATTGACTGCATCTGCGCTAGAAAATATTTCTGCCACATCGGGTTCTAGACGCACCGTTGACCCACCGAAACTCATTCGCCCAGAGCCTAGCTTCCTCACGCGCAGATTTTTTAGGTCATATTCATCTCGAAGATTGTCTTCCATCTCTAATTCAGCCTTCTTCATATCCTTCACGCTCTGCTTTTGTGACTTCTCTTGTACTGATAATACGAATTGAATCTCTTCTCTCTGTATATGAAACAATCAACAAACGTCCTCGATTTGATACACCGACAATAAGGTATCGATCTTCATCGTCCGAGTGGTGCGGATCATAAAAGTCAACGTAAAGTGGATCATCAAAAACAGTTTCTGCTTCATTAAATGAAACTCCATGCTTTGAAAAGTTTTTGGTTGCTTTGTTCTTATCCCACTCAAATTTCATTACGCTATTTTAGCAAGGTCTGACAAGTCTTTTGCCATGATTACCTGCTTCAACGGGAGGTGCGATTTAATAATGTACCAAAAACCTAAATCTAGAAATCTGATGCTTAGTTAATTTAGTGGCACTTAATTTTTTGCTCGTCCCTTAATATAGTTAAATTAGTATAATTACTAAGTAAATAGGCATAATTAATATAAAATCCAAATGAGCTTATTCGCCCGCAAAACTGGCGAATAAGCTCATTTGCAGGCTTGATTTTATTATCCCGAGGTACTTATCTGGATTTGCTGCCAATAATTGGATAAAGATCGAATTTTTGAGTATTATCGCTATAGATTACCATTTTGCGATGTAAATCTAGTTGAATAGTTACATTTCTAGAGGAGTCTAGCAAATAAACCGACCAATCATCACGTCCAGCTTCTTTAAAACTAAAGGTTGTTTTACCTTGAACGTTAGTTTCTTTCCAGTTACCGTTACCTAGAGCGAGATACTCTCCTTTGGCAAAACGTACCGCCATTACGTTGCGACCATTTACAGCGAGATCATCTACCGTTACTTTGTCGGAAGAAGGCTTCGTGACAACGCCACAAACCGATTCTTTACCCCGAACAGTTGTTCTCCACTCTCCGTTCCATATGCCACCAACTGCGGCTGCGGCTATAGGGCATTTAACTTTAGCATCTTCATTATCCCAAATTGGACCAGCCTTGATATCTCTAGCCGATGCTTCGGAAGAAGGCTTCGTGTCAACGCTACAAACCGATTCTTTACCCCAGACAGTTGTTCTCCACTGTCCGTTCCATATGCCACCAACTGCGGCTGCGGCTACTGGGCATTTAACTTTAGCATCTTCATTATTCCAGATTGGACCAGCTTTGATATCTCTGGCTACTGCTGGAGTAGCAGCACCAAGCATCACAATAGTACCGACTGTTGCAATACTAAAACCGAGCAAGATAGTAGATTGAAATTTCATAGTTGTTAACAGTAAGTAAAATAATTTAGAATCAATTTTATTCTAAATCTAAATAAAAGTGAGATCGGATTAAAGAGAGTTTAAATAGACAACTTTAACGGACTTCGCGGGTTTCAATATAGCTAGTAATTCTGACGCAGGTGCGGTACAACTACTTCTAATATATTAAGATTACTGTATAACCGTAATTTGCGTCAATAAGTTTTAACACCTAAATTTCTAAATTTGTTCAGAGTAATTTTGTATCTTCTAACACGTTATTTGTATGGCTGACATTACAAATTTTTACAAACCATCCGACTCGCCTTTGCTCAATCAAGTGCGCCAAATACTACGACTCAAACAAATGAGCCGTAGTACCGAAAAAAGTTATTTGTATTACATTCTCGACTACATTTATTTTCACAACAAGCGCCATCCTCAAGACATGGGAGTTGATGAAATTCGGGGTTATTTGTCCCATCTTGCTATGCACAAAAATGTTGCTGCTTCCACTCAAAATATTGCCCTATCAGCATTGCTATTTTTGTATCGACAGGTTCTCAAAAGCGATTTACCTGATATCGATAATATTGAAAGAGCAAGACGACCCAAAAGATTGCCAGTGGTCCTGACTCGTAGTGAAGTTCAGAAGATTTTAGTGATCGCTGATGGAGTGGATGGATTGTTTTTACAATTGCTGTTTGGAACAGGAATGCGACTAATTAGCTGTTCAATCAGAAATTCATTCCGATTTGAGTAAGGGGAAAAAATGCCCCACTGGTCCTTGCCCCTGCCCGATCGCTAAGGCATATTTTAAAGCCTCAGTCACATAGTTTTTGGCTGCTAATACCGATTCAAATTGCGGTTTTCCTAGAGCTAAATTTGCAGCGATCGCTGCTGAGAGAGTGCAACCAGTGCCGTGGGTATGTTTGGTGATGATTGTCTCAGTCTGCAAAACCTCAACGCGATCGCCATCAAACCAAACATCAACTGCCTTCAGATCGCCCGTCATGCCGCCCCCTTTCACCAAGACCGATCTGGCTCCCAGTTGATAAATTTTTTGGGCGGCTGTCTGCATATCCGCGAGGGTGTGAATCGACATATCTGCCAAAATTTGCGCCTCATAGCGGTTAGGTGTAGCGATCGCCGCAAGGGGAATCAAAACATCGCGGATCGTCTTGATTGCGTCATCATCTAGCAACTGCGCTCCTGTCCGTGACACCATTACAGGATCAACTACCACATTTCCACATCCAAAGGCGACTAATTTTTTCGCCACGGTTTTAACCAGATCTTGATTGAGCAGCATTCCTGTTTTGATCGCGCCCACCCGCATATCGATCATCACCGCTTCAAATTGAGCGCTCACGGATTCTGCTGACATTGCGTCAACTCTTGTTACGCCCTGTGTATTTTGGGCGGTAATGCAAGTGAGGACGCTTGTGCCATGCACACAGTGAAAAGCAAAGGTGCGTAAGTCTGCCTGTATTCCTGCGCCGCCGCCACTATCAGAGCCAGCGATCGTCATAGCGATCGGGATTTGTGAGTTATGTGAGTTAGTCATAGAAATATCAAATTGCGATAGGAACAATTAAGCATTATCAAATATAAAACCGAAATAAGCTGATTTGCACGCTTTGCGTGCGAATCAGCTTATTTTGCTAAGTCCATTTACCCAAAAGTATAAATTGCGATCCAAAATAAAATAACTCCCTGCGAGATTATTCCCCATTCAAGTTGTATCCAGTGCCTAATCAAATTAAACAGAATCAAAAAAATCAAAAAATTATCGTGATTGGGGCGGGGATCGGTGGCTTGACGGCGGCGGCTTTGTTGGCAAAACGTGGCTATGAAGTGATCATTTACGATTTAGCGATCGCGGCGGGTGGTTGTGCATCGACATTTAAACGGCGCGGATTTATTTTTGATGTCGGCGCAACACAGGTCGCAGGCTTAGAATCTGGAGGCGTTCACGATCGCATTTTTCGGGAATTAGAAATTGAACCACCTGAAGCCACCTATTGCGATCCCGCCTGTGCAGTATTTTTACCAAACGAAGATCAGCCAATTAATTTCTGGTGCGATCGCGATCAATGGCAACAAGAACGACAAATCCAATTTCCTAACAGCGAACCATTTTGGCAATTTCTTGATGATTTATTTTGGCGCAGTTGGCGATTTCAGTCCCGCGATCCGATTTTGCCGCCGCGCAATTTTTGGGATGCTTGGCAATTACTCAAGGCTTTGCGAATCGATACTTTAGCCACTTTTCCCTATACCTTCTCCACCGTGGGCGATGCCTTACGCGGTTTTGGACTGGCAAACGATCAAAGATTACGCACTTTTCTCGATCTGCAATTAAAACTCTATTCTCAGGTCAATGCCGAAGAAACCGCTTTGCTCTATGCCGCCACCGCTTTAGCCGTTTCTCAAAATCCTCTAGGACTATTTCATCTCAAGGGCAGTATGCAGGTATTAAGCGATCGCTTAATCACCAGTATTGAACGCGATCGCGGCAAAATTTTGATGCAACATCAGGCTGTAGAAATCAAGGAAAAAGGAAAAAGGAAAAGGGTAAAAGTTAAGAATTTAAGGTCGGGTGAAATGTTCTGGGATGAGGCGGATCATGTCGTGGCGAATGTGACTGTGCATAATTTGGTGCAGCTTTTGGGAGATCAAGCGCCCAAGGGCTATGCGAAGCGGGTTGCGAATTTAAAGCCAGCTTCGGTGGCTTTTGTGGTCTATTTGGGAGTTGATCGGGCGGCGATCCCTGAGAACTGTCCGCCCCATTTACAATTTTTAGAATCTGGGGATAAACCGCATTCTCTATTCATTTCGGTTAGTAAAGAAGGTGATGGACGCGCCCCTGAAGGCAAAGCCACGATCATTGCTTCTGAGTTTACGGATGCTGCGGTTTGGTATGGCGATGAGGATTATGAGGTACTTAAACAACGATTTACGGAACGGGCGATCGCGCAGCTAAGTACATATTTTCATCTCAACGAGCAGACAATTATTCATATTGACGCTGCTACTCCTCAAACCTTTGCGCGTTACACAGGACGAGATCGCGGCATCGTTGGTGGTGTGGGAATGCGGGTTTCTACTTTTGGTCCCTTTGGTTTTGCCAATCGCACGCCGCTTAAAAATGTTTGGTTGGTCGGTGACTCCACTCATCCAGGAGAAGGAACCGCAGGGGTAAGTTATTCAGCCCTAACGGTGGTAAGACAAATAGACATTGGCGCTTAGGAAAACAATCAACCGTAGGGGCAATTCATGAATTGCCCCTACATTAGTATCATGGTTTTAAGTCTCTTTTGCGCCGTTAACTAGGAAAATGCAATGCTGGTTAAACTGGAAGCTTTGTTTTGGGGTTGAGTGCGTAATCCAGATGGTGATGGTAAAAACGAGAGGATAACCGTCAGTAAAGCGATCGAGATCATGCTACCGATGAAGAACTTCGCAAACCATAATTCATTTGTCTGTTCATTTAGATCGTGGTTCGGCTTTGTTTTTTGAGAAGGTATATGAGAAGGCATGGAAGAAGACATAATGGTGCTATTTGATCTGTTGTGGGAAATGACTATAATTACAGACGAATTAATTCACAAAAGGAGTCGCCCAAAAGCTCCAATTCTCCTTGTTGAATGGCGATCGCCATTTTTCAATCAAGAGTCTCTCTAGTTGCTGACGGGGGCGGGTGGAAGTCGGTGCGTCCCACCAGAAGGTCATGACAACTTGGGTTGGAAGACTGTGAGTATTATGTAGTTCTCGGTAATTGAGGAGATATCGTTTGCAATCATGGATTCCTTTCCATCGTTTATGCGAACGACAAGTTTCCCCAATATACAGTAGCACAGGTGATTGTACCGTTGCGACTAAATCGATGACAAAATATATGCAAGCATCACCACCATCAGCATTGGGCAGTCGGTAGAATTCCGCAGGCTGGAATGGGAGTTTAAAGGGAGCGATCGCATGGGGATCGCAATGGGGATCAGGTAGATCAAAAAGGACGGTTTGACTAGCGGGGATCATTGTGACGAGCGAACTCTGGTACTTGGCGATCGCCTCTTTCCACCCTTGCAAAGAAGCTGCACCCATCTGGTAATTTGCGCCATAATTTGCACTACTGTCATACAATCTGGAACTGCGCGGGATACCTTCACTAAAGAGCGATCCCTGTTCATAGGCGATCGGATTTTCTGGCAGAGGCAAGGGTTTTAAGCCCCTTGTTACTATTTTTTTGCTGTGGTACTCGGTGGGGCGATCGCTCATTAATCTAAAACTTCGTTCTTGTTTTCGCTATAATTTAACTAATTTGATTAATTTGACTAGCCAGTAAACTTTTGCCTTCTCAACTTTTACCGCCATCAATTTTGTCAGGACAACCTCTAACTGCATTAGCACCGATGCAAGATGTAACTGATCGCGCATTTATGCAGATGCTCTGCAAATATGGCTGTCCTGATTATTATGTAACTGAATATTTTCGAGTATATGCTAATTCGCATCTCGACAAAAAGATTTTGAGGTCGATTACAGACAATGAAACTGGTAGACCCGTATTTGCTCAAATAATTGGCGAAAGTATCCCTGATATGCTCAGGATTGCCAAACAATTAACCAATTATCCGATCGCTGGCATTGATCTGAATCTCGGTTGTCCCGCGCCGCGTGTATATCGCAAAAATGTTGGTGGCGGACTATTGCGCGAACCTGAAACCATTGAACGAATTTTTGAGTCGTTGCGATCGCAAATCTCTGGCTTATTTACGGTCAAGATGCGAGTGGGCTTTGACTCAATTGATAATTTTGAGAAGTTACTGCAATTAATTAATCAATATCAAATTGACCTCTTAAGTTTGCATGGTCGCACGGTGAAGGAACTCTATCGCGGTGATGTGCATTATGACGTAATTCGTCAAGCGGTCAGATCGGTGAATTGTCCTGTATTAGCGAATGGAAATGTGACTTCCTATCTCAAAGCCGAATCAGTGCTGAAAGAGACAGGAGCGGCGGGGGTGATGATTGGGCGATCGGCGATTCGTAATCCTTGGATTTTTCAACAAATCCGCGATCGCTTGGCAGGGAAACCGATCAAAAAAATAACTTTTGCGGATGTGTATGGTTACATTCAGCATCTTTACGAGATTACTTCTCAAGATGATCTTAAAGAGAAATCCCATATCAATTGCCTGAAAAAATTTTTAAATTTTATTGGCACTAGCATCGATCCAGAAGGTAAATTTCTCGTGGAGATGCGTTTAGTGCAATCGAAACAGCAGCTTTTTGATTTGTGCGATCGCTATTTATTAACAGAACCAGAACGCCCCTTTGCGCTCGAACCCTATGAGAACCTTGTTGCTCGTCCTAGTTGTGAGTCAGAAACTTAAAACTTAGGACTTACGCAACAGCCCTGTAATAAATTACGGGCTAAAAGCTTAAACCCGTTGAAACGGGTTGATCATAGAAATGTTTTAGTCTGCTTTAGCTGACTTTAGCTTTCAGCCAAGAACTTGAGTTCTTGGTTTGTTTGCGTAAGTCCTAAGACTTATAATGCTAACTCTAACAAAATACCAACTCGACTGTCATAAATTAAAGGCGATCGCCTCCATTCAATTTTAGTTCCCAATCGCAAATAATTGGTAATTGCATAACTCGTAGAAAGGGTAGTTGTACTCATTTCGAGATTACCCGTAGGATCTGTAAAGACGTGACTTAACCGCAAATCAGAACTATGGGGAGATAGCACCAAACTTCCTTGTAAGCCAATATCTAATCCAGAAATTTGAGGGCGATCCATCTGATTAAATTGACGATAACCAACAATGGGCGCAAGGTTCCAATAGGAGCCTAGAGGCAAAACATAGTAGCGAAGATTAGCTTCAATTTCACTTTCTCTTCCACTTAACTCAGTTTGATAACGACCACTCACGGTCAAAGGCGAAGAACCCACCGAAAAATCTTCAAACCCAGCCTCAATTCCCAGTGAGTTATTTCGTGATGATATTCCCACCCGCAATTTTGAATTAAAGCTAGGCATTTTATAAATATCTTCCAACAAGTCAGGCGGATTTTCTAGCCAACGTCGCAATACGGGACTACTCTCAATCACTTGGCGCTCAAGTTCCAGCTCATTTGCCCGATGAGATATTTTGGTGTTGCTTTGGGTGTCGCCATAGGCGGCGCTACAAATTTCAAAACACGAAATTACTGCTAAAGCGATCGCCCAATTTTTTGCCATACACTTAGCCATAGACTTAATCAGTACAAATACCTAACGCGAAGAAATTATTAAATAACTGTAACGTTTTCAAAACTGCTCTTAATATTACTTTTGACTGCTACACATAGTTCTGTTGAGTTTTATAAAGATTCACGAATAAGCCCTAAATTCATCACAATCTCATGACTGACTCTTTATCCTCTGCTAAATCAGCACAAATGGCTGAACAAAGTTTATCTTCCAATCATCAAAGCACAAATCAAATCATAGAGCCAATTATTTTGATTCGCAGGATCGCATTTGCGATCTCTGTCGCGACATGGATGGTGATGGCGATCGGTAGTGCGACTCGGGTGATGAATGCAGGTTTGGCTTGCCCCGACTGGCCCCTATGCTATGGGACGGTTTTGCCTGCGGAACAGATGAATTTGCAAGTATTTTTAGAATGGTTTCATCGCCTAGTTGCTTCTACGGTTGGGTTTGCCACGATAGTTTTATGTGGGGCGAGTTGGTATTTTCGGCAATCTTTACCGAAATGGACACCTTGGGCAACATCTGGATCATTCTCTCTTGTGGTTTTTCAGGGGATTTTGGGCGGATTAACGGTTACACAGTTATTAAGATTTGATATCGTTACCGCCCATTTAGGGACGGGATTGTTATTTTTCTCTAGTTTGCTGGCGATCGCTACAGCATTAAGCAGTCAGACTAATCCAACCAGTTTTGATCAAGTTCAAAAATTCACCTCGAAGCTACCTTGGGTGGGATTAGCGGCGGCGTTTTTAGTCTATGTCCAGAGTATTCTTGGGGCTTTAGTTGCCTCTCAATGGGCGCTACATCAATGTTTTGCCACTCAAGATATGTGCATTGTTTTAAATACACATGTATTAGGCGTAATTCCTGCGACCATAGCCAGTATTGCAGTGGTTGTAATGTCTTGGCTGACTAAGATGATCCAGCCTTTATTACGGCGCATTGCCTCAGTTGCAGGTTTGCTGGTAATTGCTCAAGTGGCGATCGGTTATGCTACCTATAAGCTGCATTTACAAGTCGAACCACTGACGATCGCTCACCAAGCTACTGGTTCAGCATTATTAGGAAGCCTCGTTTGCTTCACGGTACTAGCTTTTAGAGCTTATAGACAAGATCAAGCAATTCAATAGATTTCATCCAACTGCAAAATATTTTAGGAGTTAATCGTAAATGCAAGAAACGGCGATCGCAGAAAATATTTTTGTTGAAACTAATACAGAAATGCCGAAATTATCAGGCAATATAGCGAAACGTAAATGGCATGAGGTAATCCAAGACTATACAGAACTAACAAAACCCAAGATTATCGTACTGTTGCTGATCACTACCGCAGGAGCGATGTGGATCGCCTCTGAAGGGAAGGTTGACGCATTTCTGATGTTTATTACGGTTTTGGGTGGGGCGATCGCGGCGGCTTCGGCAAATGCCATTAACTGCCTTTACGATCGCGATATCGATGCCAAAATGGAGCGCACCAGTTGGCGACCAATCCCATCAGGCAGGATTTCGCCGCTTAATGCCCTAATCTTTGCGATCGCCCTTGCAGGAATATCTTTCACTCTGCTAACGGTTTATGCAAATCTTTTGGCTGCTTGTCTAGCGATGTCGGGGATCGCTACTTATGTTGGCGTGTATACGATTTGGCTAAAACGCTCTAGCACTCAAAATATTGTAATTGGTGGCGCTGCTGGTGCGATTCCGCCCCTAGTTGGTTGGGCGGCGGTGACGGGCGAACTAAGTTGGGCGGCTTGGGTACTATTCGCGATTATTTTTGTGTGGACTCCACCCCACTTTTGGGCTTTAGCGCTAATGATTCGTGATGAATATGCCAAGGTGGGCGTACCCATGTTGCCTGTGGTCAAGGGCGCGGTGGTAACGGCTAATCAAATTTTCTTATACACATTGTTGTTAGTACCTGTCTCACTGTTATTGGTATATCCCTGCAATGCGATGGGGCTGGTTTACGGTTTATCGGCAGTGGGGCTGGGCGTAGCCTTCATTTACAAAGCAACTCAGTTACTAAAAGAGCCAGAAGATCGCCAAGTAGCACGTTCAGTTTTTAAATATTCGATCTTGTATCTCGGATTGCTTTGTGTGGCGATGGGTGTGGACAGCTTGCCAATTGCTCATATTTCGGGAGAACAGGCGATCGCTTTACTGCAAACAACGGTTGCGGTGATTAGAAGTTACTAATGATCCCCCCTCAATCCCTCTTGAAAAGGGGAAGAAGATAAGTTAACCATCGCACGACATTTATTGGTAATCTGGCGATCGCTGATTCAGAAATTCAATCCGAAATAATCATCGTGTTATCTCTTATGGAAGCCTTCAGTCCAATTCCACCAGAGTGGGTCGAAAAAGCTACACACGCCCATAGCTTTTGTTGTTCTCGCTGTGGACAACCACCAAGCAAAGCCGAGGCAGTGTGGGTTAATCGCCGATCTCCTGTTTATACTGAAAATCATCAACGTAAGTGGCAAGAATTTTATCGCTGCGAGTGCCAATCGGTCTGGTGGGCTTGGAGCAATGATCGTCCGCCGTCAGAATTTCGCGATCGGGCGCTGCGGAATAATCTAGACGATGATTTTTTGTTGGGCTGAGAATTTGCTCTGGAGCTATAACTAAAAAATGGGTTCGCAATGAGATCGCAAATTGCCTTAGTTCTGGCTCTTTCTTTTATTGCAGGTGCGTACGCCAGTTTTTTAGAAGATTGGGCAGGATTTTATACTGTATTTGGCGTTGGTTTTGGCTTATCGCTATTGATACCCGCGTTATGGCGCTTGGGTCCAAAGCGTTGGGTCTATCTGTTGGCGACATTAATTGCCTTATTTGCTTGCTTTTATGTCAAGGTGCGTACACCTCAGCCACAGACTGACGACATTTCTAAATATGCACCACTATCGAATGTGATTGTACGCGGACAGGTAATCGAAGCCCCCAGTCTCACCCGTAGCGATCGCGCTAAATTTTTATTAGAAGTCAAGGAAATTAATCCCTCTGGCAAACTAAATATTAAAGATCTCAATCAAGCCGCTAACCCGCCAGCGAATAACGATCCTGAACGAAAGTTTCAAGCTGTTTCAGGTAAATTGTATGTAACCGTGCCTCTAATTGAGGTAACGGGCTTAAGATCTGGACAAGTATTAGAACTATCAGGAAGGCTTTATTTACCTAGTCAAGCCGATAATTTCGGAGCCTTTGATTTCAAATCCTATTTGGCAAGACAAGGAGTATTTGCGGGTTTAAGTGGGCGATCGCTAGTCATGCAAGGCGAGTCCCCTAATTTTGGTGAATGGTGGTTTGTCAGTCGCATCGTCCGCGCTCATGTCATGGGTGCGGGTGTGCCTGAGGGATCGCTGCTTAGCTCCCTAGTGTTGGGTAGTCGCGCCGTGGACTTGCCGAGCGATCTCAAAGATGCTTTTATTCAGGCAGGTTTAGCCGCAGTACTAGCCGCTTCAGGTTTTCAGGTGACTTTGGTGCTAGGTGCAGCGATCGCCCTAAGTCGTAACCGATCATTAAAAATCCAATTTGCGATCAGTAGCTTGAGTTTATTGGCATATTTACTGCTCACAGGTGGCAGTCCCTCGATTTTACGCGCCGTGGTCATGGGATTTGGCAGTTTAATTGGTTTAGCGATGCAGCGCCGCAGCCGCCCCGTGATTGGGTTAATCATCACCGCCGTTTTGTTATTGCTATACCAACCGCTCTGGATCTGGGATCTGGGATTTCAGTTTAGTTTTTTGGCAACATTTGGGTTAGTCACCACATCGCGCTCCATCTCAGAACGCTTAGAATGGCTGCCCCCAACGATCGCCGAATTAATCTCGGTTCCTATCGCCGCCTATATTTGGACATTACCCTTACAGCTATTAGTCTTCGGCAAACTCACTCCCTATAGTCTCATCGCGAATGTGTTCACCACTCCCTTAGTGGCGATTGGCACTTATGGCGGGATTATTAGTGGGCTTTTAGGGATTATTTTTGTACCGATCGGCGCGGCGATCGCATGGCTACTCTATCCATTACTGCATTGGACAATCGATATTGCTCAATGGATCAATAGTTTACCTAACTCAAATATGAGCGTGGGTGCGATCGCCTTGTGGCAAATGTTGATCGCATACATCTTATTTCTGGCTATTTGGCTTGTGCCTTGGTTTGGCAAGATGGAACGTTGGACGATCGCCTTTGTTTTGGCTTGTATCGTCTTGTTTGTCCCCAATGCGATCGCCCAATCTAATGTCTTTCAGGTGACATTGCCTGCGTTCAACGATGTACCGATTATGCTGATTAAAAATCAAAACCAAACGATTTTGATTAATAGCGGCGATCGCCAATTTGCCAACTTTACGCTCCAGCCCTTCCTCCAAAAGCAAGGAATTAACCGCCTCGATTGGGCGATCGCGACCGATACCCAACCTGATTTTAGTGATGGTTGGAATGTTTTGATGTCCAACTCCCTCGCGATTTCCCAGTTTCGTGACACCAGCCTCGGTGTCACTCCTAAGCCCTATCAAAATCTCCAACGCGCTCTTGCCACTGCGAAAACTCCCTTAGCGTCGCTCAAAGCTGGGGAAACCTTAAAGATTAATAATCAAATCGAAATCCAGTTACTCAACCAATCTCCCGATGTATTAAAAATTAAAACTGGCGATTTATCATGGTTATTACTAAATAATGCCGACCCAAAAATACAACAGGCGATCGCCTCTAATAAAACCTTACTACCGCAACTATCAGCGAATATTCTTTGGTGGACAGGCGGTCAATTAGATGCGGCTATCATTCAAGCCGTCAATCCTAAAGTAGCGATCGCCTCGGCAACCAGTGTGGTCGAAGAAATGGTCAATCGACTTTACGATGCCAAGATTAGAGTTTTTTGGACAGGACGTGATGGTGCAATCCAATGGAGTCCTGACAAAGATTTTCAAACTCTTCGCGATCAACAAGATGCGCGATCGCCTATCTAATTAATTGCATCAGGATCGATCCCTATTGATCTTAAATAATTTGCTAGCTTTTCCTTTTGTTGGCGTTCTTGCTCAGCGATCGCCTCAGCCTGTAGCTGCCCTAAATTTGCTCGATCAGCGATCGCCCGTTGTTGCTCAGTCATCGCCCGTTGCTGATCGGCGATCTCCCGTTGTTGCTCAGCGAGAATCCGTTGTTGCTCCGCGATCGCCTCAGCCTGTACTGCCCGTTCATCACCCGTCAGCAATAAATTACCCGACTGATCCCACCAGCGCAACCAAGGTACGTTATTTTCAAATTTTAAACCGAGTTCCACGCCCATCGGCGGAATAGCAAAACATCCGCGATCGTTAGGCTGCATCTTCACATAGCGCCCATCAAGCAATTGATACGCCTCAAGATTATCTCTCCATGCATCAAAAATGACGTAAAAAGGAATGCGAATCGCCTGCTCGTAAACCCAGAATTTACCTGCTTTTTCAGTTTCACTAGGCGCTGTTGCATCCCTTTCTTCTGCGCCATTACCAGACACAAATTCAATCGCAATTAAGGGCGCAACAAATTCTTTCCATAACACATAGGAACGGCGATATTCTCCATCAAGAAGCGGTGATACATTGGGAACATAAAACCAATCAGGGGCTTCGGCTCCTTTTTCAAGCGGTTCGATCAAGCGCCAGTAAATACCACTATCTTGCCCTATGCAGTAGCGCCCATCAGGATGTAGTTTTTCTAAGACTGGAGCGATCGAACTTGTTAGAACAATACTTTGTGGATGTTCCTGAAAATTTTTCACAAAAGTTCCGTCTGAGTCGGGTAATTGCTTATGGTCGGGGAGACTGATTGGAGTTGTGGGAATAAGTAGGGATGGCGAAGCAGGAGGCTTAATTGATACTTGAGTGGTTTGCATAGTAACTCTAGGAGATACGGCTGATTTGATTTTAACACCAGTTTTTGGTTTCCATAAAAGCATCTTTTTCGCTTTCATAAAGACATCGCATCAATACTTTTGATTGATACCCTTAATTCTCGTCTTGCTCCAGAAATAAATTTTTTAAATCTCGATAACCACTTACAACCCTCAAAATTTCTACGCCATCAGCGATCGTACGATAGAAAATCAAGTAACTATCAACAGGAAAACTTCGCACATCTAAAGCAAGCTCATCACGTTTCTGCCCCATATTAGGAAAACAGATTAGTCTTTTACATTTATCCTCAATTTTATCTAGCAATCGTTCCGCAGCATCAAAACTAATATTTTCAGCTACATAATCCATAATTGCCTCAATATCCCGACTTGCAGGAGCAGTAACCCGACAAATTTGACTCATTGTCCAACCTGCACTTTCTTCTGTCGTAATTTATCTCGCAAGTTCTGAAACATCCCGTCAGCATCAATAACATCGCCACGATCTGCGGCATCAATTCCCACCTCTACTTCCTGTTGAAGTTGCCTAAAGCGTCTTTGGTATCTCTGCTGCCACTCATCTGTATTTAAAAATTCAATAAAAGACAACACTTCCTGTTGTTTCTCGGAAGATAATCTCCTGACCTTATCAACAATAGCTTGCTCAGTAGTCATGTTTTTTAGCCCTTAGCTAATTTTTAAAACATTATACAAAAATTCTGAGGACTATTGCCTCAAACAGATTGCTGGGAATGCTTGTTTCTGCCAGAATTAAAGAGATCGTGATCGCCATTCAAAACAATCAACGAATATAATGTCAACTAGCGTCAACTCAAGAAATAAATGACAGAACCAACCGCGTTGAAATATGCCTATTATTCAGGATGTGTTGCCAAAGGAGCTTGTAAAGAACTCCACGCATCAACCACCGCGATCGCGCAAGCATTAGGTATTGAGTTAGTGGAACTACACAAGGCGACCTGTTGCGGATCGGGAACCTTCAAGGAAACCGATGAACTAATGGAAGATGTGATCAATGCGCGAAATATTTCCCTTGCGGAAGAATTAAATCTCACGGTCATGACCCAATGCAGCACCTGTCAGGGCGTACTCGGTCGCGTCAACGATAAACTTAAAAGTTCTGATTCCACGCGCAAAGATGAAGTGAATGCACTGCTGAATACCCAAGGACATAATTTTGAAGGTTCTACAGAAGTATTGCATCTACTTTGGATTTTAATTCGTGATTACGGATTGGAAAAACTCGCAACTAAGGTAAATCGCTCCTTAGCCAATCTCAAATGTGCCGCCTTTTACGGCTGCTATTTATTGCGATCGCAAACAGTCACGCGCTTTGACGATCCCTTTAAGCCTGAATCTTTAGAAAATATCTTTCGCACAGTGGGGGCAACGCCTGTCTATTACGAAGGTCGGGTGCAGTGCTGTGGCTGGCCGATTTCTAGCTACGCGCCCAAAGAATCTTTCTCGATGGCGGGAAGACATCTCACCGCCGCGATCGCCGCAGGAGCCGATTGTATTGTTACACCCTGTCCGCTCTGTCATCTCAATCTCGATTCCCGTCAACCTGAAGTCGAACAGGTAATTGGTCAAAAATTGGGGATTCCTATTTTGCATTTACCGCAACTAATTGGTTTAGCGATCGGAATCGATTCCCATGTTCTCGGTTTAGATCGCCATATCGTCTCTACAAGTGCTGTTCTTCAAAAATTAAAATAGAAACAATGAAGTGCAGCGCTACGCGCTGCACT
>JANMFC010000221.1:0-6592 GCA_031377675.1 Pseudanabaena sp. OTE_70b_metabat_355 | reverse complement strand
AGCTGCCATTAAACGCGATCGCATTGCTCCTGCATATTTGTTTGCGGGTGCGAGTGGTGTGGGGCGCAGTAAAACCGCTTCAGCTTTTGCTCAAGTTTTATTGGGCGATCGCAAATCTGGTCATCGTCTAAGCGATCGCAATCATCCTGATTTGCTATGGGTGGAGCCGACCTATTTGGACAAGGGCAAAATGCTCACAGCCAAGGAAGCGGATACCGCAGGGTTGAAACGTCGCGCTCTGCCCCAGATCAGGATCGAGCAGGTGCGGGAAATTAGCGAATTTGTGAGCCGATCGCCCCTTGAATGTAAGCGATCAGTGGTGATTCTCGAAGAAGCGCAATCAATGGCAGAATCGGCTGCTAATAGTTTGCTAAAAACCCTCGAAGAGCCACTTTATGCCACGATTATTCTGATTGTTCCCGATGCTGGTTCGATCTTACCCACCCTAGTTTCTCGCTGTCAGCGTATTCCTTTTACAAGGCTCAATCAAGTTCAAATGCAATCCGTCCTCACCCGCGAAGGACATACGGATATTCCCGCCGATGTAGTGGCGCTGGCGCAAGGTTCTGCGGGTAATGCGATCGACTCTTTTGAACGATTCAAAAGCATTCCTGCTGAGTTATTAAGTTCGGTGCGTCAAATTCCTAAAGATGCTAAAAGTGCAATGGCGATCGCTAAGCAAATCACGAAGGAGCTAGAGGTAGATTTGCAATTGTGGCTAATTGATTATTTGCAAAATTATTTTTGGGAACAGCAAAAGTCAAAATCGGTTGTGGAGCATCTCGATAAGGCGCGGGAATTAATTGCTCGATATGTGCAACCGCGATTGGTGTGGGAAGTGACGCTATTGCAGATCGCAGGCAAAATTTAAATTTTAACCCGTAGCTCGAATTTAACATATCTCAAAAAAAAACTCTTTGGGGAAGAAGGCGCGATCGCCTAAGCAATACGATACAATATCGAAAAGTTGTCGAAATTTATCAAGTTTATGTCTATATAGTGGGCAAAGTCACGTTATTCGTTGGTTAGAATGGGGCTTATGTTGTCAAAAAATGTGACGTTATGCAATATCAAATCTTTGTGCAAAGCCAATCTCAACAGAGCTTTCTAGCTTCAGTTGTGGGAATGTCAAACTTAACCACTGAGGGTAAGACAGAGGAAGAGGCAATTTCTAATGCTAAATCTGCGCTCGAATCTCAACTAGCGAGAGGTAAGTTTGTAAGTGTAGAAGTAGGCTCAGAAAAAGAACCTTATCTTTCCCTACCTCAGATGAAGTATGCGGGAATATTTGCCAACGATTCCAGTTTTGATGACTTCATGGAAAAGATGAAGCATATCCGTCAAGAAGCAAACCTAGAAGTAGCTGACTGATGCAGATTTACATTTTTGATACAGATCATCTCAGTTTGTATGGACGTGCTAATCCATCTTTAATTGCGAGACTCCAAGAAACTAAATTAAAGCTAATAACAACTGTCATCAATGTTGAGGAGCAGTTAAGAGGTCGTCTAGCTCAGATTTCGGAAATAAAAGATGGAGAAAATAAATCTGTTGCGTATCAACTTCTCACAGATACGATTTTGATGTTGTCAGAATTTGATGTTTTGCAATACGATTTCAAGGCACGTGAAGTTTATCAGTCCTTAAAGGTGCAACGTATTCGTGTTGGGACGCAAGATCTACGGATTGCTTCAATTGCGATCGCCTATGACGGTATTCTTTTAACAAGAAATCGTAGAGACTTTGAAAAAGTACCGAAGCTAATAATTGAAGATTGGACATTATGAGCGATCGCGTCTTGCTGCTCGATAGATAATGTTCTTAGTTTGGTAATTGTGCGTTCGAGTAACTCTGTCATGGTTTCTCTTTTCCTTAGTGAGAGTTAGTTGTATATTGTTGTATTTTAACTTTTTCAGGACTACCTTTCTTTAAATCGCCTTTAGAAACCCTTTAAAAAATTTGTATGATAATAGACAATAAAACGATCGCCCCATGAGTCTAGCTAAATTATGAGTAATAGCAATAACAATGACGGTAAGCGCGAAATTAAGGTTTACAAGAAAACCTACCGTTTGCCTATGCTCGCAGGGGGAAAACTTGATCAATTGCAAAAGCAAATTCGCCAACGCAACGAAGATTTGACGAAAGGGAGACTCGTAACTCAAAAAATTGAGCAACGGGGGATGTTTGGTAAGAAGGTAATTGAGCAGAGTAGTCGTAAGTCTTTGTCCTTTGAGGAGCGCTATCGTGAGTTAAATGCGATCGTCCAAAATTATGACGAAATGGTGAAAGTTCTGAAGCTGCATCAGTATGATTATCAGAAATTTTTTCAGGAACTCGCGCAAGAAATTCGGGTAACGATTGGCGAGAACTGCAATGAGATTTTAGAAAAGGAGAAAAAGCGACAACTCAAAGAGCAACAAGAGCGTCAAAAAGCTAATCCTCTGCCCCAAAGTCTTGCGATGTTAAGCAACATGGAGGCGCAGTTATTTGAGATTGCCAAATCAACTGGCTATGCGGCGGTGTTGATGTTGAAGAAATTGGATCTGATGAGTGAGAGTTTGCAACGCATTGCCAACGATCAAGATATGCAAAAGCAGTTATTGGCTCAAGTGCTTGGAGAGATTAGATCGCAGAAAGATCTCTATGAGTTGCAATTAGAAATTAATGCGTTGCAAGCTAAGACGGCTGAATTTGTGGACATTGCTCTAAATTTCGAGGAATATATGAAGCCGTTTATGGGTAGTTTCCAAAGTTTATTGTCGAATGTGGCGACTGTTGATCAGGAACTCTCGAAAGCGATGGGAGAGATTCAGAATATTGCCAATTTACTAGAGGCGCAACAGTTTCGGAGTATTGAATCTGACCGCGATTCTCAACGTATTGCTGACTTTTTGGCAAGGGGTGAGATTAAAAAGGATCGGCTGCAAGAGGCGCTGGAGCAGATGGGCAATGCGAGGTCAGGAGCCGAGTTTGATGCTCAATTGTTGGGAACTGGCAAGGGAATCACAATTAATGATTGTTTAGGAAATATTCGTGAGTTTCTTGATTTGAAGTTGGATAATCTCAAGACGGATCTCGGTGCGATCGATGTGCCTGTGGTGGAGATACATGAGCCAGATGAGAGTTTTTATGCGCCTGAGCCTTCTGAAGATGAGATTAAGCTCGATCTTGGTAGTGGGGTGGCATTGGAACTATTGCGCGTCCCTGCGGGATCGTTTGCGATGGGTGAGCATCAGGTGACTTTGAGAGAATTTTTCATTGGGAAATATGCGGTGACTAATTCTCAATGGCAAGCAGTGATGAAAGCTAAGGGATCGGCAAATTGTGACAAGAAGTTTCAAGGTGATTTACAGCCCGTTGTTGGTGTGTCTTGGCATGAGGCGAGAGCATTTTGCGCGAAGGTACAACAACAAACAGGAAAGGCGGTAAGACTACCGACTGAGGCGGAATGGGAATATGCAGCGAGAGGCGGTGATCGGAGCAATGGTTATGAATACGCAGGTAGCAATAATCTTGGTGAGGTTGGCTGGTATAGCGATAATAGCGGCAGTGTAACGCATCCTGTGGGGCAGAAAAAGGCTAATGAGCTTGGCATTTATGACATGAGTGGTAATGTCTGGGAATGGTGCTTAGATGAGTGGCACGATAGCTATGCCGACAAACCAGAAAATCTCAAGAAACAGGGAAATCAAGCATGGGGCGATCTAAATGTAGATGAGAATGATAATCGTTCTCGCCTGCTGCGCGGCGGTTCTTGGAACTACAGCGGGAGGAACTGCCGTGCTGCCAGTCGCAACGGGTTCAATGCGCGTGCTCAGTACAACGGCATCGGTTTTCGTCTGCTTCTCGCCTCTTCTTCGTGAGGACTTCATTTACCCTTTACTCTTTTCCCCTCTTGCCCTTTGTATTCCCCATTTCGCCTTTGGCGATCAAATTTTTTTTTCAAAATAGACCATTACCGTCTAGACTGCACACAACTATCCTTGTTTACAATTCTTAGAAATTGTGGCACATAGCTTGGGATTGAGTTACAACCTGCTGCGCGGCGGTTCTTGGAACAACAACGAGAGGAACTGCCGTGCTGCCAATCGCAACAGGAACAATGCGCGTAAACAGAACAACAACATCGGTTTTCGTCTGCTTCTCGCCTCTTCTTCGTGAGTACTCTCTAACATCAGAATTGATGCAAGTGATTTGCACCAAGCGTATACAGAGAGTCCAGACTCCTTTCCAGTGACGCAGGTGACTGTTTCCGAATATAAAACCGAGTCAGTTAGTTTAGTAGGTTTGCCGAAACCCTAGCTGATTCACCGCCAACTTCACCAAATGACCGAACTCTCAATCATCCAAAAGACCTACGACTTGATCAAATGGTACATTCCCATTCTCAATCGCCTACCCAGACAGCATAAATTCCACTTAGGCAGCCGTACCATTGATACTCTCTACAGCATCCTCGAAGGCTTAATCACCGCCAAATATTCTCAAACCAAACAAACCCAACTCGAAACCCTCAACATATCTCTAGATATTCTCCGTTATCAAACCCGTCTTCTCTTTGATTTCAACGAACTCTCCATAGAGCGATACGCCTACGTCAGTCAGTTAATCACCGAAATTGGTGTGGAGTTAGGCGGATGGATTAAACAAGCACAAGGTGACAGCCATCAAACGTTACGGAAACCTCTACTCGCAAATCATCAGCTTTGAAAACCTGCTCCTCGCCGCCAAAAAAGCCCAGAAAGGCAAACGCTACCGTGATAATGTCCTCGCCTTTAACTATCATCTAGAATCCGAACTTCTCCAAATTCAAATCGAACTTCATAACCAAACCTATCAACCCCAAGGCTATCGCACCTTCCAAATCCAAGAGCCAAAACCGCGATTAATATCCGCCGCCCCATATCGTGACAGAGTAATACATCACGCCCTCTGCAATATCATCGCTCCCCTCATCGAGACTAGCTTCATTCCCGACTCCTATTCCAATCGCATCGGCTACGGCACTCACAAAGCCATCAGACGCTTCACACATTTTGTCCGATCTAGAGAATATGTCTTGCAATGCGACATCCAGAAATATTTCCCAAGTATCGATCGCCAAATCCTCAAAAATATCCTCCGTCAGAAAATTAAATGTCCGAAAACCCTCTGGCTCATTGACCTCATCATCGACAATAGCAACGACCAAATACCCATTCATGATTATTTTGATGGTGACGATTTATTCACTTCACTGCGCCGCAGAGGATTACCTATAGGCAACCTCACCAGTCAATTTTTTGCAAATGTCTATCTCAATGACTTCGATCATTTTGTCAAAGAAAAACTAAAAATCAAAAAATATATTCGCTACGTTGATGATTTTGCGTTTTTTAGTAATGATTCAACAGAACTCACACAAGTCCGTCAATCCATAGAGAATTATCTAGCCACATTGCGCTTAAAAATTCATCCCATCAAAAGCCAAATATTTGCCACAAAACAAGGCGCTAACTTTCTCGGTTTTCGTATTTTCCCCACCCATATTCGCCTTCGCAGTAATAATCTCCGCCTCGGTAAAAAGCGAATTTGCTTTCTTAAACAAGCCGTTGCAATCGGTAAAATTTCAGTATCAACAGCTAATCTCTCGATATTAAGTTGGTTTGCTCATCTCGCGCATGGCGACACTTGGCAACTGCGATCAAATATACTTGAAATCATCAAACGAGAAATCTAACAAGATGACAATTAAAGAAAAAGTTCTCAATGCAGTCACCGAACTCCCTCAAAATGTTGACTTTGAGGAGATATTAGCGATCGCATCAAAAACAACCTTGTATGATCGTGACTTTTACCAGTGGGTACAAGAAACCACAGAAAAGTTAAAGACGAAAGATTTTGAACATGTGGATTTAGAGAATCTAATAGAGGAGATCGAGAGTTTGGGAACGTCTGAAAGGAGCGAGATATTAAATCGCTTAGCGACCTTGCTAGAGCATTTACTCAAGCGAATTTATATTTCTATGCCTCAAGAGTTTAATGGCTGGGAACGTACAATTAGAGAACAGCGTAGGCAGATTAAGCGAACACTTAAAACATCTCCTAGCCTCAAAAACTATTTTGCTGAGATTTTTGATTACGCCTATCAAGATGCTCTTGATGAAGTCTTATCTGAGAAAGGATATAAATCTGTGAAGTTTCCTAATACATGGCAGTTTAACCGTGACATTGAGTCAATGCTTAATGTTGATTTTTGGGAATAGCGATCGCATTGATTGACTGTCTCTAACCATAGCTATCTCTAACTGAGAAATAACTTATACCTCTGCCAAGGGGGGAAAGTAAATTTTTTTGGCTAAGACAATTTTGGCTTATGAGATAACTGCCCTATAAAGCGGTAAAGTAGAGACAGATCTAAAAGCTTTTGTTTTTTTGTTTTATGGCTTTTCAACGTGCTAGCGGAATTTTGTTACATCCCACTTCATTACCCAGTCAATTTGGGATTGGAGATTTAGGCGAGACCGCCTATCAGTTTATTGAGTTTTTGTCGCGTAGCGGTCAGAAGCTGTGGCAAGTGTTACCTCTAGGACCAACGGGTTACGGTAAC
>JANMFC010000207.1:0-3030 GCA_031377675.1 Pseudanabaena sp. OTE_70b_metabat_355 | reverse complement strand
GCCAACGCCGAAATCATTATCCGAGAATGGATAGAAACAGCAAAAATGCTAGGAAGAATCATTCCCACACCCAAAGGACGGTAGATGTACGCCAGAATTACAGCAAATGATTAACAAAAGCCCTGATGATATAATCAGATCGCCACAAGGATGCAATCTCGACAACGAAGAAAAAGAAAAAAGCGCAAGTACTAAATCTATCATAACCAAAACCTAGCCATGAACACAGCCACTAAAACCATCAAAGTTTACGATGAAATAGTTGACTTTATTGCATCTGGCACAACTCCTCAGAGCTTAATCGACTTTCAACTTTCTGAAGCCGCACAAGAGCGCTTAGAAGATTTAATATATGATGCTAAAAATAATGTGCTTACAAAAGAAGACAAGCGTGAGCTAGACCATTTCTTGACAATAGAACACATACTGACCCTAGCTAAAGCTAAAGCCTACAGATACATTAATACTGAGGCTAAATGAAAAATGCCTCGAACTTATATAAGCGTTCAGCTAAGGCAATTAGTCATCGAACGCGCTGACAGTATTTGTGAATACTGTTTGATTTCTACATCAGACAGATCCTCTAGTTGCCAAGTTGATCACATCATTAGCGTGAAACATGGTGGCGATACAACGCCCGAAAATCTTTGTTATGCATGTATATTTTGCAACCTACAAAAAGGAACAGATCTAGGCTCCATTAATTGGCGAAACGGCGAACTTGTTAGATTCTTTAATCCGCGCCGAGACCTATGGCGACAACATTTTCGATTAGAAGGAACAATAATTCAACCGACTACTGAAATTGGGGAAGTAACCGCAAGAATTCTTGATTTTAACAGTGAAGATCGTATTTTGGAACGACAAATACTCATCGAAAATGATAGATATCCATCAGAGGCAGCTAAAAAGAAAATAGGCTAGAGATTTTATATCATTCCTCGATCTAAGAAAGACAATGTATATGTATAAAGTATGAAACTAAGTAAAATTCAAATATTTCCAATTAAATCTCTAGATCCGATCGCTTTAAGTGAAGTAGAAATTTCGGCTGGAGGTGCATTAAAAGGTGATCGCGAATTTGCTATGTTTGATCAAAGAGGAAATTATATTAATGCTAAACGCAACCCAAAAATCCATTTAATTAGAGCAAGTTATGACTTGGGCGATCGCATAGTTAACCTAAAAATTCCAAATCAGGAGCAAGTTTTCACTTTCCATTTAGATCGAGATAGAAAGTTACTAACTAATTGGCTCAGTGAATTTTTTAGTCAAGCTGTAGAATTGCGGCAAAATGTAACCAATGGATTTCCCGATGATCCTGAAGCTTGGGGAGCTACGATTATCTCTGAAGCAACTCTCGTCACTGTGCAAAGTTGGTATCCAGAACTTAGTCTTGAGCAAATTCGGCTGCGCTTTCGGACTAATTTAGAAATTGCCGACACGGAACCATTTTGGGAAGATAGTTTATTCGGAAAGGCTGGCGAAACCGTTGCTTTTAAAATTGGTGATGTCCAGTTTTTAGGAACTAATCCCTGTCAGCGTTGCCCCGTTCCCACTCGCGATCCCTTTACGGGTGAAGTTTATCCAGAATTCTCAAAGATTTTCTCCAAAAACAGAGAAGTAACTTTACCGAACAGTATTGAGCGATCGCGCTTCAATCATTTTTATCGTCTTGGATTAAATACAAGAATTCCGTTAACAGAAGCTGGCAAGGTTTTGCGATTAGGGAAATTCGATTAAGCAAAGGTGATTTGGCTACTGCGTTGATCTTTGCAGTGATTTGCGCTGTATATTGATTAATGGTATAGCGTAAAACCCAGATAAATTTTTGAAAACGGCGCGAAGCGCCGCTTTCAAAAATTTATCTGTACTACTCAAAGCCTCAATAGGATGTATGGGCAAGGTAAATATGAAATATAACAAACTTGGCACTAGTGAGCTTTTAGTATCCGAAATTTGTTTGGGAACTATGACCTATGGACAACAAAATACGATCGCTGAGGCTCATCAGCAGTTAGATTATGCGATCGCGCAGGGGATTAACTTTATTGATACTGCCGAAATGTATCCAGTGCCGCCCAAGCGAGAAACACAGGGGCGCACCGAAGAATATATTGGCGCATGGTTAGCTCAACCACAGATTAAGCAACAAAGAGACAAAATAATTATTGCCACCAAGATTATTGGCACTGGTCGCAATTACAGTTGGCTACGCGATGATGCGATCGCCGCACTGAGTCGCAAAAATATTTTGCAGGCAGTTGACGATAGCTTGCAAAGATTACAAACCGACTATATCGATCTCTATCAGATCCATTGGCCAGATCGTAATGTGCCGATGTTTGGACAGGTGGGATTTGATCCGCAAAAAGAGCAAGAAATGGTGGCTATTTCTGAGCAATTACAAACTTTTGCTGATTTAATTCAAGCAGGTAAAATTCGGTATTTGGGTGTAAGTAATGAGACGACTTGGGGCGTTTGTGAATTTAGTCATCTCGCAAAACAGCTAGGATTACCAAAAATTGTCTCGATTCAAAATGCCTATAGTTTGCTTAATCGTACTTTTGATGGCGATCTCGCAGAAGCTTGTTATCGTGAGAATATTGGCTTACTTGCTTATAGTCCCCTTGCTTTTGGGTATTTATCGGGTAAATACGTTCAAGGTTCGGCAGTAAATACTCGTATTACCCTATTTCCCAACTTTGGACAGCGCTACCAAAAAGTAAATGCCTCCGCAGCTACGGCAGAATATGTGGCGATCGCTCAGAAATATGATTTATCGCCAACCGAATTAGCCTTATCCTTTGTACGCGATCGCTGGTTCGTTGCTAGTACAATTATCGGCGCGACCACGATGACCCAACTCAAGGAAAATATCGACAGTGCTAATGTGGAGTTAAGTGCTGAGATATTGGCAGAAATTGACAAAGTTCACTATCATTACTTTAATCCCGCACCGTAGAACCCATTTAAAAACTCACTATTACCTTTCCAGTGAATAATTAGTGGTGCGCGGCGAAGCCGCGC
>JANMFC010000186.1:0-15544 GCA_031377675.1 Pseudanabaena sp. OTE_70b_metabat_355 | reverse complement strand
GATATATTCGATAATTTCGGGATTAATTGGGATTTCGCTATAGGTATTCCAGCGATCGCATAGACTCTTAAATACATTGTCGCGAGTGGGTAATGGCGAGTCATATTTACCCTGACGGAATGCGGTGGGAGTGGCGAGATGAAAGGCGATCGTTTTTTCTGTATCTGAGGCGCGATCATAGATTTGTTGGTAGGTGGCGAAGTTTGCCCAAGGTTGACTTGATTGGGGTGTGCCGAGAATACTGGTGATATAGAGGTCAGCAGAACCGAGATGAAAGGCGCGATCGGGATTGAGATTGAGCCAAAGTCCTGTTAGCTTACTAAATAGAACTTCATCTAATAGCGTGATGCGCCACCAGCAGGGAGTTGAGGTAGAGATTTCTTGATTGTGCCAAGAGAGGCTTTTAGCTTTTAGCTGTTGGCTATTAGCTTTTTTGAGTTTGGGCTTATTTTTGTCAGAGCTAACCGCTAACCGCCGATCGCTAATCGCCAATTGAATCGGACTCAACCCAAACCCTTTATTTGCTTTCTCACTATGAAGGCGATCGCCTAATTCTTTATCTACAGAACTAACTAATGTCAAAAAAAGTGCGTGAATATGCCGCCCTGTTAGGTATTCAGGATAAATCGGCGTTTTTGGCATGAAATTAACAACGAGACTATGGGGCATATTTTATAACTCAACATCTTCATAAATATCGGAAAGGGCGATCGCTAAATCAATCGACTGCAATTGTAAGCTTTCGCCCATACTCAAGGATTGCACTAACCAACCTTCAGGATCGCGGCGATAGAGTTCTACTTTTATCTCAGATTGAGAAACTAAGACGTACTCTTGCAAAGTTTCCAATTTCTGATAGTTAAAAAGCTTCTCGCGCCGATCTAGCATGGCTGTCGAAGGTGATAGAACTTCGATTAATAGGCAGGGTTTCTGCTTGACGTAGGGATCGCTATCGGTGCGATCGCATACCACCATCACATCAGGATAGTAGGTGGCGTTATCTGCCGCAGCGATCGTTAGTTTCATGTCTGAAGAAAAGACACGACAAGGTTTACCGCGTAAATGATTCCAAATTCTGGAAAATAATCCACCAACAAGCAAATTATGATCTTCACTCGCGCCAGCCATTGCGTAGGCTTGTCCATTAATAAACTCATGCTTTTTAGGACTGGTTTGTTCGTAAGCGAGATATTCTGAGTAGGTTAGATCTGGTTGTCTAGCAAGCATTTGCGATATCTTCCTGTTTTAAATTTAACTGATTTGCTGGTTTTCACCTGTTACTACCTGTACTAAAATTCGCATCAAAGCATCAAAATTTTTGAGCAAGCCATAAATTTCTAAACCTTGTTCAATGTGTTTGGATTGGCGGTTTAGTCTGGCAAATTCCCAAGTTCTGCCATCTGTGACGGCTCCGATGAGGTTTGTTTGCGGTGGATCTTTTAAACGGCGATCGAGCGCTATGAGTGAGGCAATTAGTTCTGTCATGCCAAAATCAGTGTCCGATTCTTTAGCAAATGTAATCACGATACATTGATGGTATTTGATGAAATAGTCTAAGACTACTTCTAACTCTTCTGTGACTTGAATTGGACACTCAATTCTCATGTTGGCTTTGGTGTAGTGAATCAAGTCGCTGATGATGGGAGAAACTAAGATTTCTCGTTTTGCGCGATCGGTGATAAGGCTTACATGGGGTAAGACTTCTTCGATGCGTTCTTGGGTTTGGGGGCTGCGATCTAGTTCACCTGTATATTGTGGAAGGTTCAAGCATTTACGCTCAAAGCTATAGCCAAATTGTTTTGCAAGGTCTTGGGCTTCAATATCGCATAGTTCTTGAATAGTCATAGTTGTTTATCCTCCGATTAAGCAATCCAAAAATTTTCTTCATCCATCAGACGAATTTTAACACCAGCCATTGCAGCAGTTAGAATCCCTGATAGGGCTGGTAGAAAGGCATATTCTTTCTCAAAATCATTCCCTTTAACCGTAATAGGGTAAGACATGATTCCCATCTTTCTTAGTTTGAAATAAGCGACATGACTTGCTATAGGGCAAATTATTACGCCTGAAAGTAAATCTTTTTCTAGGGATTTTAGTAATGGTGTTGGAAAAATAGCACCATCAAGAGTCCGTTGAATTTTGCAGTTTTTAAGAACAGTTAGCTTGTTAATTTCAGTGGCTAGAAACACTTGTTTTGAGCCATAAAACCGCCAACTAAAGCCAATCATGTATGGTGGATTAGCTCGTTTGATGATCTCAAACTCAGAATCTTTGGCAACAAATTCATAATGTCTGAGTAAATGAACAGGATCAATGTCAGTTTCTTCTGAAAAATCCAAAATTAAGTTGTGAGGATCGCTAATTCTTAAATTTTCAAATAGTCCTTCTCGGAATTGAAATAGAGGAGCATAGCTTTTACTCCAAAATTCAGCAAATTCTTTTAGTTCAGTAGCTGAATCTTCATATTCTTGAAACTCTTTCTCCCATTCTCCTATTGTTACTGAACCTGTTTCAAGTTCGTTGTATTTTTCAGGATGTTTAGTTTGTAAGAATTTTTTGATGAAAGCTCTTCCACCTTTGATATGCCTCCATTTCTCTTGAATTGCTTTCGGGGAAGTTTCTCTAGCAATTTGTTCTGAAGCCCTTAACACAATCATGCGATAACGGCGTTCTGCCCAAGTACATCTGCCGCCAAGAACCAATCTCATAGTCTCGAATAATTGAGATATGAGATTTGCTTCTGGTAGATTTTCGAGCTTTTCTTCTATTTCTAGCAAAGGTCTAGCTATTTCTAGGAATGCTTCAGATTGCCAGTAAAACTGTAAGAAGGGCTTTTCAAGGCATGGCAATTCTTCTAGTTTTTGCCATAATGCAGAGCGCCCACCGTTACAATTAAGATCAGCGATTCCCTGTTCCCAAGCAATTTCAGGTAGGTAAGCGATCGCTTTAGAGGGAATATTAGTTTTAGTTTTTCCCAAAACACGTCCGACTCGTCCGATCCTTTGCCAAAATGCAGCGCGATCGCGGGCTGAAAAGATTAGCCAATCTAAATTCTGCCGATCAAGATCGATATTGCGATCAAAGTTAAACCCGACATCAACTGTGCTAGTCGCTAGAATAATTGGCAATTGTGCTGATTCTTTACGATCTTTTTTATCTTTTATTGCACCTGTAATCCTGCCTGAAAAATTATTTAAACCTTTTTGACGGAGACGATCTTTGAGCCGATTAATATGGTCTAGAGAATCTAGAATAATTGCTCCGTTGCTATCAGGGTGCTTGTTAAAACGTTCAGCAACTTCATTAGCAATTTCATCTAAAAGGACATCACGATCAGATTGTGGTCTTATCTCCAAGTTTACAGATGTTTGAGAAGGAAGCATTTTATTAGTAATTTCTTCGCCACCTATCTTTGCGATTTTTACACCTTGAGACTCAAGCTTAATCAATGACAGTTCACAAACTTTTTCGGGCGTGGCTGTCAGTAAGACAATTTTTCTGCCATCATCAAAAAACTTAAAAACTTTTGAGAAAGATAGATAGAAAAACAAGCTTACAAGTTGCTTAGAATTATAAAGATGAAATTCATCAATAATAACTGTTGCAAATTGGTTATAGAAACTACTGGCTAGGTTGACTCGATCTAATCTGTTGTAACAAAAGAATGTCGCATAGTAAAATAGGTCAGGGTTTGTGACTAAAAGAATCGGTCGATATTCTCCAAGTTCAGGAAAAAATATCGTAGGATTGCGAAGCAAGTTGTAGATTTTCTCACCTGGGCGAGAACCAACGCGATCGTTTGACCATGCGCGAACTTCTTTAGCAGATGCAGCAATCACAAAATGATTCAGTCCTGCATCTTTTGCAAATTGCTTTGCGGCTTCTGTTTGTTGTTCTACAAGGGCGTTAGTCGGTGCAATATAAATAGCACTGCGATCGCGATTATGTAGCAATACAGATAAACCTGCTTTCGTTTTACCTGTCCCCGTAGGCGCAAGATCCATGATGATGTCATGATCGCGGGACTTCTCAAATACATCTACTTGATGCTGCAAAGTATTCCCTAAAAATTTCAACTCTTCGGGAGGTTCGCAACTAGCGATACTTTTAGGCTCAAGTTCAATAGTGATAGGGCTAGACATTTTAAGCGCTACCTCCTAAAAAAGCAGAATTTGCAGGAATTGTGTAATCACCCATCCGCCAAGCTGCACCCTGAAAAATAAGGTTTCTGATTAGCGAGACAGGCGGAATAGAAAGTAAGTCAAAGGACAAGAGAGATAAATTTTTAGGCAAATCAGCAGTATTTAAAAGCCCTTGGCAAGAATGCTGTCCATCGGGCAAATAGTTCACTGCATATTCATTGAGAATACGAACTCTCACTTTGCTCATAAACTTACCAACTCGAATATATTCGGGTAACTCACGATCACCAAAAATCAAAGTATGAAAACAATTACCGCGATCAATTAAACGTAATCTGCCAGTTTGGGGGAAGTTACTGGGACGAAAAGAACTAATTTTTTGTCCTTGTCGCCATAGTGGTAAATCCTCCCGTGAAGTAGCAACTCGATTGTTAGTCATTGCGTACCAATAGGAATCAGAAAGGGCATTAAAACGCTCAAACCGAAACTTCACATTGCCATCGGCTGACCATGCTGGCAAGACGTAACACTCATGGGCTAACGGGGTTAAGTCTTCGCGATAAGTTGGTTTACCCGTACTCGCGCCCGTTAAGCGATAAGGCGATCGCGCCCAACCTAACGCATAGGCAAGGGCATAATTTCCAATCACGCCTTCTGTGTAGTAACAGTCTGACAACTCTCTAGAAGAAAAGAAGATCGGCTCAGCACACCATAGCTCAACAAGTCTAGCTTTTTGGAAGTTAATAACAGGTGTTTCTGTGGTAGTCAGTAAGCTTAACTGTTTATTTGCATTGCGAGGCATGGTTTAGCCTCCTGCTTCAGTGTCTTTAGTCTTGCCTTTACCTTTGGCTTTTTTCTCCGCAGGAGCATGACGGAATGGCTCGTAAGAAGCATCAAGACGTTTCAAAAAGGTTTCACGCTCATCTTCTGACCAATTGCGATCGACATCAGCAACCAGTTCAGTTACTTCTGCATCAGTTAATTTCACAGAGACACCTCGTTTATTTGTCCAATCAGAGATAACTTGCTTTGTAACATCTGCGATCGCTTGTGCTTCAAATGGATGCTCAAGAGCTTTGCCTGAAGCTGTAAACGCATCATGAACCGACTGCACTAACTCTAAAGAACTGGGTAATTCTGCAATACCGCCAAAAATCCCAAGAATCTGATTTTCCATGCGACCAACACGGCTAGACACAGCACCATAGCGACTGGTTAACAAGATATTGCCGACAATGTAGCGCATCTCATCCGCAGTAACATCTTTGAGCGTGACCACATCCAGAAAATGCACACCTGGTTTAATGTACTCGCTTGTATTGAGTGATTTTGATGCTTTTTCCTTGTCATCCTCTTCATCTTTTCGCAGTCGCATAGTGCCATTTTCATAAACACCATTGATAGTACGATCCGCCAACAATTCATTGGCAGGTAAAAGACTAAATGCATCTTCAGTCCAAATGCGACTTTTCTGAGCGCCACCACCACCTGCTGCAAAGCCATACAAAAAGCAATCCACACACATTTCACAGGGAGCGTTAGTGTTAAGAGAACAGATAAGTTCTTCTTCTTTTTTCTTGACAGTACGCAACAGATTGTATGCCCTCAGAAATTCCCGTCCTTTACGACGTTCTGGCGCGACTTGCTTACGCTTAGTCATGACAAGACGCTCAATAATCGATTTACCAGAAGTAGATCCAGTGTGGACAAACTCTCGACAAATTGGTTCTCCTGTTCCTTCAGTCCGAAAAATTGTCTCAGACAAAGTTGTTCTGAGAACTATTAAACTAATAATGCGCCCTTTAGGAAAGTTTTCATAGGTTGGGGCAAGAAAAGAGCTAAGTGCTTGGATAGACATGATAAATTCTCCTAAATATCTGATTGATCGGGTTCTGATTGTTTGTTAGCATCCGCTTTCTTTTTCTCGGCTTCAGCATCTTTTCTGGCTTTAACAACTTGATAAGCCTCTTGCCAGAAGAAAAGATATGCGGCTGTTATATCTTCTCTATCGTTCAAAAGTTTTTCAGGTCTTGAGTTGTAAATTTCCTCATATAGTTTGCGTAAGACGCTGTAATACTCAGTGATTTGGTTAAGTTTTGTCTCACCAACTTTATATTCCCAAATTCGATCAAGGTGATTATGGAATTTCTGAGACAAAGAGGCAAAGAGAAAGTCAAGATCCATATATTCCTTGTAAGATCGAACATCTTTTAGGAAGTCTGTAAATGGTTTGACAATGGAAGATCGATTAAAAGAACGACCGCGCAAACTATGCTCTGCGGCAAGTTTGGCTGCCTCCTTGAGATATAACGACAATTTTGCATTTTCATCAGGCATAAGGCTCTCCAGTAAAAGGGCTAAAGGTTCGCGGATACGAATCCAGATAACATCTAAATTGTTGTCACCATGTTCTCGTAAAATCCATCGCAACAGAACGTAGTACAGACTAAATGGTTCTGTTGTTGCACGGGCTAAGTCATACAAGCAGTCATCAGTTTTGCTTAAAGATGATACTTCTATGGCTAATTTTCCTAAATATCTCAAGCAATCGCGTATTTTTAAAGCCTCCTCATAGTTGTAATTTCCTGATCCGAGCAAGTTAGAAAGTGCGGTTGGGATACCTTCTACTCGTCCAAATTCATCATGTAATACTTCAACTTGCATATCAGAACTAAGAATAAAGGGAAATCCAAAGTCTGGGGCTAGAGATAACTCTAAGACTAATCTTAGTGACTTCAGCAAGGATAGAGATGAGTTTGCGTCACCCCAAGTTATAGGTATAACAACATTGGAATAAACAAATTCAGTACGCTTCGGGAATGCAAAACCAACCACTTTATTTGGTTGAAATTCCATCACATTGTCTTTATACAGCTTGAGTGTATCTACGGTTATCGTCCCAAACTCACCATTCGTAGCAACTTGACTCATCAGCCATTCTTTCCAAATCCTTAGTAGTTCTGGACAGGATTTATGAGGCAAAGAAAAATGCAAGTAAAAAGGTGATTCTTTTGGATCTGATGCAGGTAAATTAGCTCCTACCTTCAGTAATAAATAAGCTTGAGCAACTAACGATTCAGCTTGTCTGGAAGGATCTCCGCTCATCCCACCAGGCAATCGATTCGAGAACATTTGAACTTTAGTACCAACAGGCATTTCAGGCTTATTCAGTTTAGATGTTTCCCCATATGTTGCACCTAAAGAGCATCGTTGAGTGGGTCTAGCATCAATATAACTATTAAGTTCTTCGATTCCGTCTAAAAAGCTTTTTTGTAAACTAATTCCTCTCTTAACTCCTTCAATTAATTCTTCAGATATTTCTTGGTTCTCCTCTTCCTCTTGACTTCCAGATTTTCTCATCTCAAGGGATTCTTTCAAAGCAGCTAATACACTATTCATACCTCCTTTCACCTGTTTTACTGCAAAAAGCGATCTTCCATATTGTTCATCAAACGGTTCAAGCGCTTGTTTTTGCTCTTCAGATAAACCAACATGATTACCAATCAAGTCCCACACTTTCTGTGGTGAAATCTCTGGTTTAACTTTTCTGTAGCTTATATAAGCAGATTTTAACCCTTCAGACAAAGCAAATTCTTCGCTATTTTCTATAGGTACTAAGCCAAGTTTAGCTGCTTGAGCTATAGCTTCTGGTGTAACTTTACCTTCACCATGCTTTTTGATCTCAGCTAGAACCTTAACTGGTTTGAAAGTAGCTTTCTTTTTTTCAAGTAGGGCTAGAACAATACTCGCAATTTCGTTGGAGTCATATTGAATAGCATGATTGGAGATTTTAATGCCATTATTTGCTGGCTTGACTAACTGTTCTATGTTATTTCCCAAAATGTTACTAATTTTAGTCTGCCAACGAACAGCTATTTCTGTAGTTAGATCGCCAGTTGGAAAAGTTCTACCTTCAAAAATAATGTGATCAGGAAATATTGATAAAGTCGTTAGCCCTTTCTCTGCAAGTACTTCTTCACAAGCACCTAAAAGCAAAGCCGTAATGTAGCCCCGATCTTGAGAAACGCTTACCTTAAATAATTTGCTAGGTCTACCAAAAGCAACCGTCAATTCATTCTCAATCTTCCGAAAGCGCTCTTTTTCGGCAATACCCAAGTCAAACAAATCTGCGGCGATCAGAATAGCGGTGACTCGCCTAATCATCGGATCTTCTGGCAAAAATAGCGCCCCATCACTAGCGTTATGTCCAGAGTGACGCTCAATCAATTTTCTAGCTAATTCCAAATCTTCATCATTTTTAATCAGACTAGAAACACCTACTCTGTAAAGTTCTTGCTCCAGAAACTCACGATTTCTAGCCAAAGTCTTTACATTTCGTCCTTTATCATCAAGCTTGTTCAAATCATGAACAGCCGTAGCAGCAAGTAAAACAGCCCTTTTATCGTCAGGTATTTCTGCAATACGACTAACTGTAAGTACAAATTGACAAGCAGAGTCAAAATGCTGAGCAAGTGTCGTTCCTTTCCTTACACCATGCTGATGATGGTTGCCATGAATTTTATAAAACTCAGGACGAATCTCGCTAAAGTATCGCTCTTCTAGAGTTTTTGGCGGCTTACCTAATAACCTTGTCATAACCTCACATCCTCATAAATATCGGAAAGCGCGATCGCCAAATCAATCGATCGCAAATCCAAACTATCACCCACACCCAAAGACTGCACCAACCAGCCACCATCACTATCCCTACGATAAAGATCCACCTTCACCTCAGACTGAGAAACCAAAACATATTCCTGCAAAGATTCCAACTTCTGATAATTAACAAGCTTTTCCCGCCGATCTAGCAAAGCCGTTGACGGTGATAGAACTTCCACCAATAGACAAGGATTCTGTTTGATATATGGATCGTTGTCACTGCGATCGCATACCACCATCACATCAGGATAATAAGTCGCATTATTTGCAGAAGCGATCGTTAACTTCATATCTGATGAAAAGACTCGGCAACTACTGCCACGCAAACGAGGACGAATGCAAGCAACAAGATTGCTGGCGATCACATTATGATCTTCACTAGCACCCGCCATCGCAAAAGCTTGACCATTCATAAACTCATGCTTTGTAGGGCTTGCTTGTTCGTAGGTGAGATATTCCTCATAAGTCAAGTCTGGCTGTCTAGCAAACATCAGCAATAACCTCTAGATATGTCTACATCATCTTATTTGTAATATACCTTATATTTTCTATTTTTAAATATTATATTTTGTTTTACCCTTATATATTTTAATGAGTACATATTTGCATAGCATACAAGCATTTGGCAAGATATACACCTATAAAAGTGTCCGTATATTTTAAAGCAAGGAAAAATACTTAGCGATCGCCTATGATTGAAATAGCCAAAATTATTATCGTCGGAGCTTACTAGCCATGACACTCCTAGAAGTTTTAGCCAGAGAATCCATCGCATTACCCAACACCGAAGAACAACGACTCATCCTTAGTGACGTGACATGGGAACAGTACAGCACCCTAGTGAATATCTATACCGATGAATATCCCTCTCTTCACATGACCTATCTCAAAGGTGTTTTAGAAATTATGACCACATCTAATAAACATGAACGGCTGAAAAAAATATATGCTCGTCTATTTGAGATGTATTTTGTGGAGCGGCGGATTAATCTTAATGGTTATGGTCAAGCTACTTTTAGACAGGAGCTAGCCCAGAGAGGACTAGAACCTGATGAATGCTATTGCTTTGGCGAACTCAAAGAAGTACCAGATATCGCGATTGAGATTGTTTTGACTAGTGGTGGAATTGATAAGTTAGAAGTATATTGCGGTCTGGGTATTCCTGAAGTGTGGTTTTGGTTGGAAAAACAACAGCAATGGAAGCTCTATCGTCTTAGAGACGAACTTGATGAGACAAAGTATGAGAATATCTCTCACAGCGAATTTCTGCCAGAGTTAGATTTTGATTTGCTTAGTCAGTTTAGAGATGCAACTAATCAAACCGAAGCCGTTATCGCCTATCGCGAGGCGCTGAGTAGGGAAAAAGGAGAAAGGAAAAAGGAAAAATAATCTGTGTCCCGAAAAGGCGAATCCATCACATTATCCATATCCGATCGCGACAAAACCAACTTAGAAGCGATCGCGATGGAACTTGGCATGATGTGGGGCGATCGCCCAAACATCTCCAAACTAGTCGAAGCGATCGCCCGAAAACAAATCCAAATCTCCAAAAATAACGACTGGGCAAGCGATCGCATAGAATCCCTTGCACGGACATTTCGACTACTAACTGATTACGGCGAACTCGAAAAAGCACAAATCATCGCCCATCTATTACTAGAACGTAGTGAACTGAACACCCCACTCCGCCGCGACATCGAGCGATTTCTCGACAAGCCCCCCGAAATGTGGCGACATACCATCGATCGCTACATCAAACAAAATCAACCCTTTCGACTGCAATATCTCGATGCCGCCGATCATCCCCATGAATTCTCTATTTACTATGCCAAAGTCGCCGCCCACGACAAACGACTCTACCTTGACTGTTGGTGTGAAGACATTGCTAGAACTGATACAGTTTCAGCCCTACAACATAATCGCTCCCTCAGACTCGATCGCATTCCCCCCGAAGCCGCCATCACGCCAATTCAAGGAAAATGGCGATCGCAACTCGATCAAATGCATGTCACCTTTAATTTATCGGGAAATCTCGCCTTTGCTTATAAACCAAGGGACGAAGACACCGATAATACATGGCTAGATCGCAATCCCCCCATACGTCAAATTATCCGCAAAATTAGCAGCACCTTTTGGTTCTATCGCGAGATTATGCCCTATGCCGAAGACTGCGAAATTGTTGAACCTAATGATGTGCGCGAAAAGTTTGCCGAGAAAGTGCGATCGCTATATCTCAAATATTCAGGTGATTGCCAACTTCAAATCTAAAGCTTCAGGTGTAAATATTTAGAGTGAATAATTTGCTATCTGGCGATCAACTCGCTAAGGCTAAAATCTTGAAGTAGCCTCAAAGGCGGTGTTATGGCTTTGCGGTTCTCCTCAGTTGAGTTTATTGCGCTGATTTATCGAAAGCTAGGTCGCTTAGACACGAACTTTCTACTTTGCGATCGCTTTAGTTGGAATTATCCATTAGGCAGCTTAGACTTCAGCCAATCCTTCACGACAGTTTCCACTCGAATCGCCTGACTATCGACTTGATAATTCATCTTTTGCATATCTTCATTAGAAACTAAACCCGCTAATTGAGCGATCGCTCCGCGTACTGCTGGATATTTTTGTAAAACCGCCTGATTGAAAATTGGCACGGCTTCGTAGGGCGGAAAATATTTTTTATCATCTTCCAAAATAAATAAATTTAAAACTGGAATCAAGCCATCAGTGGAATTTCCTGCGATGAGATCGACCTTCTTCTGAGCTAGGGCTTGATACATTAAACCGATTTCCATTTGTTGCGGCGGCTTGTCAAACTTTAAGCCGTAGGTTTTGGCTAACCCAGCATAGCCATCTGCTCTTTCTAAAAACTCATAACCAAATCCTGCTTGCCATTGGGGAGTATATTGAGCAGCTTCGGATATCGTTTTTAGATTTAAGCGCTTTGCCTCATCACCGCGAATCGTAATCGCAAATGTATTATTAAAGCCCAAGGATGGCATTACTTCTAATTGAAAATTTTCAGCATAGTTTTGCTTGACCTGTTGATATACCGTCGCAGGATCGGTAATTGGCGATCGCTTTAATACCGCCGTTAGCGCCGTGCCAGTATATTCCACATAAGCCGAAATTTGCCCAGTTTTTACGGCTTCATGACAGACAAAGGTTCCGCCTAAATTAAAACGGCGATCGACCTGTAAGTTGGTGCGGTTCTCAATTTGTTGCGCTAATAATTCACCTAAAATTAACTGCTCGGTAAAGTTTTTAGAGCCAATGATAATTTTTGCGGGTGCTTGTTGGAGGAGAATTATCGTTATCGTCGTAATAATCGCGATCGCCATAATACCGACAATTGAACCCACAATTGCGAATCGACGATTAAATCTTGAAGGTTTTGTCTTCTGTTGGGTAATCTTTTTCTCTAGCCAACCTAAGCCAAAATCGGCAGTTAGCGCCATGATCGCGGCAGGAATCGCCCCTGCAAGAATTAATTGATTATTAACCGTGGAAATACCACGAAAAATAAATACGCCTAATCCACCACCACCGATCGCGGCAGCAATGGTGGCAATTCCCACGGAAATTACCGTTGCAACGCGCACACCCGCTAAGATTACACCTGCGGCAAGGGGTAGTTCCACGCGAGTTAATAATTGCCAATCGGTCATTCCCATTCCCACCCCAGCTTCACGCACGGCGGGATCAATATTTTGAATACCAATATAGGTGTTGCGGATGATGGGGAGTAGAGCGTAAAGAGTTAGCGCCACGATCGCAGGAGTTTTGCCGATACCACCGAGAAATGGAACCGATATGAGAAAGCCAAAAATGGCTAAGCTGGGAATAGTCTGAAGGGCGTTGGCAAGTCCGAGAATTAGGGGGGCGAAGTTTGGGCGGCGAGTAATCAGAATTCCCAAAGGGATACCGATCGCAATGGCTACGATCATCGCGATGATTACTAAAATTAAATGTTCGCCACTAAGCCGCAAAATCTCAGAGGCATATTGATTCAGAAAGTTAAACAACTAAGTAATCTCCAAGTTTTTTTTATTCTGTCCTCGCCGAAGGCACTACCGTGTACACACAAGTCTAACTGTCTACGTTTCGATTTATTTAAGCCCCCTAAATCCCCCAATTCTGGGGGACTTTGAAAGAATTTTATTTTCTTGTCCCCCCAGAATTGGGGGCTAGGGGGCGATTAATTGTTGGCTTGACTGGGTTTTATGACTTGTGTTTTCACTGTAGCGCCTTTGGCGGGGAAATAATTGATATCTGCTTCACAAATTAGTCGGTAAACAAGCCATAAATGCTTGGGCTTCAGGATGGGGCGATCGTATAAATTCTTCTTTAGTTCCCAATACCACTAGTTGACCTTCATGCATCAAACCGATGCGTGTGCCTAGAAAAAAAGCTTCTTGAATATCATGGGTGACAAATACCACGGTTTTTCCCAATTGTTTTTGTAAATTGCGAAACTGTTGTTGTAATTCTAATCTGGTAATCGGATCAAGTGCGCCAAAAGGTTCATCCATTAACAGAATCGGCGGATCGGCGGCTAAAGCTCTCGCGATGCCAACGCGCTGACGCTGACCACCAGATAATTGTTGGGGATAGCGATGAGCAAATATTTCTGGCTCTAGCCCCACTAAATCAAGCATTTCATAAACTCTAGCTTCAAGTTTTGGTCTTGACCATTTCAGCAAAGATGGAACCAATCCAATATTTTCTCTAACCGTAAAGTGAGGAAACAAACCTGTTTCTTGGATCGCATAGCCAATCTTACGCCTCAGTGCGATCGCATCCCATTCATGGGTAGAGCGATCGCCGACCAAAACTTGACCTGAAGTTGGCATTAGCAAACGATTAATTAATTTTAAAGTTGTCGTCTTACCACTACCACTGCGCCCCAACAACAATAATGCTTCGCCTTGATTGATAGTTAAATTTACCCTTGTCACGAGATCGCGGCGACCGACGCGAAAGTTCACATCTCGAAATTCCACCTTGACATTTGATAAATCGATATCTGGAGAATTCATATTTGTTGATTGGGGCATATTACTAACTTCATAATTGCTGGGTAAAAAATATGGTCTTAAACAGCAATAAACTTAGTCTAGGCGATCGCCTTAATTAGAATTGTCCGATATGTGGTTGGCAGAGCGACTAATTCTTAAAAAACTGGCGACGCATTTTTCGATATTCTACCGTTGAATACTGGGAAAAATTGCAACGTTTGTTTACGTGGCATAAGGGGATCGGGCTTTAGCAATAATCATCACCATCAGTTACTCCAACTTTTCAGCCGCCTTCAAAAAAGCCCGTTTCGCCGCAATCTTATTCTTGCGATTTGTATAACGCCTAAAACTTCTCACATCCCGATGTCGAGTCAACTCCATCGCCAAAGATGGATCTAACTCATACTTCACAATCAAATTCGTCGCAAACGTATGTCTTCCCCGATGCGAATGCAAATCAATTCCCGTCTTCTCCGCCAAATCATCCATCACATGCCGAATCCCCCAATAGGTCAACCGCTTACCCTGACTGCGATTAGAGCAAGATATAAACAAAGGACTATCAGGCAATAGCTCCCCTTCTTGCTCTTCCCGCCAATCCAAATAAGCATCCAAATCCTGAACACCTAACTTCGTCAAAGGTACTTCTCCCTTACTATCCCACTTCGCTTCTTTAATCACTAATTCGCCATTCACATAATCCTCAACATTGAGGCGACAAACCTCCTCCGCCCGCAACCCATGTAACAACACCGAAAACAAAGCCCGATCGCGCAACACCACCTTACCTAACGAGATCGCTTCATAAATCCGCAACACCTCTTCATCCTCCAAATCCTTAGCCACAGGGTCAGGCAATCGCTCCTGCTGAATCCCAATGGTCGGATCGGCAACCACATATTCCGAGAGCAGCATCCAACGATAAAAAGATTTCAGAGTCCGCAGCACCCGATTCACCGAACTCAGTGCTAGTTCACGCTCTTTTAGCAAAAAAGTTTTAAACTGAGTCACTTTGCGCCGACTCACATCCACCCAAGCCAAATCGCACCAATTCATAAATACCCTTATATCCGCTTGATACGCTTTATGACTTTTGGGTTGCAAAGATCTTGATGCTAAAAATTCATCAACCCTTGCTTGACGTAAATCTGTATTGGCGATCGCTTTGAGCGGTTCGCTGTAAACGACTAAAATTGGCTCTGGAATCGACATAGCCTCACGTGAATTAACAACTAACTTCTCATCGACATCACCTTGCATACAAAGTGAGATCGTCCGCCATTAGCGACCCCTATCTCTAAGTGTAGTGTTAGAAGACTCGAAAAAAGTGATCGTTTTCAAGATCAAAAGCCCAACTTGTCTTAGAAACGTCTTAGAGCAAATAAGTGTCAATTATTTGTCATTAAATTTACACGAATGAGTATTTATACTTAGTTTTGATGACGTGTTTTGAAGGTTTCAGGGCTTTGCTTGGCGCGTTGCGTTATATTGTTGGGGTATCTCTGCCCGTTAGTTAGCTGTCGTTATGCAAAAATGGTTTAATACTGCTGGTCCTTGTCAGGCTGATATTCATTACATATTGCCGTCCACAGAGCGGTTGCCTGAGTTAGTCAATCTAATTTCGCAGCGGAATTATTTTGTCCTCCATGCGCCAAGACAAGTGGGTAAAACTACAGCAATGATTTCACTGGCAAAGGATTTAACAGCTAGCGGGCAATATACGTCAGTGATGTT
>JANMFC010000155.1:0-15834 GCA_031377675.1 Pseudanabaena sp. OTE_70b_metabat_355 | reverse complement strand
TCAGAACCCATCTTAACGGTGACAGTATCAGCAGAAGCAGGACTTGCCGACATGAAGAAGCTACCAACAATAAATAGGAGGCTAGCGATCGCTAGACCGAAGCCTCTTGTAAACGAACTCGCAATGGAAGAAAGATTCATAATTAATTACCAACTAAAATTCAACTTGACTTGCACTAATTCGACTCGACTCGAACTAAGGCAACTAAAACATGTAGAGAAAGGCTGATCAACTAGCTTACCTAACGATGACGTATGACTAGTACGCAGAGCGTTAGATTTACATTCTTGGTCTAATAGTATATCTTTCCGCCGCCCCAGCCAATACCTCTAACCTTGGGTTCATATAGGATGAATCCTGCAATCAACTTGAGGTCATTGTCAGTTAAGCCACGCATGATCGGAAAAATGTCAGTACTCTTGAGACTAGGGTGAACGTCATAGATTTCGGTCACGCCGTCATAGGTGGTGGGTTTTTTCATGTAATCCACCAAACCTAGAACATTGTTACGGGTAGGATAAGCTCCTGCCAAGGATTCTGGGGATAGATTCACGTTGGGATTGGTGAAGGTAGCACCGCCAAGGTGACAGGTCGCGCAGGTATTAGCGAATAATTTCTTGCCCTTGGAAATGTCCTTTTGGGTCAAGACAATATTGGTGGTTTCGTTAAGGGGAACGGTACGCTTTGCGATCGGAATATCGGCGGCGCTAACACTGGATGTAAAAAGCTGGAAGGAAAGCATTACGAATGCGATCGCTACAGCTAGATGTTTAAAAAGATTTTTGTTCATGATTACGGAGATAATTTAGTTAATCTAAGTTTATCTAAAAGAAATTAATCTAATGTTAAAGATTTGTTGCGACTGGCTAATCACGATCGATCTTTAGGCTTTTTAGAATTTTGGGCTTCAGAGGCCATGATTACTGCTTTTGCGTCTTCCAAAGCGAGTTTGGTTTCCGCATCTTGGTATGCGATGCCAAGGCGATCGCATAGTTGAAATACAGACTCAAGGCTGAGTTTGTAGTCTTCTGCGATCTCAGTGATCGAATAGTCAGCAAAGCCCATAACAATACTCTTATCAAGTTAATTCTAGAGATGTTTGTGCTATTTTCTCATGCAAACAACCAAAAATAAGGTCGGTGCGATGCACCGACCTTATTTTTGAATTCAAGCGATCGCTGAGTTATCAATCACATCTTGCCAACGCCCATTACCCACAGCCTTTATTGCTTCACGCAGTTGAATATCGCCTGTATAGATCGCCTTACCAACGATCGCGCCTGTGACTCCAACGGACTCTAGGGATACGAGATTTAACAGATCGCTAATCGAACTAACGCCGCCAGAAGCAATTACTGGCACATTGACATTTTCAGCAAGTTGACGCAGAGCTTCGATATTTGGTCCTTGCATCGTGCCATCGCGATGAATATCGGTGTAAATAATTCCCGCCACGCCAACATCGGTCATCCGTTTGGCTAGATCGACCGCCATGACATCGGAAGTGGTCAGCCAACCACGAGTTGCCACCTTGCCATTACGCGCATCAATGCCAATCATGATTTGTTCAGGAAATTCGGCGCAAATATCGGCAACCAGTTGCGAGCTTTCCACCGCCGCTGTTCCTAAAATGACGCGACTCACGCCAGAGTTCAGCACCGAGACGATACTGGCGCGATCGCGTAAGCCACCACCCATCTGCACACGCATGGGGATGGAACGGGCGATCGCCTCGATTACTTTTAAGTTTTGCGGCTTGCCAGCCTTTGCGCCATCTAGATCAACCACATGCAAATATTTAGCACCTTGACTGTACCAGCGTTGAGCAACCTCTACAGGGTCTTCACCAAATACTTCCGATTGTTGATAATCCCCTTGATAGAGCCTGACACAGCGTCCATCTAAAATATCAATTGCGGGAATTACATCCATAATTTTTACCATACGATCCCAGTATTTTATTTTAACTAGATTTAGCGATCGCGGTATAGTACAAAACATCGAATCTAAAAACCAAATATTAAATTTGCAGCGCCTTCGGCGCTGCAAATTTAATATTCGGTTTCATTTGCTCTATCAAAGTTAACAGCCTGTATGAAGTCCGTATCGCAAAAATTGATGTCTATTGGCTTCGTGATTAGCATTGCTTTCTTGCTGATGGCGATCGCTTCACCGTTACTCCAAACCGCAGGACTATTAAATCCCAATGAATTCCTCAGCTACCCGATCCATGCGGCTCCCTCAGCAAAGCATTGGTTTGGGACAGATTTGCAGGGACATGATGTATTTGCACGAACGATCGCGGGCGCAAGTGTGGCTTGGCAAGTGACGCTCGCCTCAACGGTAATTAGCATTGTCGTCGGTGTGCCTTTAGGGATGATTAGTGGCTACAAAGGTGGCTGGCTGGATCGAGCCTTGGTATTTTTGATGGACGCACTCTATACATTGCCAAGTTTATTGCTGTCGCTAACGATCGCTTTTGTGGTCGGTGCGGGTGTCTGGAATGCAGCGATCGCCCTCAGTGTTGCCTATATCCCCCAATATTTTCGGGTGATCCGCAATCAAACTGTGAGTACGAAAACCGAAGTTTATATTGAAGCAGCCCAAGCGATCGGGGCTGATACGAAAACCATCTTAATTAAATATCTCGCGCCCAATGTGATCCAAAGCCTACCCGTAATTTTCACCCTCAACGCCGCCGATGCAATTCTGACGATCGCTGGTTTAGGATTTTTAGGTTTAGGCATTCCCGAAGATGTCCCTGAATGGGGTCACGATCTCAAGCAAGCTCTCGATGCGCTCTCGACTGGTGAAAATGTCTGGTGGACAACTGTTTTCCCTGGTTTGGCGATTACTTTTATGGCGATCGGTTTATCGCTAGTAGGTGAGGGTTTGACTCAGAGATTTAGTAGCAAGAAAACTGAAGGTTAGCTACATTTTGCTATAATCTTGATCTGAATAATGAATTGTTTAAATAGAGTATGAAGTCTTATGGTTACGACAGTTCAGAAGGATCGCATTAGTATAGCTGAAGAGCAAATTGAGAGTAGAAGGCAAGAAATTGACTATGACACTAGAGAATTCACAATAGAGCTTATAGTCAATAAATATTTGGAGAATGACACTGATGGTTCCAGTGAAATTTATGTACCTGAATATCAAAGAGAATTTGTATGGGATATCACTCGTCAATCTAGGTTGATTGAATCTATTGTTCTTGGCTTACCTATTCCTTTGTTATTCGTAGCTCAAATTAAAGAATCTGGAAATCTGGAAATTGTTGATGGTTCTCAGAGAGTAAGAACTCTTGCCGCTTTTATGAGGAACCAGTTGCGATTAAAAAACCTGAGAACATTGGATTCATTGAATGGTTTCTGTTTTAAAGATTTTGCGATGTCGCGTCAGAGAAAGTTTAAGAATACTCCCATTAGAATGATTGTTCTTTCAGACAAAGCTAATGAAGGAGTCAGAAATGATATGTTTGACAGAATTAATACTAGTAGCCTTGACCTAACTCCTATGGAAACTAGGAAAGGGGTATATAGAGGTGATTTTATTGATTTTGTTTTTGAATGTTCAAAGCATGAAACTTTTATTACTCTTTGTCCAATTTCTAAATATTTCCAGCTTAGAAATGAAGAAGCTGAGCTTGTTTTAAGATTTTTTGCATTTTCGGAAACCTATCCAGAATTTCGGATTTCTGAAGTAAAAAATTGCCCTGATCTTGATCGAAAAGGAGTAGCTAGATTTCTTGACGAATATGTTATTTGGAAAAATAGCAAGTTTACCAATGAAGAAAAAAGCCGAAAACTGCATGACTTTGAGCAAATGTTGTCTTTTGTACAAAAGACATTTCCGAGCGGATTTAAAAAATATCATAATTCGGACTCAACCCCACGCCCTTATTTCGAGGCTATCTCGGTTGGTTCTTACTTAGCTCTACAACAAAAAACGAATTTAGAGGTTAGAGGCTTATGGGGAACTAAAGAGATGAATACTCAAACAGATTCTTTCTCTATTCCGATTGGTCGCTACCAAACCCACAAGCCTGAGAATATGCAGGAGAGAATTGACTATGTTAAGGATAAGCTTCTTAGCCATAGTCTATGAAAGAATTTATAAGGGACTTTCACAAACGAGTAGCCGAGATTAATAAATACTTTGAATTTGTAGATAAAATTGAACAGCTTGGGGCTTTTTCTACTAATTCAATAACCTTACCTTCAGGCAATTACATCGTTGACAGCAATCTCCAAAAAATCCTGAAATCTAATTGCTATTTACTCCTGTACAACTTAATTGAGTCTTCTATTAGAAATGGGATCAATGCAATTGGTGATGCAATCTCGGATGATGAGCTTACCTACCAAGATTTAAGCCCAAAAATCAGGATGTTATGGCTATCAAATGATCGTAGCGAAAGCTTCATTGATTCTAAGATCAAAAAGGAAACTATAGCGAAAAACCTCCAAGATGTAATTAATGCAGTTATAGATGGTGAAATCATTGAATTAAAGCCTATCACCAATATTCCAATATTTGGAAAACGAAACGGAAACCCAAACGCTGAGGATATCAAAAATCTTATAGATATGTATGGTGTTCCTGTAAATCCAGAAATTCCTTATAAGACACTTAACTTTATAGTTAAGATACGATGCGATCTGGCTCATGGAAATCTTTCATTTAGCGATGCGTCAAATGAGATTATTTGGAATAAATCAGTCAGTACTACTGATAGTAAACAAAAAATATTCAGATATTTGCTTGACGACAAAGAAAATGTAGTTAAGTATTTAACTCGTATGCTGCAAGACATTGATAGCTATATTGATGGCAAGGGATATAAATCGTAGAGTGATCGCCGTTAAAGCTTGTTAGAATAGACGAACGTACTGGACACCTATATGTGCTTGCAGAAGGAAATCTTGATTTTGAGATAAAAACTACAGGAGGCTATGTGCCATGACAGACATCAATTACAACAAAATGCAGTTGGATGACTTACGAAAATATGTACTTACTAATAGGGAAGATATCCAAGCTTTTCAGTTATATATTGATCGCTCAAAGGCTTCTGGAAGAATGATCGCTGTTGATACAGCTAAACCTAAATGGGAAGAAGCTCTAGAAGAAAATATCCGCCGTACTGCTAATTAGCGATCGCACTACAAGATCGGCGATCGCTAAAGCATATCCTAGTAGACAATCAAACGTAAACCAACGAATAAAACTTATTGGTTTAAGCCGATTATATTCAGGTAATTCACCCTTTTAGTCTCCTGTTAAATTACACTACGGTCAATAATATGAGTAAAGCTAACTCGAAAAAGAAAACTCAGAACTACTTAGAGAGTCTTACAAAAGAGGAACTTATCAACTTAATTTTAAAGGTTGCTCCTCAGAATTTCTTAGACACTATAGATAGCCAATTTGCTAGTCAAGATGGGGCTATGCTTATATTTAAAGACGCTTCAGAAGCTATCAATACTATTCTTTCTGATGAAAGTTTATTGTACAGTCCCAGTGAATTTGAGCCTAAATTACTAAAACAGCTAGAAAAAATTAGAGGCTTATGGGATAAATTGCCATCACAGATTGGAGACTTAATCATAAAAATAATAGAGGATGTTGAACAAGCGTTTGAAGATGGCTACCTGTATATTGAGCATTATGACAAGGAAGACGAATATTTTGAATCAGAAGAGCTTAATGACTACATATTTCGTTTTACAAGTAGTCTTGCCAAGGATATGAAATCAAGTTACACAAGAAAGCTTAAAAAAGTAATTAGTAATTGTGGATATTCTACTTTTTCAAGTATTGAGAAAAAATGGTCATGACTCAAGCAGAAATAACAGAATCATTGCTGACTAGTACAGGTTTTTATAACCTATTTCAAACCTTAACCCTAGAAACCCGACGAGGTTTTCTACAACTTTTATTTCAAAATAATTTCACTGAATTAGAAGACTCTATCCTTTATTTAGCTTGTGAGAACTCTCGCAAAGAAGGTTTTTTATCTGAATTAAAATCGCAATCTCTCTTGGAGAGTTTGCCTCGATCATAACTATTTATGTATTTCGATTTTTTCATTCCTAAGCGTCCCGTATCTTTGCAAACAAGAAAAACTGCAAATTTACAAGCATGGAAACAATATGTTAGAGATGAAGCTGCAAAAACTTGGACGGGACAGATTTTTTCTGGACAAGATCTTCAGCTAACATTAATATATCTTTACAATAGTGACCCTGTTGATACGGACAACATTATCAAACCAATACAGGATGCACTGATTGGACTTGTTTATGATGATGATTTACTGATTACAGACGTAGATGCTCATCGTCGCTCATTATCTGGCACATTTGACCTTACGCTCAGTCCAATTCTACTTGTTCAAGGCATAACATTGGGCATAGAATGTGTATATGTTAGAGTTTCTGAATCTAAACCATTGGAGGACTACTTATGACTGTTAATTTTCAATTAACTGAAAAAGGTTTAGGCGCTAAAATTGCAGAAAAATATAGATTGCAAGGATTTGAAGTTGTAATCGAGCCTTCTAAATCCTTGATTCCTTTTGACTTGGGAAATTATTGTCCAGATCTTATTGCGAGAAAGGGATCGGATAAAGGTTACATAATCGAACTTAAAAACTCAGTTGCAAAAATCTCAGTCGATCGCTATCGAGAAATTGCCGAAATAGTAGCTCAGCATCATGGTTGGCGATTTTTATTAATCACTGGCGAAGATATCTCTTCAGACGATCCCCAAGATGATAGTGAGTTACTGACTTGGGAACAGATGTTGCAGCGTCAAGAACAGGCTCAAAGATTTTTAGCGATCGGCGAAGTGGAAGTTGCCTTTTGGTATTTATGGGGAGTTTTGGAAGCTGCTATGCGTCGTCAAGCTAGGCAAGTTGCAATTCCGATAGAACGCTTTCCTGCCAACTCTTTAATTAATCATTTATATTCTCAAGGTGAGCTTTCGATGGAGCAGTTTGATCAGGTAAGAGTAATTCAAGCTATACGCGATCGGCTTGTACATGGCTATCAAATGCCTAATCTTGATGAACCTACAAAACAATTGCAAGTGCTTGTTAATGAATTAATTGCAATGTGGAAACTATAAATTCAGATAATACTAGTGAAATTATTATGACTCTACCTCCATACGAAAAAAGCATACATTGGAAAGAATATGAAATTGATACTCCAACATTTGAATTAACGCCTATTGAAAAACCAGATATGTCCCCATTCTTGATACATATGACTGGACAATCGGCAATAGAAAGCATCCTTACGGGAGTAGGATCTACTAATCCCCAACCCAGTAATCATGGGTATTTAAAATCTAGCATTCCTGAATATGTGAAGGATATATTTAATGTTCCTGTAGTATGTTTCACTGAATCACCAATATTTGCTCTTGATTTCTTCAGATACAGAAGTTTCAAAAGATGGAGAGATGATCAAAGATTTGGAATAGGATTCAGAAAGACGGTTTTAGTTCACAAAGATGTAAGACCTGTAGTTTATGTCGATAAAAATACAAGAAAACACTTTATAGATTTGTATAAGTTAGGAATAGAGAACGAGCAAAAATTCTCAGCCGATATTACAATCAATGATCACATTCGAGGAATTCTTGACAATCTTTGTCCATTTTTATTTCCATTACTTGAAGACCGCAATGAACAAGGATTTATGTGGGAACGTGAATGGCGTTATTCAGACCCCGTAGGATTCTCATTTCATTTTGACTCAATAGCAGTTATTTGTGCTCCTGACGATGAAAAAGAAAAGATAAAAAGAATTCTGGGTGAATTCGCTTCTAGAATCCAATTTGTCAATACTTGGAGAGAATACGATGAAGTAATCAATTTTTTGGAACATCAACAATCTAAATGGCAGATTTCAGTCGAAAATGTGGAAGAAATTGAAGCTAAACTAGCATTACTAGTTCAAGTTAATAAACAATATGAAATTGCGATTAACAGCCTAAACACATACGAAGAATTTATTTTGAACTTAACAAGTAAACGAGAAAGTTTAGAACAAGAGAGAGCAGGTTTAAGAGAAAAGTCAGGGGAAGTGAAAGGACAAATACACGATCTAAAAATTAAACTTAAAACTAAGAAAATCTGAATCAAACAAACATTGATGAAAAAAGAAATATAGTGCGATCGCTGATTGCGTAGGTTGAGTTAATGAAATGTAACGCACCTTATCTAATGCTAAATATTTGAGTTTGTTGCGCTACGCTAACACACGCTACTTGATTTGATGTGCATTGAGAGCATTACAAAATTATTGAACGCAATCAAGAAACGAAAGAATCAGGAGGCGGATTTATGAGTAGATACAGCATGAATGTTCAATGGTCTGAGGCGGATCAGTTGTTTCTAGTCACAATTCCAGAGTTTGCCGATCGCGTTGTCATGCCTTGTACTCATGGTGAAACTCGTGAGCAGGCAATTCATAATGGTGAAGAAGTTATTGAGATGTGCCTAGAAGGTTGGCAAATGGAAGGTGAGTCAATTCCTGAACCGAAGATACTTAAAGCTAATTAGCGATCTCGCCTATTATGGAACTTTGATGCTTTATCCTTCATGATTCCGCAGCACCAAATCTCAATTTGGCTAGGGGCGATCGCGATCGCGATCGCCTTGATGACTCCCGCCGCTCTCACCAGTTGCGATTGGATGGTAAATAAACTCGGTAAAGCTTGTCGTTATTTGCATTTGCTCTCAATTCCCGCCTTAGTACTTCTTCGGTGCATACAATTGCGATCGGTTCTAACTATCTCGGTGCGATCGACTGGACTCCAAAAAATTGGATTTTGACAATTTTTTGTGGAATGATTACGTTAGGAACTTTATTGATTAGAACTTTATCGCCCTTAAAAAATCTAGTTAAATCTAATCCTTAATCATAGATAATATTGTTGATTTTGCTCTTAGTTTCAAAAAAATCAAGAGTAAAATCTAAACGCTTTTCCAAACTATGACTTTAGGACAAAAACAATGATTGCGAGATTAAAGCGATATCAGAATTCTTTGTTTGGGATAGTGTTGAGTATTATTACGTGTCTGTTTATTGTCAACACGGCTGCTCCTTCCCAAGCGGTAAATGACCAGTTTGCAGCTAATCAAATCACTATAGCCAAGTATCAACAACAAGCTGAATCAGAATTTATCGCCCAAAAAGACGATTTGATTGGCAAGTCGATGAAAATGAAAAGATTTGCGGCAATTTTATCGGGCGATGAAATTTTCCCGAATTTAGTGCCTACTCAAGCTTCTGGCACACTTGGTGCAGTACTAATTGATAACCGCCTAATCGTGAGAGGAGATTTTCGTGGTTTGAGTAGTCCCCTGCGCGACTACGTTGCTGATCCGTCTACTCAAACTAATCCAAAGGTCACATCTGCGGTACATATTCACCGAGGCTCAGCCCAACAAAATGGACCAACCGTGTTTTCTCTGGAAGTAATCCCTGAATCAAATGGACTAAATGGTAGGGTCAAGGGCAACTACATTTTGACTGACGATCAACTGAAAGATTTAAATAGCGGTTTGCTTTACATCGATATCCATACTAAAGGTTTTCGACCTGGCGAATTACGCGGCATTTTGAAAGCATAAATGCGTCATTTTGTTTAATTTGGGCGGAAGCCTTAACTAATCCTTAAACCTTATAGAGTAAAGAATTTTCTAAACTGAATTCTTTACTCTTTTTTATCCACTGGAATATCAGTATTAACCAAGGGAATGGCATTAGGCTATATGATCGAAAAGTATAGAAAGTAATAAAAGTAATGCAAGACCAAGAAATAAACTGGCAGTCCTTGATCCTAGTTGCCATATTAGGAATTCTCGCAGCGATCAGTTTTAACTCATTCGTGATCATTAACCCTGGTGAAGCAGGTGTATTAAGCATCTTGGGAGGAGCCAAAGACGGCGTGTTACTTGAAGGAGTACACTTTAAGCCGCCTGTAATTTCACAAGTCGATGTTTACGACTTGACAGTGCAGAAGTTTGAAGTACCCGCCCAAAGTTCTACCAAGGATCTGCAACAGCTTACCGCCAGTTTTGCGATTAACTTTCGTCTCGATCCCATTGAAGTCGTAACTATTCGCCGTACTCAAGGCACTTTACAAAATATCGTCTCTAAAATCATCGCTCCGCAAACTCAAGAGTCCTTTAAAGTTGCCGCAGCAAGACGTACGGTAGAAGAGGCGATCACTAAACGCGATGAACTAAAACTTGACTTCGATGAAGCTTTGAGTCAACGTTTGAGTAAATATGGAATTATCGTTTTGGATACAAGTGTCGTTGATTTGAACTTCTCCACCGAGTTCTCTAAGGCGGTAGAAGAGAAACAAATTGCTGAGCAACGCGCTCAACGAGCTGTTTATATTGCCAGAGAAGCTGAACAAGAAGCAGAAGCAACCATCAATCGCGCCAAGGGACAAGCCGAAGCACAAAGACTTCTGCGTGAGACTCTGACCACCGAGCTTTTGCAAAAACAAGCGATCGAGAAATGGGATGGTAAGTTTCCCCAAGTTTTGGGAGGAAATGGTGCGGTTCCATTTATCAATCTCGAAGTTGGCAAGTCACAAAAATAGTATATTGCCAAAAAGGTAAGGATAAGTTGCACTTCGCACCGTCTATCCTCATATACACAAAAAGTTAGCGGCAACTCATGAATGGATAGGCGATCGCTTAAACAGTCATATTTTGAGCAATGTCAACTAATTTAAGCCCAGTTGCTTCATTTCTTGTTCGAGAACATTCAATAGATGAGCATCATTATTGGAACGAGCGACTTCCATGCGACGCTTAACTGAAGCCGAGAGGCTAGCTTTGTGATTTGCCGCAGCTTCTGCTTTTCTTTGACCGACATTCATGACTTATTTCCTTTATGTTATCTATATTGTTTATATATAGATAACATAACATATACTTATGCAAAAAGTAGCGTATGTTACTAAAGTTTTGTTAAATAAATGTAAACAAAAAAGACTCGCTTTGCGAGTCTTTTTTGTTTAGGCTGTGAGTGGTCGATAAGTCCTGTAATTAATCTCAGGGAAAATATTGTCCATATATTCCACTTTTTCTAGCCAACCAGAATCAATTGTGCCAGCCTCAATATCCTCAAATAATTTTTCCAAACGCATTAAATGCGATCGCGTCCTTCTAATTGCATAGGGAACCATCGTGCCAGTTCGCATGATAAACGCCCAATCTGAGGACTGCGCCAACAGCAATTCACGCGCCGCTTGATTTAGCGCCCGCCACTCCAGTTCATCCGCAGGTTCACGGTAAGACAAATGAATCATCCGTTCCGCGCCCTTATGTAAATGCTGATAAACCCAAGCATTCGTCTCATTTAGCCAATATTCATGGAAACCTTTATATCCCCAACTTGATTGAGCGGGACGGGATACCTGTTGGGTGGGATTGTCACGCAGATAGTCCGCAAGATGGGTCATTTCATAGGTAGTTTGATCGAAATGTGATTTACGAATCAGAAAATCAATAAACCAAGGACCTTCATACCACCAATGACCAAACAATTCGGCATCATAAGGCGATACCACTAGGGGAGGGCGACCCATCATGTCGTGGAGATATGTGACCTGATTTTGACGATTTTGCATAAAATTAGTCGCATTTTCGGCAGCCTTTTCTTTCGCCCAATAGGGATCGTAAAGCTGCTTGGCATCTAACCCAAAATCACGCCCTGTAATACGGTGATATTTAAGCCCCGTATTCTTACGCTGACCATTTGGCATCACAAAGGGTTTAATGTACTCATAATCCGCTTCCCAGCCTAAATCTTTGTAAAATTCGCGATAAACAGGATCGCCAGGATAGCCAACTTTAGATGACCATACTTGCTGTGATGACTCATGATCACGGGCAAAAGCCGCCACACCTGTTTCCGTAAAGACAGGCGCATAAGTCCCAAACCTTGGGCGGGGCTGACCATATAACAAGCCATGTCCATCGGTTAAGAAGTAGCGCAAGCCCACATCCGCCAGCATTCGCTCCAACCCATCGTAGTAAGCGCATTCTGGTAACCAAATCCCATTGGGGGCGCGTCCAAACTCTTGAGTGTAATGTTCAACTGCAACTTCTAGTTGCGCCCATACAGCTTCGGGGTACATTTTCATCAATGGCAGATAGCCGTGCGTAGCCCCGCAGGTGATGATTTCTAGATTGTTCGTATCTTGAAACTGTTTAAAGGCGGTGACGAGATCACCGCTATATTTTTCCCATAGTTCGCGAGTCTCGGCAAATTCCTTGACATAGTACTCGGCAAGATATTTGAGATGTCCATGATGTTCGTTGCGAATTACCTCAAGCTCAACCAGTTGCTGCAATTGAGCCAGATGTTTGTCATAACGCTCTTGCAGCAAAGGATCGCGCAACATCGACACCAATGGCGGGGTCATGCTCATGGTCATTTTAAAATCAATGCCATCTCGCCTAAGTCCCTCGTAGACCTTGATTAGGGGAATATAAGTCTCGGTGATCGCCTCATATAGCCATTCCTCCTCAAGTACATAGTCGCTTTCGGGGTGACGCACATAGGGGAGGTGAGCGTGTAAGACCAGCGCCAGATATCCAATGCTCATAGATCTTTTTTCCTAATCTTTTTCTAAAAATTCTTTTAAATTAGCCAATAGCGTTTGGCGCTGACTTAAAACCCAGAGAAAAGTTTAAAAGTGCCGTTTTGCGGCACTTTTAAACTTTTCTCTGACGTACTTGAAGCCTCAATAGGCTGTATTCACAAATGTCATTGCATTTATTAAGGCATTTTGAATGTAATTTTAAGCTATTGATGTACATAGTGTGATTGTCTATACCTATTTAGTCGTAGATTAATCTAGACTGTTCTTCCTTGGATTAGGGACTAGAGGTCATTGATGCCTCAAAGATTAAGAATTTGGTATAGCGATCGCTAATTTGTAAATTATTTTAATTAATTGTTAAAAAAAGATTACATAATTAACAAGTACAGTTTACCATGCATAACAGAGCAATTAAGAGCAAAATGAAGCAATCAAGAGTTTAGATGTGAAAATAACTACGCTTTCAGCTATTACTCTCTTTGAGAATCATCGTTAGCTCAATATCGAAAAATCAATAAAATCGCCTTGTAGAGTCAGAAATTTGGTTTAGTGAAAGTTGGTTTTTGAGCCAAAAACTATCTTTAGACATACAAGCCCAAAATTACCATTTTCAAAGATTTTGCAAGATTACTTTACCAAATTGGTTCTTGACAAATCATGCATTGATATGCACTTGCAAAAACAATGGGTATGAATGCACATAATTGGATTTTATGCTGTTCATTTTGAACTTGTTTGAAAGAAAACATTGAGGTAAGTTTATTAATGTAATTGCTCCTTACCGAATTGATAGCTTAGGGTTCTCGCTCAAGCTAAGGCAAACAATTCGACATATTCTCACACACTTGATCTATGTAGGAGCGAAGTTAGTTTTAGAGGAGCCAGTTTTTTGAAAAAGATATCTTCCAAAGACGGGAATCTAGCGGACAATGTTTCCCTGACATTGATCCAAAAAGTATCATCTTTGAAATTTCGCCGCTTGCTTGCAGTTTTAGGTTTTGCCATTTCGGCAGGAACTGTGGGGGTGTTGGTGAGCCAGCAATCGGCAAATAACAGTCTTAAAGCTACACCCGTTGCGACATCGCCCCGCACATTGTCCGACGTAATGTCTCAGAACCAAGATCGCAAGTATGAAATGGCGCGAGTCGCGATCGCCTCAGGTGCATGGGATGTTGCTCAAGGCGTAATTGTCCATGAGGTGCGTGAAGATGAAACTCTCTGGAAATTGACTCAAGTTTATCAAGTTGATGCGGCGGCGATCGCTGCTTCCAACAATATCAGTGCCAATACTGAATTACAATCTGGGATGAAACTGATGATTCCCCCTGTGAATGGTTTAGTTCACAAGGTTAGGTCTGGTGATACTTTAGAGGCTATCTCTAGTTATTACAACGTCCCTAAGAATGAGATTATTAAGTTTACATCCTTGGCTTCAGGCGATTTCTTGGCAATTGACCAGCCATTAGTGATTCCAGGTAATGTCTCTACACTAATGCAAGTCAAAGAAGCCCATGTTAAGCGCCTACTAGTTGCCGAGAAAGAGCGTCTAGTCCAGCGTTTACAAGAACTGGAGGGTAAAAAAGCAAAGGCAACTCTAGCTAGTAACAGCAGTTTCAAGCCAATTGCCACCAATCCAAATAATGAAAATGCGATCTCGAAGCAACCTAAATTTGTAGCCTATCGCGTCCAGAATGGTGACACGATTGAGACGATCGCTCGTCGCAACGGTCTATCCCAGAAGGCAATTATTGAGGCGAATAAACTCGAAAACCCTCAGTGGTTGGAGCTAAATCAGGAACTAAAGCTTCCTCAAGAGCGCAGTCTACCAAATATTCAAACGGTTGCTGCTTACAACGAAAAGCCGCTTAAGGAAATCTCTTCGCCGATCGCTGACTTATCCCCTTCTAACAGCTTAGCTAACGGCGCTCAGTCACCTGTGACGATTTCCAAAACTAGCTCTTCCCCTAAAGAGGCTACACAGATCAGGGTTGTGGCTGCAACACCGATGGTTTTGCCTAATACTGCCGCCGCGAATAGTAACAATAATTCGACAGCTAGCGCCCTACAGCCAACTGCACCCGTTATTAAGGTAGCTGCCGCTAATCAGACTTCTCCTTGGGATGGGCTAGTGCAGTTGAGTGGCAATCCAACCAACTCTAATCGTCTGCCAAGTACACCTGCTCAAGAGCAGTCGTCTAGCTCACAGCTAAAACCAACTGCGATTCAGCCGAGTTTACCTGTAGCCAATGAGCCAGTCCTAAAAATTGCCGTTGCACTTTTACCTTTTACACCTGAACAACTATTTGGTGATTTAGGTGGTAATGGCAAGAGGAACCCCGCCATATCTTCGAGTTCGATTAATTTGCCAGCTAGATCGATCGCTGCGCCAATGATTCCTGCGGCGACCTCTGCTGAACAGTACAGTGCCAATCGCACCAATCCGATTGAAGCTAATTCTGCTCAGCCAGTCAGTGAACCCAAGATTCAGTTTGCACCTAAGTTAGCGAAGGTTTTCTCAATTCCACAGATCCCACCTTCTCTAGTTTCCGAACAACGGGTTAGTTTACAAAACTCCCCATTTGAAGTTCAGAATCAACCTGTAGCCGAGCCTCGTGGTGCAGAAAACACTAAATCTTCCCCTGTAGCGGCTGTATCCGTACCGAGTATTCCTGCAAATCGAGCGATCGATCAAGCTAGCAATTCGACTTCACAGCCTGTGTCGGCGATCGCTCAGCCTGCCTCTGAGCCAAATGTGCAGATCCCCGCAAAACTTGCAGCTAGTCTTGCCCCGAAAGTCCCTGCGTTAGAATCCGTAGAACAGCAAGCAGGAACCACTGGCAAACCAAATCAAGTCGCTTTGATGCCCGATCCTGAAGCAAGAATGACTTCCCTTGAGGTTAAGCGTTTGGAATCAGAAGTTGAGCAGCTTAGTGCCAAACTTCGCGACGCTGAAATCAAAGAAGTAGCTCGTAAAGCCGAAGAAGCCCGCAAGTTAGAAGCTGCCAAGATTGCGTCAGCTAACTTGAATGTTTCCCCCAATCCCGATCGCAGTTTTGATGCTAGTCGTAGCGCGATCGCAAATCCTGGTGATCGCTCAGGCGTAGCACCACAATTGCCGAATTTGACGGCGAGTGCTTATCTGCCTGATGTCCAAGATTATGGGCTGTCAACTGGGTTCATTTGGCC
>JANMFC010000042.1:0-13848 GCA_031377675.1 Pseudanabaena sp. OTE_70b_metabat_355 | reverse complement strand
GAGAATTTGTGGAAAACCTCATCAAACCCGCCGCCGCTAGAATTTTTAGAGAACAGGGAATAGATGTGCATTACACCGCCATGCGCGTGAGAGGTGATGACGATCGCGGTTCTATGGAAATTGATATTCTGGTGGAAAATGGTAATGAAATCGTAGCAATAGAGGTGAAATCACACTTAGAAGTTCGTAATGTAAAGCGTTTTCTAGAAGTATTAGCCAGATTTAAAGAAGCATTTCCCAAATATCAAAATTACAAACTCTATGGAGCCGTAGCAGGAATAAAAATTGACGAAAAAGCCGATGAGTATGCCACACAAGAGGGACTATTTTTAATCGAACCTGCGGGAGATTCGGTAATTATTTCCAATAGTCGGAATTTGGAGCGGCGAGTTTGGTAGCTTGGTAAACTTAAACCTCAACCTTGACCAGTCATGGTGATCTCGCTTAGGATTGAGTAAAGATTGCACTTTTCGTTGTCTTTACTTTTTCAAGCCTAGAGATATAACTTTGACTACTGTTTCGATATCACATTCGCTGTCACAACGCGCCCATCAAATTAAAGAATCCCAAATTCGTGAAGCTTCCCGTTATTGTGAGAAATTTGGCGCAATTAATCTCGCTCAAGGTTTACCAGATTTTCCTGCGCCAGAGGCGCTTAAAGAAGCAGCCAGAGCCGCGATCGCTGCTGATCTCAATCAATATGCAGACAGTTGGGGCTGGGATAAGTTGCGCGTGGCGATCGCTGAAAAAATGCAACGCGATAATCATATTACCGTTGATTCCGAAACCGAAATTACTGTCTGTTGTGGCGCAACGGAGGGGCTGAATGTGGCGCTGATGGCGTTGATCGATCAAGGCGATCGCGTTTTAGTTTTTGAGCCTTTTTATGAAAACTACATTCCTAATCTAGCGACTGTGGGCGGTATTCCCGAATTTATTACGCTGCATCCGCCAGAATGGGAAGTTACGGAAGAATTGCTGGAGCCTGCTTTTAAAAAAGGGTTGAAGGCGGTGATCATCAATAGTCCTGCTAATCCTACGGGCAAGGTATGGACAAGGACAGAATTGGAATTAATTGCTAAACTTTGCCAGAAATATAATGTCTATGCCATCACCGATGAGATTTACGAATACATCATCTATGAAGCAGAGCATATTAGTCTAATGAGCATTGAGGGAATGCGCGATCGCACAGTTATCGTCAATGGTTTCTCGAAAACTTTTTGCATTACAGGATGGCGTTTAGGTTATACGATCGCTTGTCCTGAGATCTCGGCAGCGATGCGGCGAATCCACGACTTTATCACTATTAGCGCCCCTGCTCCGTTACAACACGCCGCCTTGACCGCGATGCAGTTTAGCCGTGAATATTTCACAAATATGGCGCTAAATTATCAACGCAAGCGTGATTTACTTTTTCCTGTTTTAGCTGAAATCGGTTTATCGCCTGTACTTCCTCAAGGTGCATATTACATTTGGACAGATAGCTCGGTCATCGCTGAAGATGCTAATAGCGCCGCTTTTCGTCTTGCCAAAGAAGCTTTAGTTGCCACAGTTCCAGGCAGTTGTTTTAGCCATCCCGATCGCGATAAGGTCAATGGTTTAAGGTTTTGTTTTGCGAAACAAGACAGCACAATTGAATCGGCGATCGCCAACTTGCGTAAACTGAAATTATAGAAATTTTTCAATTTAAAAGGAGGGCTACGCCCTCCTTTTAAATTGAAAATTAAATTAAAAAATTTCTTGGGTTTTAAGTCTATGGCAGAATAAGAGGAAAACTGCCCCAGATTACCAATTCATGCAAGCTAATGCGATCGCGGTTACGCCCTTTTCTCAAAAACTACAAGCACCATTTTTAAAACATCAGATTTCGGTATTACAGATTAATCTTGGTAAAATTTGCAATCTCGCCTGTAGCCATTGCCATGTTGAGGCTAGTCCCCATCGTACTGAAGAGTTAACGGCTGATGTATGTCAGCAACTAATCGAAATTATTCAGCGATTTGACCAAATTCAGACCGTGGATCTCACAGGTGGCGCTCCAGAGATGCTTTATGGATTTCGCGATTTAGTGAAAGTCTCCAGAGAAAATCAGAAAGAGGCGATCGCCCGTTCTAACTTGACGATTTATTTTGAAAAAGACTACGAAGATATTCCCGAATTTTTCGCCCAACATCAAGTGCGGGTTGTTGCCTCACTACCCTGTTATCTGGAAGATAATGTGGACAAAATGCGTGGCAAAGGCGTATTTGAACAATCGATCCAAGCTTTGCAATGGCTGAATCGTCTCGGCTATGGTAGCGATCCCCAACTAGTTTTAGATTTGGTTTACAATCCCCCACTTCCCAACTCAAATAAATTCGCCCTTGCCCCCAATCAACAAGGTTTACAAATAGCTTACAAACAGCATTTACAAGAACAATTTGGCATTACTTTTAATAACCTATTTACGATTACCAATCTTCCCATCGGACGCAGCAAGTTCCATTTACAACATCGTCAATTAGAGGATGAATATTCCCAATTTCTGGAAACTCATTACAATCCCGCCACGCTCGATCATCTCATGTGTCGCAATCAGCTTTCGGTCGATTATCAAGGCTATATCTACGATTGCGATTTTAATCAAATGGAAAATCTCCCAGCGCGATCGCCTAAGGGGGAACTTCTCACTGTAGCCAAAATTTTAGAACGCAATTCTTTAGATATCATCCATGAAATTCAAACAGCCGACTATTGTTATGGCTGCACCGCAGGAAGTGGTTCTAGTTGCGGCGGCTCGCTCTTATAAACCCGAAAGCTTTTGGAGGTGGGCAAAGCCCACCTCCAAAAGCTTTCGGGTTTAAGCATGGCTACGACAATCGTTAAATTTGAATAAAAGCGTAATTTCGATGTTGAGTTTGAGGTAATCTGGGTCACAAATCTCCAAAGTAGGAGAATCTTCACTTCGCAATAACTCTCAGTACTGGATATCGATTTATATGCTATTTTAATGAAGTCACAAGATAATCACAATATCCAATGTGATAATGCTAGAGTTATATCAGAATATTTAAAATAATTTTGTAAGAAGTTCTCAAACACCTATCAATATGTAGTCTTTGACTTATATTCAAGTCCTTAATTGAAATGAATAAAGAGCCATAAATATGCTATTAACATATAAATTACCTGAGTTTAACGAAGCTAAAGCTGTTCAAATAGCTGGCTTTTTTCTTCGTCTTACTGGTGGAGAAATGAATTACATGAAGTTAGTTCAATTAATGTACCTTGTTGATCGAACTGCTTTAGCTGAATTGGGGCGATCGCTAACCTATGACAATATTTATTCACTTAAGGATGGTCTAATTCTCGGTTCTATTCTCGATCTAATCAAAAAAGGTGTTGTACCAAATTCAGAAAGTATATGGTATCAGTATGTTTCACCACCCAGTTCTTACGAAGTACAATTAATCAAAGAAACACTGACAACTGAATTATCCAAAGCAGACAAAAGATTAATTGAGAGCATATTTGAGCAATATGGTCATTTGAACCAATGGGATTTAAATATTTTTCAAAAGACTTTACCTGAATGGAAACCTCAAGCTTCATCTAGATATCCAGTTAGTTACCATGAAATAATGAAGATTGCGGGATGGTCAGATCAAGATATTGCGTCAGTAGATGATGATCTTGAGAATGTGGCAATAATGGATGACTTGCTTTCAGGTAGAGGCATTAATATGGATGTAATGCTGGCGGTGGCGTGAGTGGGTTATATACTCTGGCACTTGCTTTTTACTTCCTAAACCAAGACTTGCAACCAAGCATCTATGGATAGTTTTGACAGATCCAGATGATGATACCGAAAGGAATATGGCTATTGTAAATCTGACTACCTTAAGGAAGGGTGCAGATACAACTGTCATATTAAAATCTGGCGATCATCCTTTTGTTAAGCACGATACGACTGTTTATTATGAAGATGCAAGGATCGCTTCGTGTGTGCCAATAATCGCTCTTTTAAATGCCCCCTCTCTGGGTTATGAACTTCATGATGATTGTTCGGATTTAATTCTTAAGAAAATACAACAGGGTATTTTTGACTCAGACTTTGTATCAGAAGGAGTTCAGGAGTACTGCCGATTAAGGCTTAATAGATGAGATTTCCTAAATCAACTCGCTAATTGTTCGGAAACAGTCTTTTGATATAACGATTAATTTGGGATTGCGCGTAGGCTTTTGCTTGTGCAGAATTGTTACTTACAAGACTTGAGGTATCTACAACTAAAGCTATTTCATTTACCAAACTATTAGACTCAGTGTGAGTGTCCTCAGATTCCAAAACGGGATCTAAAACAGCTTCACGGGAAATTTCTAACTGCGTTTCAATATTCCTATTCATCTCTAAATCTTGAGCGATCGCAGGACTTATCTCTTTCTCGACTGCACTCTGCTCTAAACCACTAATTAACGAACAAGGTGGCACGATCGCATTTTTGGCAATTATCGCTCGCACAATTGAACTCGATGCGCCAATACAAGCCCCTTCACCTATTTTGCTGGCACCATAAACCAAAACTCCCGCCCCTAAATTCGCACCTGCCCCAATTTCTAACAATCCACCTTGAGCATGAAGTACGGCTCCCATGCCAATACATACACCCGCCGCGATGATAATCTTGCCACCTAGATCGGCTTGAATTAATACCCCCGCCGCGATCGCCGCTGTCTCATTAATTACTACATCCCCACAAACATAGGAGCGAAAATCTCCGATTGGTTCTAAAGGTGGTAAGTAGTTCGATGACATGATTTTTATGTTTATAATTCGTAAAATTGTAGTTTATCCAATGTTTTAGAGCGCTTTGCGCTCTAAAACATCACTACTTATAAAAGAACCTCGCAAAGCGAGGTTCTCAAACACGCTATGGGAAATGTTATTTAGCAGGACGATGAATGATGCCTTCAAATACTCGACGCTTTGCCTTGGGGTCAATACCGAGCAAACGCACATACTCATCACCATGCTCAGCCAGACAAGCTTCCAAAGCCCGAATTACTTCCGACTCATTAGCAGTGGAGATTGGCGAACAGCTAAACCAAGAACTGGTGCGGAAGTGACGCTCATCGGCGTGTTCAGTGCCAATCCGATAGCCCTGAGACAAAAGTTGACGAATGCGAGCTAGCATATCACCACTGATTTTGCCCGCCGCGCCGCCGCCATAGGAACCGTTGCTAGAGTTGCTGACCTTGACCGCAGTACGAGATGCGACTACAGGCTGTCCGTTGGGACGATGTACCAGTAGTTCCACTACGCGGCGTTTTGCCTTGATGTCAACACCAACTAGACGAATATATTCATCGCTAAATTCAGCAATGTAGTTTTGCAAAGCCGCGATCGCGCCTGATTCATTACTAGCCGTAATCGCAGGTAGAGTTTGCCAAGATGTTGTGCGGAAATGGCGCTCATCGGCGTGTTCGACACTGATGCGATGTCCTTGAGCCAATAGCTGGCGGACAGTTGTGGACAGATCACCACTCGCGATACCGTTGCCGTTGCCATTACTAGAGCGAGGTGCAGCATAACTGACAGCGCCATTAGACTGACCGATGGTAACAACTTGACCATCAGCTTGTTGGATGATGGTTTCCACAACACGACGCTTGGCTTTGGGATCAACACCAACCAAACGCACATATTCGCCTGCATGTTCCGCCAGAATGCTATTCAAAGCTGCGATTACCGCCGATTCTTGAGAGGCATCGATCGCAGGACCAGTTAACCATGCCGCCGAACGAAAACGACGGGCATCGGCATACTCAGTACTAATGCGGTAGCCTTGGGCAAGTAATTGACGGACTTGGTTAGCAATATCACCGCCCACGTTAGCAGCACCATTACCATTGGATGAGGATTTCGGGGCGCTATAACTAGCAGAGCCATTACTCGAAGCAACATTAGCGATCGTTGCAGGTTTATCGCTTGGGCGTTGAATGAGTGTTTCGACCAAACGGCGCTTAGCCTTGGTATCGACTCCAAACAAACGTACATACGCGCCTTCATTTTCTCTCAAAGCCGACTGCACGGCGGCAACTACGCTCGACACATCAGTTGTATGTGGAATCGCATAGGATTGCCAAGAACTAGTGCGGAAATGACGCTCATCGGCGTACTCCACCGCAACATGATAGCCCTGAGCTAAAAGTTGACGTATTTGTTGCGCTAAATCCCCTGCCATAGGTTCATCCCTCTGTGATTGTGTATATGTAAAGTTTTGATTAATTTGATTATTATTAATAGAAGATGCAGGCAAATTCTCTTGCTGTTGGCGAATCGGTGTGATGCAAGAAATATCAGCAGCACAGCGATAACCTTGTCGCAAGGATTCGTTAATACCGACAACGTGACTGGCAAAATTTTGATCTGATTCGCGTACATTTGGTAGCAAATCGGCTTGTTGCTGCGTGGTAATCACCGCTCCCGAAGGAACATATTTACCCGCAGGGATTTCTACGTCTTGGACAAGAGCGTGTAAGGAAATAATGCAGCCGTCACCGACCCTTGCATTAAATACCGTTGAGCGAAAGCCAATAAAGCAATCGTTGCCAATATAGGCAGGACCATGCACCAAAGCCATGTGTGTGATCGAGGTGCGATCGCCAATCCAAACCGAATATTCTTGACCGTCTTCACCAACCACACGACCTTTTTCTAGTCCGTGGATGACCACACCATCTTGAACGTTTGTACCATTGCCAATATGAAAAGGACTGCCCTCATCCGCACGAATTGACGTACCTGGAGCAATCAACACATTCGCGCCGATATAAACGTCACCAATCAGGTTTGAAAAGGAATGAACGTAGGCGGATGGATCGATTTTGGGTTCGGCTAAATCCCGCGACCAAGGCGTGGGGGGAGCCGCAAAGCTACGAACTACCATTACGAAATACCATAGGGTCTATTGCATTCTCTCGTTGTATTTTTTGCTATAGAGAGTGCGATCGCTCAAGCTAACTGTATCGATGATGGCGACTACCGCCGCATCAATGGGACGATTTTCACAACCATGAACTTGTCTTGCACCACTACCGCGAGTAAATAACACCCATTCATCGACACCAGCGCCGACCGTATCCGTGGCAACCTCATACTCTGAAGTTAACTCACCTTGCAGATCGACAATCTGCAATAGCAAAAACTTACTTCCAGATAAATTTGGCTCTTTGTAGGTACTGACGACCGTACCGTAAACCTTAGCGATTTGCATATTGTTATCAGTACGCGGATAGATATGAGCAGTAAATTTTGTTAAGTAGCTGGGCGTAGTTAAAAAACAGATCTAAAACCTGTGGCGCACGCTGCGCGTGCGCCACAGGTTTTAGGATTTTATATTTAATTTTGCTTAGCAAGCCTTTTAACAAAATTTGGATTGTACTTTAGCGTTCTACTTTGGCGTAAAGCGCCGCAACTCAATACTATGGACGGTTCATAGGACGGATAGAGTTTACATTGTCACGGAACTGATCGACTTCTTCGGTGTAACGAATAGGTAGAACATACTCAAGGTTTTCGTGAGGACGAGCAATGATATGTGTAGAAAGAACTTGTCCACCGTTTACACGCTTAACAGACTCAGTACCTGCGGCTACTGAAGCTTGTACTTCCGATACATCGCCACGAACGATAACGGTCACACGACCACTACCGATTTTTTCGTAGCCAACTAGGGTGACGCGAGCAGCTTTGACCATAGCATCGGCTGCTTCTACAACGGCTGGGAAACCAAGGGTTTCAATCATTCCAACTGCGATCGCCATGTCATGTTCTCCTAGAAAAATAAATAATGAAATTAGTGAAAAGTAATGAAAATTAAGTCTTTTGATACTTTCTTGAGAAAATCTTTTTGAGACAATCTTTGACAAGTAAATTTAAAAGGCAAATTCCAAAGTCAAATCTAAAAAGCAAACTGCTCTACTTCTCGCGTATAGCGAATGGGTAAAACATACTCTAGGTTTTCATGTGGTCGAGCAATGGTGTGAGTCGAAACAACTTCGCCCCCATTAACTCGATTTGCAGCTTCAACACCAGCAGCGATGGATGCTTTCACCTCAGAGATATCACCTCTGATGATGACAGTTACCCGTCCACTACCGATCTTCTCGTAACCCACAAGGGTAACACGAGCAGCTTTGACCATAGCATCAGCAGCCTCTACAACTGCGGGGAAGCCTCTGGTCTCGATCATTCCGATACCGATCGCCATAATTTAAGTCAGTGTCCTTACGACTCTCTAAAAAACTGAAGTTCTCGTGGTTGTATCTATAAAGTTAAATATAAACTCAATATAAATTCACGAGCGCAACTATTGATCTTAGCCATGATTGGGTCGCTTAAAACATCAAATTTGAAATTTTTAATGCTAAATAAAAATTAGATGACGCTTGAAGTATCTTCGCAGCTAACTTCCAGATATTTTTTGATTTGCTGTAGAGATATTGATCTATGTAACTAGATAAGTATTTATTACTACAACAAGAGTCATACTAAATCTGAATAATCAGAAAAAATGAATAATATTAATATATTCAACTATCTTTATATATACGATAGCTAGTGACGGTACATTTGACAACATAAGCCGCCATGATAAATCTAAATAATCTATATAACTCAGACTTATTTAGCTGTTTTGGCGTGACGCGAAGCGCCACACTAAAGGATTTTTAGCGATCGCCGATCGTAATAGTTTCCACTTCAGCAATTTCTAGGGTGGGTAATTGCACCAATTCGCGTTCTTGTTCTTGTAAAGTCATCATCGGAATGCTGACAGGTGTTGGAGTTTCAATCCAATAATCGGATGTGGGTAACGTTTCTTCCAGATCGTCAAGGGGGCGAGGAATAATCATCAGCGTATGAAATTCGCCAATGCGCTCGGCTTCATGCATACCAGCTTCGATCGCGATCGCCACATCCGCCACATTACCTCGAATAATTGCGGTGCATAAACCCGCCCCAATCGTTTCGTAGCCAGCCAAATTTACATCGGCAGATTTCAACATCATATCGGCGGCTCCCACCATCGCAGGAAACCCGATCGTTTCCAGCAAACCGATCGCTTGATTACTGAGCCGACTATATTGTCCATCGGTCAATTGACTAAAGCGGGTACTAATCGGTAAGATCGCCTCTAAATTTGGATAAGGGCGGGGAATTACCATCGTCGAAACTAATTGTCCAAATTCTTTAGCAGTTTCGGCTCCTGCTTCCACAGCCATCCGCACATCGGTGATCGCCCCGCGCACGATCGCTGTACAAAAGCCATTACCAACCTTTTCATAGCCGACCAATCTCACCGTTGCCGATTTCAGCATTGCGTCAGCAGTCCCCACGATCGCAGGAAAACTAATTGTGGAGACCATTCCCAAAGCACTTCCTGAGAGATCAATTCTTTGAGATGGACTAGACATTGGCTAACACTATGGGAATAAATGAAAATAATAAATGCAAGTAAGAAAGCTTTGAAATTTATGACAGCAATTCACAAAAGCAGATTAAAAATAATTACTATCGTTAATCTGTATCTTAACCGATGTAACAATTTAAAAGTAGCTGTGACACGATCAGCCTGTCTATGGATAAGCTTATGAGAACTCCAAAAATTTGCGAGATCACAATAGTTAATAAATACCTTGATAACAAAAGGATAATATTATAATGAAATCATGCATTTTTAAGCAATCAATATAGTTTCGATTTATAAGTAAAAATACTTAATTTTTGTAGGAAAATCTAGTGCAGAGTAACGCATTAAATTAATCCGCAAGATTTGGGTATGTTATTCAAAATATCTGAAGTATCCTAACAATTTCAAAATGCAACTACTGGAAAACTCACCTAAAAAAGAATACATCCTAGTTGTAGATGATACACCATACAACTTAAACTTGCTGCTGAATATGTTGACTCGTAAGGGTTATGCAGCAATGGGGGTGAATGATGGCATCAGAGCTTTGGCAGATATACAAGATAAATTGCCTGATTTGGTGCTGCTCGATATCAATATGCCAAATATTAACGGATTTGAGGTTTGTCAACAGCTAAAGTCCAGCGATCGAACCCGCGATATTCCCATCATTTTTGTGAGCGCCCGCGATGAAGTTTTAGATAAAGTCCAAGCATTTTCTTTAGGCGGCGTTGATTACATTACCAAACCGTTTCAGATTGCCGAAGTATTGGCTAGAGTTGAAAATCAGCTTGCATTGAGGCGATTACAAAAACAGTTGCAAGAACAAAATAACCAACTCAAGCAAGAAATTAACCATCGCGTTGCTACGGAGACCTTGCTCCAAGAAGCCAATAAAAAATTAGCGCATCTAGTTAATTTAGATAGTTTGACTCAATTAGCCAATCGTCGCTGCTTTGACGAATATTTGGAGCAAGAATGGCAAAGATTGGGAAGGGAGCAGTTACCTCTGTCGTTGATTATGTGTGATATATTGATTTTTTTAAGAATTATAACGATACTTATGGTCATGTGGCGGGGGATGACTGTTTACGCAAGGTATCCCTAGTGATTAAGCAATCAGTGCGCCGTCCTGCGGATTTGGCGGCGCGTTATGGCGGAGAGGAGTTTGTGTTGGTACTGCCGAATACGGATATAGAGGGATCGGTGAGCATTGCTGAGTCTATTCGTTACCAGTTGGCTAATTTGGCAATTCCCCACGAAGATTCTTCAGTTAGTGAGTCTGTCACTTTGAGTCTGGGGGTAACTTGTTTAGTTCCAAAAGTTGATTCAAATCCTTCGATACTACTGACGGCGGCGGACTATGCGCTATACCGCGCTAAGGAGTTGGGACGCAATCAAACTTATCAAATTGGCTAATAAAGATTCACCCTTCGGGTGAGTCTTTATTATGGTTTTTGCATTTTTTGCATTAATTCACCAAAGCGATCGCTATATAAACGATAACTCAGAGGATGCCCAATCAATCGCGCTGTGCTTTGATATAAAACTTCAATTTCAATTAGTCCGTTGTCCTTGAGAGTACGACCTGTGGAAACTAAATCGACGATCGCTTCCGCCATACCTGTGATCGGACCAAGCTCAACGGAGCCATACAGAGGGATGATCTCCACAGGCAGATCGATACTGTCAAAATAGGTGCGAGCGCAACCAACATATTTCGAGGCAATGCGGCTATGGGGCGGTAAATCTAGGGGCGATCGATAGTGACTCTCTCCTGCAACGGCGATCGACATCCGACAACCACCAAAACCTAAATCGAGTAACTTGGCAACTTTAGGCGTTTTTTCGCGTAGCACATCTTCACCCACGATGCCAGCTTGAGCCTGTCCATATTCCACATATACGGGGACATCTTGCGCTCTCACCAACAGGGCTTTGGCAGTCTGGGTGGGATCAACGATTTGCAATTGACGATTAGAGGCATCAAGGAATGCACTAAAGTCGAGTCCGACACCTTGCAGCAAGCTGATGGAGTCTTTTAACAGTGAGCCTTTAGGTAATGCGAAGGTGAACATGGAGAGAGGTTGTTTAATTTCGGGGCTTGTTAATTATCGCGGATATCGGGACAAATTGCCCTGCCTAGCAAATACAGCAAGCTCATCAGTCCGCAGATAACCAATAAATCTCGTAGGGGTTTAGCATTTGCGCCACACTTTATAAACTCGCACGATAAACTCGCACGACAATCTCGATCTGCAAATGCTAAACCCTCTTCGCTTTAATCGATAAATTGTCCCTGCGTTGTGAGGTTGTGGGCAGAGCATTCCCAATTGGAGGGGATTTCAGAATTTAGAGATTGCTGCGGGAATGCTCTGCCCCTATAGCGAAAACTTATTTTTTACAGCTTTATTTTTGTAAAATCTTTTTTTCATAGAAGCTAAATGAACAATTAACAGCCTCCCGCCTGAGGTGATAAAATTCCGCAATGATTGATAACATTTGTAAATTTTTAGCAGAAAGCTTCTCCAGAGACTTCGCCAGTTGGATATTGGGCGAAGCCATAACCCTAACCAAAATCGAACCATCGGAACTCTCAGTCGAACCAATCCGCGCCGACTCCGTGATATTTCTTGAATCAACCGAGATTATTCTACATAGGGCTTGCTGAAAAAGTATTAGAAAAGCCCTGTAAAAAATTGATGCAGGGAAAATGAGGTTGAAAGATAAGTCTTAGTTGAATTATTAAATTTAAGCATAACTTTTTATAATCATAGGAGGAAGGGAATGAAGAATAAATATTCGTTTTTGGAATAGACACAAAAAAAGACGGCAAAACTGCCGAAGCAGTTTGGACAGATTCATTACTAAAAAGGTTATCGCAATGGTAGTTTCAGACGTATTCGCAAGTTTTGTCATCACACGATCAAGGCTAAATCTTCTTTTGCCCTCACCAAATTTACCCTCAATACAGTTACGCACACCTTCATCTAACTGAGCTTGTTTCTTTGTTTCTTTACTAACATTTTTGGGAGGTCTACCTAGAGGAGTACCACTGAATCTAATTCCTTTCTCTTTACACCAAGCTCGATTTTCTTTCGTGCGATAAATCTTATCTGCATGAACTGATTTTGGATAGAAACCTGTATATTTTTTAAATTCTTCTACTTGCATCTTTAAGTCTCCAGACTCATTGAAATTATCCCAACTTATTCGGTCTAAAAATACATACCCGTTCACACAACTAGCCGACAACTTAGCTCCAAATTCTACAGCGTTACCTGCTTTACCTCTAATAATTGGGCGAATATGTGGTTGACTTAAACTAACTATTCTGTAGTCAATCCTCTGACTTTTAGTTTCATACATCGATAACTGTTGACGATAAATTTCTGAGGCAACCAATATCTTTTTATGTTGCTGAGCACTCAGCATCCCAAACCCTGTATTACTTCCCAGAAGCCTGATATGAGCTAAATTTCTTTTGATATATTGAAGTTGCTTTTTGATACCTTTTCGGCGTTGTTTTTTAGTTACTCTTCGTTTCTTTGATACTTCCAAGTAGTCTTTTCTTGCTGTATTTCGATAGGTCTTTGGTTTCTTCTTGTTTTCATCTTCAACAGAACTGTATAAAATATCTATAACTTTTTCCGTGTGTTCTCTAACTTGATTCAATAATCCTAAGTCATTCGGATAACTTATATCTGCTGGCGCACAGGTTGCATCTAATATTAGTTTCCCCCGATTTGTCTCCTCACTATTTTCTCCTAACGACTTTTTTTTTTCTATAATCTCTTCTCCCATTTCTACATTGTTTTTTACCATTTTTCGGTTGATTTTATTCATCAACTCCCCATCTATTCTTTTTCGGAAATGTACTAGCATTGATGCGTCAAATAGTGCTTCATTACTATGTGTTGACATTCCTAGAAAGTATTGTAAATATGGATTCTCTTTTATTTGTTCTACTGTTTCTATATCACTCATTCCTAATCTTTCTTTGATGATCAATGCTCCTAAAGCCATCCTAAATGACTTAGCTGGTGCTCCGTGATCCTTGTCTGAAAAGTTTTTCGCATATTCTTCCTCAAATTCTGTCCAAGGAATTTGCTTTGCCATTACCACCCAACGATTATCTGCTGATAATTTCCCGAATTCAAATTTTTCAGTTGCTATTATTTCTTCGGCTGATTTTCGGTACATTTTCTACCCTATTCCTAGGCTTTTGACCCATTTTAACCCATTTTTCCGTATCTGACCACACACTATTTGACCTATAATCTACTCCATGTAAAGGTTTTACTTCTTTTCAGCAAGCCCTAATTATTAGAGGTATTTATATTCCAAAAATGATTACTAATCAGAGTAAAAAGATACAAAAAGAAAGGGGGGAATG
>JANMFC010000505.1:0-2938 GCA_031377675.1 Pseudanabaena sp. OTE_70b_metabat_355 | reverse complement strand
TGATATTTACTGCGAGAGTAGAACTGGCGATAAGTTTATTGTGGAAATGCAGAAAGCAAAAATCAAGTATTTTAAGGATAGAGCCTTGTTCTATTCCACATTCCCTATTCGCGAACAATCGGAAAAGGGCGATTGGAGTTTCCAATTATTACCAATCTATTTTATCGCGATCTTAGATTTCGAGTATGACGAAAATGCAACATCTAAATTTAGGCGTGATGTATGTTTGAAAGATCAAGATGGCGATGTTTTCTTTGATAAATTAAACTTTAAATTTTTGCAAATGCCGTTATTTAACAAACAAGAAGATGAATTAATAACGCATTTCGATAAATGGCTGTATTTTTTAAAGAATCTAGAAAGTTTCAATCATATACCCGCGATCCTGAATGAACCAATCTTTCAGAAAGGGTTTGAGATTGCAGAAATATCTCACTTAAATATAGAGCAGTACGAGCAGTATAAAAAGAGTTTAGTGCAGTATTTAGAAGTAAAAAATGTATTTGATACAGCCTTTGAAGAGGGTGAAAAGGTTGGTATTGAAAAGGGGATTGAGCAGGGTATTGAAAAGGGCATTGAGCAGGGTATTGAAAAGGGGATTGAGCAGGGTATTGAAAAGGGCATTGAAAAGGGTATTGAGAAAGTTGCTAAAGCATTGAAGGAGCAAAATGTAGCTATAGAAATTATTGTAGAATCGACTGGCTTATCTTATGAAGCTATTCAAAGGATTTGAGTGAGCTATACCTGTTGTTGGGTTTCACGGAAGAGGGCGAAGATGTCGTCTGGGTGATGGGTTGGCTCATGGCTGTAGATGCTGAGATTTAGGATCTGTAATTATTATATTAAGATATTTGAAACCTCCAACAAATTCTGAGTCTGATGATAGTTTAGAAACAGCGATCGCCAATTCTTAGAAACCATTAGAACTTACGCAAAATCAGCTCGAAACCTTTATTTAAAGGTAGGGGCAATTCATGAATTGCTCCTACGTTTGGTTATTTTGCGTAAATCCTATATATTTTTCTACCGTTGTCAGCAACTCTTTTTCTCCAAACGGTTTTGTCAAATATTCAGTTGCTCCCACCATTCTTGCCTTAACGCGATCAATAAAACTATCCTTACCTGTCAGCATAATAATCGGAACTTTCGCAAAAGCCGTAGATTTACGCAGCATTCCACATAGTTCATAACCATTTAGCTCTGGCATCGAAATATCACATAAAACCAGATCGGGCTTCTGCTGAAAGATTAAACTTAACGCTCTAATCGGACTAGTAATAGCCATAATTTGATAGCCGTGATTGCGAAGAATATATTCCACAGCGCGGCAAATTGTTTGGCTATCATCAATGCATAAAATTTTCGGTGACGATTCTTTTACTTCGGTAATAATGCTCATTTCGGTGGGCGCGATCGCCACCTCACCAGCAATCAACGCATCATAAATCTCATGTCCAACTTGACAAATATCTAGCCCCGAATATCGAGATAACTGCCGAACTGTATTTTTGCCATCAATCCAAGTTCTCAAATGGGGTAAAGCCTCATTACTAACCAAATCGTCAATTAAGATTGGAGCTTGATCCATAGATTGTAAAATCGGAGCAAACTGCTTCCATTCGCGCAACTGTCGCGAATATTCAGAACTGATTTCTGAGAATTTGAAACTCGCTAATTTTGGAGTGAGGGCAGGACTAATCTCAAATACAAACGCACCCTCATAGAGACTGAGAATGTCGAACAGCACCTCGCGAATTATATTTTCCAGAATCGACTTAGCTTGAGCAGGGCTTAAAATATCGGCTTTTAGTAGCGCCCAAATCTGACCATATTCCAAGATGTTAATCTCTAGCTTATCTGTGGCTAAGCGATCGAGGGCATCATCTAGACCCCAAGCCGACAAATAATTTCGCAAGCGAATCAGATTAGTTTCTGTATCCGTGGCATAAATTATCTGCCCTTTATCAAAAAATAAAAACCAAAACTTGCCGTCACCTGACTCAATCAACAATTCGCCAGTGCGCTGCCCCAACTCGATCAAGTTAATAACGGTATTTAGGTCAATTTCGCTGATCGTGCCTTGCATGGGGTGTTATTAATCTTATTTAAGGGGTGATTATAAAGGGGGTATGCGTGCGATTACACCATTCTTTAGCGGCTCTGGACGCTCTTTCCATGCCATTGTGCCATCGGGGCGATCGCTATATAGCTCAGCACAAGCAATAATTGCCGATGCAGCGGCAGGGATATGCTCACTATCACGGGGCAGATCACCAAATATATATGAATATTTACCCGCCGATGCGAATGTTACCACACAAGCCTTACTACAAGCACTCATACATGAGACGGCACGAATCTCAAACTGCGATCGCTTTTCCCAGTCTTGATGTAGTAATTCAAGCTCTTTAAGCAGTATTTCACCACCGCTAATACCAACTTTTTTGCCGTTTTGCCAAGTACTAGCGCAGGTCGTACAAACTAATAAACTATGGGACATTTTACCTCTACAGACTAAAGTAGCGGTGCAAAGCACCGCTACTTTAAGCTTTTAAAAAAATTATTTTTCACCGCTAGGCGAAGAATTATAAAGAGCATCAAGTCTAGATCGCGCATCATCCACATCAATTGACCGAATCACCATTAAGGGTTCGTCAATATATTTACCGTCCTTATCCCACAATTCAGGGTGGTTATATTGGGGCGCAGTGCGACGAACACGATTACCTTGATAGTTACGCGCTTCATTTTGCGAAAGCGAAATCATGCTACGGATAAGATTACTGATGGCAAAAATCGACAGAATCGTAAAAGCGAGTATGTAGAGAATTTGTACCATGTCTGCTTTCCTAAAATCCTAAAAATAATGTTATGTAAAGGCGGGGAGAAAACCCAAAAAGCTGTAGCGCTCGCTGAGCGAGCGCTACAGCTTTTTGGG
>JANMFC010000504.1:0-13757 GCA_031377675.1 Pseudanabaena sp. OTE_70b_metabat_355 | reverse complement strand
TGATATTTACTGCGAGAGTAGAACTGGCGATAAGTTTATTGTGGAAATGCAGAAAGCAAAAATCAAGTATTTTAAGGATAGAGCCTTGTTCTATTCCACATTCCCTATTCGCGAACAATCGGAAAAGGGCGATTGGAGTTTTCAATTATTACCAATCTATTTTATCGCGATCTTAGATTTCGAGTATGACGAAAATACAACACCTAAATTTAGACGCGATGTATGTTTGAAAGATCAAGATGGCGATATTTTCTTTGATAAATTAAACTTTAAGTTTTTGCAAATGCCGTTATTCAACAAACAAGAAGATGAATTAATAACGCATTTCGATAAATGGCTGTATTTTTTAAAAAATCTAGAAAGTTTCAATCATATTCCTGCGATCCTGAATGAACCGATCTTTCAGAAAGGGTTTGAGATTGCAGAAATATCTCATTTAAATATAGAGCAGTATGAGCAGTATAAAAAGAGTCTAGTGCAGTATCTAGAAATAAAAAATGTATTTGATACCGCCTTTGAAGAAGGTGAAAAGGTCGGGATTGAGAAGGGTGAAAAGGTCGGGATTGAGAAGGGTATCGAGAAAGGGCTTGAGCAGGGTATTGAGCAGGGTATCGAAAAGGGGATTGAAAAGGGAGTTGAGAAGGTTGCCAAAGCATTGAAAGAGCAGAATGTAGCTATAGAAATTATTGTGGAATCGACTGGCTTATCTTATGAAGCTATTCAAAGGATTTAAGCGAACAAAGTCCGTTGTTGTTTGCTTCCGCGGAAGAGGGCGAAGATGTCGTCTAGGGTGATGGGTTGGCTCATGGCTATATGTGAGATAGGGGAACTATGGTCATTTTATCAGGTACACCAAATTGCTTAATTGGGCGGCTCAAATGTGAGAGGCGGGCTAAGCCCGCCACCACATTTTTGGGGAGCAATTAAGCAATTTGGTGTAAGTCCCTAATTATCGTTTTGCAGCGAGAACTTTAATTTTGGTAACCAAAGCGCCTTTCATGGTTTCATAGTCAGTGGGCGAACCTGTGGTGGGCTTAGGAAAAAAGTCCAAAGCGCCGAGTTGCATAAGTTTGTAAATATTTTCAAAATCCCCAGACTGCACAGCATTGCTGACCACTAGAATCGGGCGCGGAAATTGAGCCATCACCTTTTGGGTAAAGTCAAATCCATCCATAACAGGCATTTGCAAGTCAGTACAAATTACATCAGGATTACAGGCTGGAATTTTTGCCAATGCTTCTGCTCCATCATATGCAGTGCCAACAACTTCTACTTCTGGGGCAGAATCAAGTAGACGTTTGAGAATTTGTAATGCAACTTGAGAATCTTCGACGAGGAAAACCTTAATTGGTGTAGCCATAATTAAATCAATCTCCTAAGAGTATCTAGTAAAACACGTTGATCGAAATCGCCTTTGGTAATGTAGGCGTTAGCCCCAGATTTAATTCCAAGACGCTTATCCTCATCCGAAGCTAGCGTCGTGATCAGAATAATCGGCAATTCGCCATATTCAGGGAACTGGCGAATCTTTTGGGCTAAACCTAAGCCATCTAAGTTAGGCATTTGGACATCCGAGACCACGGCATCGAATATGCCCATTCGGAGTTTGTCGAAGCCATCTTGACCATCTATGGCTGCTGTGACATCGTAGCCATATCCTTCCAAAATTCGCTTCAATTGAGTACGAATGGGAATGGAATCATCGCAGAGCAAGATTTTGGTTTTAGCCGCCACTTGCGGCGCTGAATTTTCGGCGCTGATTGATACTGTACCTCTTTTTGTGGATTTAAATAAATCTTGAGGATTGAGTACCATACAAACTTCGCCATTCCCCAAAATGGTTGCGCCTGCAATATTCCGCACTCGCTTCAGCAACTTGCATTGTGGTTTGATCACAATATTTTGTTGCTCAAGGAGAGCATCTACTAGTACAACTAGGCGTTCTGTGCCATTCTGCATCATGAGACAAGGCACACTTTGCGTTCCATTAGCGATCGCAGCAGGTGTAGTGGGAACCTGCACAGATAAGCCCAACAAGTCAGCTAGCCAGACGATCGAGACAGACTCATCTTCAAAGGTCATCGTTTGACTCCCTTTGAGCATAAACATTTCTTGGGGAGAAGCTAGAAACATGGTCTGGACAGCATCTAAAGGAATGGCATAGGGTATCCCAGCCACTTGCACAATCATCACCTGAGTGGTGGACTGACTGGTATTTAAAGTCAGTCGGAATTTGCAACCTTTACCCAATGTAGAGTCAAGTTGTAAATTTCCTTTGAGCTTTTCGACATTGGCTCTGACGACATCTAAACCCACGCCGCGACCAGAAATCTCGCTGACGTTGCTACGAGTGGAGAAACCAGGCGCAAAGATCAAAGATTCTAGCTTTGCGGTACTCATGCTTGCTAATTCTGATTCGCTGTGCAGATTGCGACGCATAGCTGTGCGTTTAATTTGCTCGATATCGATCCCATTCCCATCATCTTCTACCTCTATGCATATAGAGCTAGCAACTTGATAGGCGCTGAGCCGAATTGTTGCTATGCGTGGTTTTCCTTGTCTCTGCCGCTCTTCAGGCGATTCGATGCCATGGTCGATCGCATTCCGAATCAGATGAGAGAGTGGATCTTTCATCGCTTCTAAGATCTGTTTATCCGCAAAGGTTCCACCACCTTCAACGATCAGATTTACTTCCTTGCCCAGTTGTTTAGATATATCGCGAACCGATCGCGGATATAAGTTAAAAATTGTGGACATGGGCAGTAGGCGCAGGGTACGGATACCAGATTCGAGATCTTTGCTGACGACTTCTAAACGCGCGGTATTGTCGGAGGTAGCATTTTTTAATTGCTCGATCGCCTTACCGAGTAACTCTAGTCGTTGGTCAACTTGGTGATAAAACTTCTGAATTGGCTTTAATTCAGCATCCTGCAAGCGCCGCTCTAGTTGGTCAAAGGCGGTGCGGCTCACAAAAGTTTCGCGACTCCATTCTTCCCATAGCGATTGGATTGATTGAATGTCACTGGTGCGATCGCTAAACCGCCCTTGAGTTACCAATAGTTCGCTCGCCTGTGTGAGCAGTCGATCCAAGCGAGATGACTCGACTCTAATCGTGTCGATTTGGTAATCTTCGGCAGTAATAGGCTCAGATTGGCGATCAATATCAGTCTTTCGCCTTCCCCACGTTGGGTGATCCTCATCGTTAGTAAGCAGGACTGATGGCGATTCTGTTTGAGTTACCAGATCTGATTGAGTCGAGCTATTAGGCGAAAGTTCTGGCGAAAGTTCTGATGCACTTGTCTCTTTGAGAAAATCAGCGAACAGGTTATTGAGTTCGTCATCACTGGTATCCAGATCGGGAATAGCCTGATCTGGTTTGATGGAATCCGCCGATGGAGCGATCTCTATATCTGCATCTGCACCCATCAGTTGGGCAAGGGTATGAAAAACCTTGACGTTAGCAGGTTCGCCAGTGACGGCTTCATTGGCGATTTTAGCGATCGCATCAACACCTTTGTAGAGGCGATCGCATAAATCGGGAGTTAGGTTAGTTTCGCCCTTTTTGATCGATGCAAAAATCTCTTCGATCTGATGAATCAATGTCTCCGCATCGCCGACACCAAGCATCCGCGAATCGCCTTTAAGTGAATGGGCTTCGCGCAGCAGATCTTCTAATTTGGCGATGTCTTGAGGATGCTTTTCTAGGTAAAGGATACCGTCTTCAATTTTCTGGATATGTTCTGTACTGGCGACCTTATAGAGGCTCCGTAGTTCTTCGTCTTCGATGATCATGGCATTCAGTAATTGCTATTCCAAATTTTAAAAACTGCTTCAAATTTTGGTCGCACCCTGTGATACTTTCTTGAGTTGAACGGCGATCCCCCTCAAGCGCTCCGTACTATTCTTGACTTCTGCTACACCAGAAGCAGTCTCTTTGGAACCTAGGTTAATTGCATTCATCGCGGACACCACCTGCTGCACAGACACAGCCTGTCGCTTAGAACTGAGTGCAATCTCTTGGTTGTTTAGGTACACAGCATTAATTTCTGTTACCACCGCTCTAAATGCATCAGCAGTACCTTCAGCGAGTTGAATGTTACTGTTAGCAGTTTTGGCTCCTTCATCGGTAACCATCACGGTGCTGCTCATCGCTGCTTGTAAATCTGTGACCAGTTGGTTAATGCGTTCAACGGATTTTTTACTTTCATCCGCCAGCTTCCTAATTTCACTCGCAACCACCGCAAAGCCACGACCCTGCTCGCCCGCACGAGCCGCTTCTACCGCAGCATTTAAAGCTAGCATGTTAGTCTGGGTCGCCACGTCCCCCACCAGAGCGGTGATGCCAGAGATTTGCCCAGTCTGTTCACTCAGACGCATAATTTGTTCCGCGATGCTCTGGACACTATCTTTGAGCTTATTCAGCCCTTCAGTTGTCTTTTGAACTGACTGCAAGCCATTTTCTGATACATCGAGAGCATTTTTCGCCAGAATCGCTGATTTATCGGCTTGCTCGGCAGATCTTCGAGAAGAGACTCCCAATTCTTCGATCGAGGTGGTGGTTTCACTGACAGAATTAGCTTGTAGAGCAAGCGTGCGGTCTTGTTGATCGACCGTGTCAGAAATTTCTGAAGATGATGAGGAAAGGAGGTTAACTGATTCAATCAATGGATCAGTAATGTTTCTGCTGAGCAGTAAAATCAAGAAAACAGATGCACTGAGTACCACGAGCAGTGACACGAGCAGAATATTCCCATAAAGTCTTTGTTGATTTTGGACTGAATTAAATTTTGCCTCAGCCGTTGTGCGTTGAAGCTCGATCAATTCATTAAACAACTTAACGGTTTCTGCTCCAAAGGGGGTGGTAGTGTCGGCGCGATATTCAGCGGCTTCTTTGAGCTTATTCGCCTGAACCAAGTCAAACCATCTTGGACGTGCGGCTACATAACGCCGATAAATATTTTCCAACTTATCAAAAAGTGTTTTTTCCGCTGGGCTTAGCTCCAGAGTTTTAAAAGTAGCGAGGTTTTCATCAACGACTTTGTAAAGTCTGGGTTCCTCCTCCAATACTTTGGGGCGGTTATCTGCCGAAACTAGGAACTGGGGAAATCCATACCGCAGATTCCACAACGCTGATTCCGCATTAGCCAGTTTGACTGCACCCACTAGTTCGTTCTTATAAATATCTTCCACTTCACGACCAAGCTGAGCTGTATTTAGTAGACCAATTACACCTAATCCTGCTGAGAGGGTAATGATCGCGCCGAAACCAATAAAGAGTTTGCCGCGAACTCCTAAAGCCGTGATTCCGCGAGTACCTAAAGCCATGATTTATCTCCTTGTTGTAGTTTTGATATCGTTGTAAAGAAAAATGGAAACTGCTCTAAGATGGATGACGCTTTGCGTCACTTATCCTACTTATTCATCCATCATTCACCTCCAATCCTCCTTGCATCATGATTTTGCGGAGATCCAAAATCCCAAGAGTGAGATCCCGAACTAGAACAGTGCTTTGTAAATAGACCGCGTCACTTGTCTGCAAAGCGATCGGGACTGGCTTGATCTCAGCAGGATTGATATACAGAACATCAGATACCCCATCGACAGGCAAGCCAGCCAGAATATCCTCCACCTGAACTACAACGGTTTGACTGCCCACCTTGACAGGCTTAGCAGGCAGATTTAAAACATGGCGAATATCGACGAGCGTCACAATTTCTCCCCGCAAGTTCATGTTGCCGACAATGTGCTGAGGACAGCAAGGAATGTGCGTGAGATTGCGAATACTCGTAAATTCCTTAACAACGGTTAGCTCCAGCCCAAAAGATTCGCCGCCAAGATTGACGATCGCAATCGGTAACAGCCCTGCCGAGTCAGTTAGGCTTTCCATCGGTAGTCTCAGAGCTTCGGCACGGCGTTGCAAAATTGCGCGATCGGCGACTGAGATTTGCGGGCAGTAGCGATCGCAAAAGCTGCCAAATCTGGGCAAACCAAATGTGGATTTCTCAATTTGCGATGATGATGAAATCTCTTCTTGATCGATGAAATCCATCACCTCAGCATCGATCAGAATGTCTGGAGTCATCGTAAACTGACTCCCCCCACCCCAGATCATCGCCGCTACCTGCTCAGGCTGTCGAATCAAAGTTTCAGGATTGAGCAACATCACCAGTTCTGACTCTATTTTGGCAATCCCAGCAATAAAGGCGGGGTTGACACTTTTTACCCTGCCGTAATCTAACAGAGCCTGAATATCTTCACTCTCAATTACCGACATTTCCCTGACCTGATCGACCACCAGCCCAATCTGTAAACCCGCCCAATCAAGGACAATGATTTGATCACTGACTTGACATAGCCGATGCGAATCTCCTAGACGCAACGCCAAGTGCATGATCGGCACAACCTCCCCCCGAAGGTCGAGAATGCCAATAATGTCAGTGGGAGATTCGGGAAGAGTGGTAAGTTCTGGCAGGGCAAAAATTTCTTTTACCAGATTGGCTTCGATCCCATACTGTGCGTTATCTAGGCTGAAGATGAGATAAGGTTTAGAGTCCATAGTATTTAGGCGTTAAACATTTAGTCGTTAAACATTTAGGCGTTAAGCAAAAATTCTTCATGGTTTTGTCTTCATGGTTTTGTATATGAGGCAATAAATTCCAGTAATTTTACAGAATCGACAGGTTTGCATAAATATTGGTTAGAACCAGCAATAAATCCCTGAAATTTATCCACGAGTGTATCTTTGGCTGTAAGCATAATGATCGGTAAATTCCTGAATTTAGGCATTTTTCGTAAGGTTCTGCAAAATTCTAAACCATCAATATCAGGCATGGTCACGTCAAGTAACATCACCGATACTTGGTTGGTGGTGAGGATATTTAAAGCAACCATCGCATTACTCGCGAGTATTACCTCATAGTGATCAGCAAGGATGCGCTTCATCGTAGTTTGCACAATCATACTGTCATCTACAACCAAAATCAGGTGGCGATTCTTATTTGCGATCGCAATAGGTAAGTCAATTGGTTTAGAGCCACTATCAGTCGTTACAGATTGATTGATTAATTGATTGGCTGATTGAATAGGTAGAGATTGACAGGTAATCCAACCATTCTCTACCCACTTGTAATAAGCTTTCGCTAATTCCAAGGGATCTCGATCAAGCTGTTCTGCGATCTCAACTATCGACATTTTTCCATTTACCTGCTCCACCAATTGCTTACGGACTAGCTCATCTAGACCACGAGCCAACCCGTTCGCTGGCAAACGCGGTATCTCATCCATCGATGGAATTAAGGGTGCGAGAGTCTGCCAAATTTGTTGACGTTGCTGGATTCTTAGCTTCAGTTGCGACCAGTCTAGCCCTTGCCCCGACTCATTATGGGTAAGGTCAAAATCAAGATCTTGTTGAGTACCTTGCTCAAGGTGAATTTGTCCTGCATGGAGTAATAGCTGCTCTATGGTTTGGGCGACCTGATCTAAAACTAGCTTTTCAATCTCTATCCATGACAGAGTGCGGAGCCGCACAATGATCTCTAACAATTCGCGGATCGATTTTGGGTTGGTTAACTTCGGCGCTGCAAATTTAATGGCTGTCTCTACCAAACGGCGATCGAGCTTTGTTGCTACCGCTCTCACAAATGCCACATTTTCAGGAATCGCAATTCCCGCGTAAACAGGGTTGCCATTACGCAACACTAAAATACGCGATCGCAAGCTCTTCGTTACATCAAGATTTGCGGTGATATGGACGATACCACTGACTTGCTGTCGTTTCAGCCTATCCAAAACGGCAGTAAATTGCTTTGGCTGATACCGAGTTTGCTTTGCTTGAGAACTAGTTTGCATGGATTGCCTAAATACTTTTAAAATGGTTTTCCTAGTTCTGCGTGTTTTTAAGAATACTCTATTTCGACAAAAAATTTTGTTGCGACTGACACCGAGATTGCCTTGTTTGACAACTGGTTTCCATAGATTAAATACTATTGAAAATGGTTTTTCTAGCTCGTTCCCCCCTTTAAGAACATTCCATTTGATAAAAAATTTTGCACCAAGAACGGTTGCGGGTCAAATTGCTGGCATTGATTTGACTGTGGCGAATCAATCGACTCAAACCAGTTCTGGGCTTTTCAAGGCTGGCTCGATCTTTGCGCCCTTCATTGTGATTAATGGCAGTCCATCGGCACTTTTGGAAAGCAATCCTAATAATGATCCTGCTGTTTACTTCCCATTTTTGGGTGCAAACACAGACAAGGTTGACCACATCCGTTTGCTAGGTAACAATACCTTTGGATTTGAAGATCTGCCCAGTGGCGGTGACTTTGACTACAACGACATCATCGTTAAGGTCAAGCTCACTCCCGTTGCCTAGAAAACATTTAAGAATTGCCTAGATCCCCCCAGCCCCCCTTACGAAAGGGGGGAGAATAAATTAAATTATCTTCTTCCCCCTTAAAAAGGGGGATTGAGGGGAATCTCTTAGAGTCTCTGACCGTAGAAAGTAATTCTTAAATTAATAGTTTTTTGTGAATTAATGCTTGTTGTTTAAGTTCATGAACACGAGTCGCGATCGCCCGATCGCGATTTTCTAGAGAGTTAATCCATTGATCGGTAAGCACTTGAGCATCTTCAGGCAGACTCGTCAATTCCCAACCAGAGATCCCTAAATCTTCCATTAAATAGCTAACTTTCGGATCGTAGCTAATCGCTGAACATTGACAGCCTTCCGAGGCAGCCATAATCAATCCATGTAAACGCATCGCGATCGCCAAATCCACAGCGCGAAAAATCCCTTTCAGACAACGGGGATCTTTTTGAATAATAATGCGGCTCTTTTTCGGACATTTATCATTGAGAGAATCACAAATTGCTTGGGCGATCGCCTTATCTTGGGTTGGTTGAAAGGGAATCAACAAGATATCGACATCCCTTTGCGCTTGCAATTTTTGTAAAGCTTCAGTAATCGTGGCAAGCCGACAGGAAGTTAAATCAGGATGCGATCGCAAAATTACCGCTACACGAGTTGTACCCAAATCAGGGTAAATATTCATCGCCGTCGCTTCTAGCGCCCACACAGGATCGGGGGCAACCACACTTTCAACTTGCCAGTTAGCGAGTAACTGTGCGGATTGGCGATCGCGCACGGATACCAATGTACATCCCTGAAAAGCCCGTTGCGATATCCATTTACTAAGCTTGCGGTTGAGCGGACCGACTCCCTGCGCCCATGCGATCGTCTCTAAGCCCATACCCTGCGCTAAACCCATCAATCCCCCATAATAAATCGGATTTCTGGCACTGGTAGCATCTTGCATCAGACTACCGCCACCCCAAATAAATAAATCCGATCGCTTAAATTCATTAATTAACGAAAATACTGAATAGCGATCGCTAGCTTGGACTCGGTGTAAATCTTCGGTGGCTTTAGGATTTGCCGACAATACAAGCGGTTGGACATCCTTGGGCAACATTTGCAGCAATGTGGCAAGCAAAGCTTCATCACCACCATTACCCATTCCGTAATATCCACATAAAACCGCACGGCGCATACTTAATGTCTCAAATGTTTTTGTTGATTTTTCATCAAGCCTAATTGTCGCTCATCACACCACGAAAAAGTTAGAGATTTTTGATCGCAATTAATTACTCATAATCATAAATAAAATCATAAACAGCTACTGTTTTGCTAGCATTGTAGGAATAGCTACTTTTTTGTAGCAATCGGCTTACCCATCAGCCTTATCATGTCGTCAAATGCTATCGCTAATAGGATAGAGGTATCTACTGTGGTTTCTTCACCCCCAACATCATCCGATCGCATCCAAAACCTTGAAAATGCTCTTGCCACTAGTCCAGACTCTAATCAAGCTCACAATCACACCACAGACAATATTAACCAACGTTCCATGATTGCCATTCTCGATTTTGGCTCACAATATTCCGAGTTAATTGCTCGCCGTATTCGTGAGACACAGGTTTATTCTGAAGTCTTATCCTTTCATAGTTCCGCCGAAAAATTACAGCAATTAAATCTTAAGGGAATCATCTTATCAGGCGGACCAGATTCCGTTTATGACGAAGATTCGCCCCAATGCGATCCTGAGATATTTAACTTGGGGATTCCCATTCTCGGAGTTTGCTATGGAATGCAACTGATGGCAAAACAACTTGGCGGCAAGGTCGAGCGAGCCGATCGCGGGGAATATGGTAAAGCGGAATTGCAAATTGATGATCCTACAGATTTGCTAACCAATGTCGATACAGGAACCACGATGTGGATGAGTCACGGCGACTCAGTAATTGATTTGCCAACGGGATTTGAGATTTTAGCCCATACTGCGAATACTCCCTGTGCGGCGATCGCTGATCATAATCGCAAACTCTACGGCGTACAGTTCCATCCTGAAGTCGTCCATTCTAAAGGCGGCATGGCGATGATTCGCAATTTTGTCTATCACATTTGCCAATGTGAGCCTAGTTGGACGACCGAAGCTTTTATTGAAACTTCGATTCGCGAAATTCGCGCACAGGTTGGGGATAAAAGTGTATTACTGGCTCTATCGGGTGGGGTTGATTCTTCTACACTTGCTTTTTTATTGCATAAAGCGATCGGCGATCGTCTCACCTGTATGTTTATCGATCAAGGTTTCATGCGGAAGCTAGAACCAGAGCGCCTCGTGAAACTATTTGAAGAGCAGTTTCACATTAATGTGGTATATGTCAATGCCCGCGATCGCTTCCTTGAGAAAGTCAAAGGAGTTACCGATCCTGAACAGAAGCGCAAGTTAATCGGTGGTGAGTTTATCAATGTTTTTGAAGAGGAATCCAGTCGTTTAGGACCTTTTGATTTTCTCGCTCAAGGTACACTCTATCCTGATGTGATTGAATCGGCGGATACCAATGCTGATCCCGTTACTGGTAAGCGGGTTGCAGTCAAAATCAAGAGTCATCACAATGTCGGTGGATTGCCTGATAATCTCCGCTTTACGCTTGTCGAGCCACTTCGCAAATTGTTTAAAGATGAAGTGCGGAAGGTGGGGACGGCGCTGGGACTACCCGAAGAAATCGTCAAGCGCCAGCCGTTTCCCGGTCCGGGGTTAGCGATTCGGATTATTGGTGAGATTACTAGCGATCGCCTGAATACTTTACGCGATGCCGATCTGATCGTGCGTCAAGAAGTCAATCGTTCAGGGCAGTACAATAATCTCTGGCAAGCCTTTGCGGTGCTATTACCAACCGTCCGCAGTGTGGGCGTGATGGGTGACAAGCGCACCTATTCGCACCCGATCGTCTTGCGTCTAGTCACCAGTGAGGATGGCATGACGGCGGATTGGGCAAGAGTTCCTTATGAGTTATTGGAGACTATTTCTAATCGCATTGTCAATGAGGTTAAAGGGGTGAATCGTGTGGTACTCGATATTACTTCTAAGCCCCCTGGCACGATTGAATGGGAATGATCAATCTCTTGACTTACAGCATAAAGCTGTAAGTCAACCCAATTTCAATCTGCTCTAAAGTGAATTTTTCGGAATTATATGCCTTATAGAAAATAATAATAAAAAGGCGATCGCAAAACTTTTGAACATCAATTAGTGACTTTTATCTATGATTTTAATATTTGTTTTGGCTGTTAATTAATCCCTAAAATCACCAAATCGTGATTTTGCCTGTGGAAAACCTGTTAATAACTCCAAATTATCTGTGGAAAAGCATCCAAAAACTGGGGATAACTTGGGGATAAATGTGGAAAACTTTTAATAGGTATTTATACCCTGTGGAAAACTAGCCACTTTATCCACAGGGTTTTCCACAGGTAAAAAACGCTGGAAGCCTAATTGTGTATGCTTTTGTTATAGTTTTCCACATTTTCCACAGCCCCTACTACTACTATCTTAGATTTATTTATTCTTAAAGAGTAATAAAGAGTTGAGACGAAAAAAGAACGAGAAAACAAATTTACTTTAGGTCGTACAAAAAATTCCAACGATGGTATGATTAGCATCCACAAATTGAAAAACTAACGAATCAAAAATTAAAAAACCTGATTCAAAAACTTGCTCAATTTTTTTTTCTCGACTTTTTTTATTTTTTGAACCGAACTTTTTTTGTATATTTTTTTTTAGGTTTAAACTTTGTTTTTGAAAATTCCCAAATTTTTAATCCCGATTTTAAAATTTCTATTTTCCCTAAATTTTCACTTGATATTTTTGAATAAGCACCCAAAATCAATCTCAAACTAAAGCCTCAAGCTAGATTCCCAATCAAACTTCCCGAATTTCAACTTGCTAAATTCAACTTGCTAAATTCAACTTGAAATTCAAGCAGTCTCCAAGAAAGTTGCCTAGTTATTGCCTCATCCCAGTTTTCTTGACTTGACCGACCAATTTTCAAAATCTAAACCTCAAGCGATCTCAAAATTCAGCTAAAATCTATGGCTGACTTGCAAATTAATTATCCCCCTCTAGCTTAGAAAAGCACTCCCCCAACTATGCGACTAGTCTGCCCTCAAACCCAACTCGCTGCGAATCTTGCCATTGTCGGTCGTGCTGTCGCTTCCCGCCCCACTCACCCGATCTTGGCAAATATTCGTTTGGACGCTGACAGCACCAATCAAAGCCTTGGACTGACTGCCTTTGACTTGAACATTGCCGTTCAGGTGTCGTTCCCTGCTCAAGTTGTGGATGGGGGATCGATTACCCTACCTGCAAAGCTGCTCAACGATATTGTCTCGCGGCTGCCCGATGAGGACATCACGATCAATTTTGAAAAGGAAAACACGGTCGTCACGATTGTCTGTGGTTCTGGACGTTACCAGATGAACGGCTTACCCATCGAAGAATTTCCTGAGTTGCCTCAAATCGGTGAAGATGGCGAAACTACTTATCTGCCTGTGGAATCAATGTTGAACGGGCTTGCCGCGACTTTGTTTGCGACTTCAGCGGATGACACCAAACGCATTCTCACAGGCGTACATCTCACCGCAACCAGCGATCGCCTTGAGTTTGCCGCTACCGATGGACATCGCTTGTCCGTGTTGCAGACAGGATTTTTGGATGCGGATGAGCCACCTGTGACGGGCGATACCGTGACCACCAATCTGGAAGTAACAATTCCTTCGCGAGCATTGCGTGAACTAGAACGGATGCTCAATCAACAAACGGAAGGGGCGATCGCGGTTAAGTTTGATCGCGCCAATATGATTTTCCAAAGTGCTAATCAAATCTTGATTTCGCGATTGCTAGATGGCAGTTATCCCAACTATCGCCAGTTGATCCCCAATCAATTTGAGCGCAAAGTCACTTTAGAGCGCAAATTGTTTCTATCGGCACTAGAACGAATTGCGGTGTTGGCTGACCAAAAAAACAACATTGTCAAAATCACGATTGACTCCACAGGGCAGGAGATTTCCTTGTCTGTAGAAGCGCCTGATGTTGCCGCAGGACGTGAATCTCTACCCGCCCAAGTTTCGGGTGAAGATGTGGAAATTGCCTTTAACGTCAAATATTTGCTGGACGGCTTAAAAGCATTGCCTAGTAATGAAATTCAAATTCAGCTTAATAACCCCACCAGTCCTGCGGTACTTGTACCGATTGGCGCATCTAAGATGACTTACCTGCTCATGCCTGTGCAAATTCGCAATTAAAAGCATAAATTAATAGGGCGGCTTCGCCGCCCTATTAATTTATGCTTTTATAGCTGTAGTCACTTGCCTTAAGACAAATCAAAACCTAAGAAGCGAGTGGCGGCGCGAAGCGCCG
>JANMFC010000498.1:0-2401 GCA_031377675.1 Pseudanabaena sp. OTE_70b_metabat_355 | reverse complement strand
AGCACTCTAGTACTAGAGTGCTGTTTGCCACTAGCAAAATCAATTAAAGGTTGAATTAGTCTTCATTGACTTATTGCTTTCGGATTTCTTGATAGTCATAGACAAACCGTCTTTCCCCAATTCAAGAGAAAAATCGCTTTGTGACCTCAAAACAAGGTTAATAACAAAGATGCCTGCCAGTAAAATGAATAGCAAACTGATTTTGTCCATAAATAATTTCTTGTAAAGTACATGGTTAGCTTATAAGTAGCAATTTGATTGTTTGAAAAAATCGCTAATTTAGCGATCGCAGTACTGAAACCATCAAAATCTCAATTCTGATTTGAATGTATTCCTTGCTCCAAAAGGTTTTCAGTCCTCTATAATTTTTGGATTTAGCAACATTGGCGCTATTTTTTTAGTGTTTTTTATCCTCAAATTGTCAAACTTTTTGGCAGAAAAGCTTGGGAATATAGCCAAGCATTAAGGCGATCGCTAAGTGTATTACTTCAGTTTTGGTTAGCTGTGGCTTTGGGGTACAGGGATATTGGCGTTATTTTTTAGTGTTTTTTATGTCCAAATTGTCAAACTATTTTGGTAGAAAAAGTTTGGGAATATAGCCAAGCATTGAGGCGATCGCTAAATGTATTACTTCAGTTTTGGTTAGCTGTGGCTTCGGGTTACAGGGGCATTAACGGGGTTGAGTGGTACGTCAAGAATCTAATACAGGCTGGCTGAAGTAACAAGACACTAACCACGGAACTTCCATTTAAAAGGTTTGGATAAAAGTTCATTAAAATAGTTGATAAAAGCGATAATTTTCCGACTCAAATGCTCAACAGATAAAAAGCTACTGCGCCGCAACAAACGTCTGGCAAGAATGCTAAACCAACACTCAACTTGATTCAACCAAGAACAATGTTTGGGAGTGTAAACAAAATGAATACGATGACTTTTGTCAGTGAGAAACAAGACGCGGGAGGGTTGAGTGGCAAGAATACCCGACTTACCCTTAACACCAAGTGGGTCGTCAAGATGGCAGACCTCGGCAACCCACTCAACCAATGTGGCAGATTGGTGAGTATTGAGATTATCTGAGATGAAAATCCAACTGTCGTTGGGAGAGAGCGCCACAGTATTCGCGATATGATTGGCAAAATCGGCTTCGGTGCGGGTTGCGCCTAAAGAGGGACTGATTACTTTACCTGTCGCCACTTCCCAGTTAGCAATTAATGTGACTGTGCCATGTCGCACATACTCATGGTCAATCTTTTGCGGATGTCTCATTTCCATGGGCATAATCACTCTTTCTAACGCTTGAATACCAGTCATCTCATCCGTACTGATTACATGTGTACCTTGACTGTGCAGTTGCGGTGCTTCTTCGTATAATTTACACACAGCTTTTACCTGAGCATTTAACTCCGCTAAATTCTCAACGTCAGGATTCAGCCATCGCTGATATCGAGAGGGCTTTAAGCTACCCTCATTTTTAAAAAACGACCGACACTCCTTGTCGATATCTCATCTACGATCTCTCGTTTGAGCACTTCCTGCCTCAATTCCCTTGGTGTCCAATGGCTCACGGGTCTTCCACTTTCTTCGGGTTCTTCCTGCGCTACCAGTAAAATCTTCAGGATTGTTTCTACTTCAAATTTGGCAGGGCATCCTGCCCTCGCTCGGTCATCAAGTATTCCCTCAATCCGTTTTGATTCTTCTTTGACACTCAGACCTTCTTGTTCTTGTTTCTCTAGCTCTCCTTGCACCTCCGACCATCGTTTTCGCCATACCCACACTTGGCTACGACTCAACTCAAGCTTCTCGCTTATTTCTTTGCCACTTACCTGCTCTGAACCAAGCAAAATGATTTTTGCCCGTTCTACCAGTCTAGCGGCTTTCGTCCGACTCTTACTTATCTCTTCAAGAATTGCTTTCTGCTGTTCGCTGACTTTAATTTCTATTGTTTTCGGGGCTGACATCTCTTTTTCCTCCTACTCACCCTCTTTATATTATCCCTTGTTTTGGCTTGTTGTTCTCATAATCTTCACGTTTTGTTACTTTAGCCAGCGTGTACTAGTTCATGGCTTTTGGACGGATGCCTCTTGTTATAGTGAACTCATCCCGCTCCTTTTAGCGGAAGATTATCAAGTTATCGCTGTCCAAAATCCACTTATATCTCTAGAAGATGATATAGCTGCAACGAAACGCGCTCTGGATCGCATTGAGGGAGATTGTATTTTGGTTGGTCATTCGTGGGGTGGTTTCGTTATTACTACAGTTGGCAACGACAAACGAGTTGCTGGTTTGGTGTATATTGCGGCGCTTGCTCCTGATGCTGGTGAATCCATGATTGATCTCATGAGTAAATATGGCTCTCCTTCACCGCATTTTCAAGAGCAAAATGGTTTTGTTTGGATTTCTA
>JANMFC010000496.1:0-9683 GCA_031377675.1 Pseudanabaena sp. OTE_70b_metabat_355 | reverse complement strand
TACCCCGACTCAAGCTAATTGGCACGGATATTCATAACTCATTGGCGATTACTCAAGCCCATCAGCAGGGTTTGGAGCGTTGCTTAACGGGTGGACAAATGCATTATTCCACGGAAGTTGAGATTGTAATTCGTGGTAATGAATCCAAACTATTTCAATGGGAAGTACAGCCTTGGTATACAGACGATGGGGCTGCGGGTGGCGTAATTATTTCCAGTCAACCTTTAGGCGATCGAGTAAGCGATCGCATGAGCGATCGCGCAGGTAATCACCATTCATCTGAGGATTTAAAACACCATCTCGAAGAAGAATTATTAGAGCGTCAAGATCTTGAAGATGCATTCAACCAAATTGGTACAGCTTTAGAAAGTGCTAGTGATGCTGTTTGCATTGTCGATTTTGCTGGCAAACCGATCTATATTAACTCTGCTTTTAACGACTTGTTTGATTATGATCTCCCAACCTTACAACAATCTGTAAATTTTCGATCTTTATTTGTTGATTCTCAAATTGCCGCAGAAATTCGCAACGCGGTGATCCAAGGTAATGCTTGGTCAGGCGAAATAGAGATGAGCGATCGCCATCAACAACATATTCCGATCGCCTTAAGAGTAAATCCTGTTAATAGATCAACAGGAGAAGTGATTGGCACGACTTATATTTGCACGAATATGCTTGATCGCAAAGTTGCCGAAGAGGAGATCAATAAGAGCTTTGCCGCCCTTGGTGCGACTCTGGAAGCAACTGCGGATAGTATTCTCGTCTTAGATGCAACTAGCCATATCATTATTTGCAATCAAAAATTTGTCGATCTTCTATCTATTCCCGATCGCATTTTTACATCCCATGATGATTCACATATTCTGCAATATGTGATCACCCGAATTCTGTCATCTAGTCACTTTCATAATTTTGGCAAAGATCTTAATGAAGATCAAAATACCTTTGAAATTGTGGAATTAGATGATGGTCGCACTTTAGAATGTTATTCTCAACCCCAGAATTCGATGCATAGTTCGGGTGGTCGAGTTTGGAGTTTGCGTGATATCACGGAGCGCCTTGCGGACGAATCTCTAGTTCGCGCCTCTGAGGAAAGATATCGCCTCCAAGCCACCATGTTGGAAACAGCTTTAAATGAGCTAAAAAATGCCCAGTCTCAATTAATCCAAGCTGAGAAAATGTCGGGGCTGGGACAGTTAGTGGCAGGAATTGCCCATGAAATTAATAATCCTGTAAACTTCATCTATGGAAATCTCTCCTATGCTGATACATATACATCAGAGCTATTGAACTTGGTTAAGCTCTACAGTACCCATTATCCCAGTCCTGTAGAACCTATTCGCCAAAAGCTGCAAGAAATTGATGTTGATTTCATCGGCGATGATTTTCTGAAGTTAATTAGTTCAATTCGGGTCGGAGCCGAGCGCATTCAAGGAATCGTGCGATCGCTGAATAATTTCTCGCGTAGTGATGAAGCTAAATTTAAGTTAGTTGATATTCATGAAGGAATTGATAGTACGCTCATGATTCTCCAGAGTCGGCTCAAGGCTACAGCTACACGTCCTAAAATCTTGGTTAACAAAAACTATGGGGATCTACCCGAAGTGGAATGCTATGCAGGACAGCTAAATCAAGTATTTATGAATCTGTTGACCAATGCGATCGATGCGATCGAAGAAGATGCTTTGGCAAACGGAACTTGGCAGATGATCAATAATCAACCTGAATGGGTGCGTCCAGATGGCAAGGTTTCGCAAATATCTATTCAGACAGCAATTCAAACCAATTCTCAAAACGACGAATTCTTAATGATTAAAATCGCGGACAATGCGGGTGGAATTCCTGAAGAGTTACGCAATCGTTTGTTTGATTTGTTTTTTACAACTAAGCCTGTAGGCAAGGGAACGGGGCTAGGGTTATCGATCGCCTATCAAATTGTGACTGAAAATCACGGTGGTAAGTTATCTTTTAATTCAGAGATTGGGAATGGTAGTGAGTTTGTGATTGAGATTCCGCTCAAGTAAACTATTGCGTTAAAAGCAAAGAAAATAGGACTTACGCAAAATCCAAATTGCCCTCATCCCCCAACCCCTTCTCCCAGAACGGGAGAAGGGGAGTAAGATATTTTTCTTGTTCCCCTCTCCCTTTTTGGGAGAGGAGCTAGGGGTGAGGGTCTTAGCAATTTCTGCGTAAGTCCTAGAAAATTTTAAAAGAGCCGCAAAGCGGCTCTTTTAAAATTTATTGTCGCTTAATGCGGTTGATTTCGTCTTGAAGCTCATCAATTTGACGCTTTAGACGCTCTGCTTCTGTCTCAGACTTCTTCTCTTCATTAGGACTTTGCGACACATCGACAGCCCCAGTAGTATCGCCGCGCCTATAGTTACCAGCTTTAATATTGCTATACTCTTCTGAATCAGCCCATTCACGCACATAATGTACTCTCTCCACGGGAAATGGATGGCTGAGCATTGAACCCGCTCCAAATCCATTGTAGAGCATGAATTTATAAATCTGATTGAGATTGTCCTTATCTAATTCTTGATAAGCATCGGATTGTCGGATAAATTCAGGTAAGCTCAACTCATGGGCAAAAGCAGAACTTCCACCCGATAGTTTCATCATTGTCGAGAGAACCGTATCAATTTCATCGGTTACTAGTAATGCAGCGCGATCGCTTGATAGTTCAGCTTTACGTCGCCATTCAAAAAATGCATAAATCAAACCGCTACTGACAATTCCGCCTAAACCAAAGGTCATTTCACTAATGGTCGAGACAACGCTCATCACCCACATTGCCATCTGAATCAAAGTCGTATGCCCACATTTGATATGTCCCAGTTCATGGGCAAGCACGGCGCGAATCTCATCTTCGGTCAATAGGTCTAGTAAACCCGAATTAATCACAATGTAGGGATGATCTTTGCCGAGTGCATAGCTATTGGCAGCAGGATTTTGTGAGACAAACAGGGTTGGTTCTGGCTGCACATCGAGATCGGCAATACATTCGCGAAATATGCGATGAATCGTGGCGTATTGACGATGACTAACCTGAATACTATTGCCGATGTGATAGATGGTCTGAGGCCGTTCGTACATAAACTCGACGAATTTACCCGCCACGAGATCGAACCCTGGGACGCTGCGGAGGGCTTGTTCGGCTTGGCGATCGAGGGGATGGCGAAAGGCTTCGTTAGAAATTCCTGTATAACGTGGCATAGGTTTGTATGTTCGTTGTATATCGCTTTGCTACATTCTATCGCAACTTTTAAGTGTCTTACAGCGCTTTGCGCTGACTTAAAACCCATAGAAATATGTGGAAGTGACGCTTTGCGTCACTTCCACATATTTCTATGGGCTATAGATGGATAGGCTAAGGGCTTAAACCGTCATATCGATCGCTACAGGAATTGTCGCAGGTTGAGTGATATTGCGAACTGATTGGGGCAGAGACTGTACTGATTTATGAGTACGATCAGCGATCGCCTCTAAATCACTAAATTCATCCAAGGACTGCAACAACTCGCCTTTCTGCATAATAAGTTTTAATAAGGGTTGCTCATCGAATTGAGAATTCGCAGAAGCATGGGTGAGGAGATCGCCTGTGATCACTCCATTCTCGAAACTGCGCCAGATTTGCTTTCGTCCTGCGATCGATTCCTTGCCACTTGATTTTTTGGCAACGGGAATATTATCGATTTCCACTAATTTATAAACACCATTTACGGGCGCACCTGTGACTAATTTTGTACCGATGCCATAGCCATCAATGGGCGCTCCTAGTGACTGTAAGCGAAGAATCTCGAATTCATCAATATCACCACTAGCAAAGATCGCCGTATTGGGAAGTATGGCTTTTACTTGTTGAGAAAGTGAAGCAATATCACCCGAATCAATGCGAATTCCCTTGACTTCCATTTTGCCAGATTTTACTTTTTCAGCGAGATTACGCGCTGCGGCGATCGTGTCGAAGGTGTCGATAAGAAGTGAACTATTAGGGAAGACTTGATGGAAAGCCGTAAAGGCTTGAGATTCACTACCCTCGGTTGCATTCAAAGCCATCACCAAAGCATGAGCCATCGTACCGCTGGGTTTCCGTCCTAATTTCAAAGCTGCCAATACATTAGAAGTAGCATCCATCCCTGCGGCGATCGCCGCTCTTGCCGCCCAGAGCGAAGCTTGCGGACTAAATGCGCGTCTTGTGCCAAATTCTAAAAGGGTAATGCGATCGCCTGAAACATCGCGTAATCTGGCGGCTCTAGTCGCAATCAAGGTTTGATAATTGATTGTATTCAACAAATAGGTTTCCACTAATTGCGCCTGCCAAAGTGGAGCTTCAATTCTCAACAATGGCTCCTTCGCAAATATGGCTGTACCTTCAGGAACCGCCCAAAGATCTCCTTCAAAGTGAAAGTTTTCCAGCAATTCCCAAAAACGGCGATCGGTGTTAACAAAAATATCTGTAGCTTGTAGGGCTGCAATTTGTTCCGAAGTGAAATGGATATTTTGCAAATATTCCACCACTTGAGCCAGCCCCATCGCAATCAGATAGCCAAATCCTTCTGGCAGTCGGCGCACAAACAACTCGAAACTAGCCCACTTGCGATCGCATCCTTCGCGGACATAGCAAGCACCCATCGTCAGTTGATACAGATCGGTCAGTAGTCCATATTCATCGGTGGCGATGTTTAGCGTGTTGGACTTTAGACTCATAATGCGTTCCAACGCTCCTCGGCAGAAGCGATCGCTTTGTCGCTGGGTTTCTCCTTGAGCATAGCTAGCTGTAACTCTTCGTAGATGATTTTACGAAGCTTCTCAATGTTTTTCGCAGGTGGAATCAAGACTTCTGATTGAGGCAGTTGTGATGCACTAATGATTCTGGCGCGATCAACTAAGGCTCCATCTTTCGCAGATTCTGTTTTCGTAGGTTCGGTGAAGTAGCGATCGCTAGCACTCTTAATAGTTGAAGGCAAGATATTCTCAATCTTCGTAAAAGCAAGCTGATTTTCCGCATTAGTTAAATACAGCGCGAATTTTACAGCGATCGCCTGATTGGTGGAAGTTGTCGGCACAGCAACATTCATCACCGCCGCGCTTTTTTTGCCTGTAGAACCTGTGATTTGTGCGCCAACATCGGTGACTTTCGCTGTCTCTGGCGCGTTCTGAGCAACGGTCTGCAAAAATTGCGGACCAGTCAAGAGGATCGCTAACTCTCCTGCTTGATAAAGTTCGATCGCCTTGCGATGTCCCTCAGTCAAGATCTCGCGGGGAATCAATTGCTTCTCAAATAAATTTACCCAATAGTCAAAAGCTGCCTTGCCAGCAGGATCGTTAAAAGCGGCTTTGCCATTAGCATCAAGCAACTTCATTCCCATCTGCACCATTGCTTCCAATACCTGACCACCATCCATAGTCAACATAAAGGCATATTTACCAGTTTTCGCTTTAATCTGTTCGGCAACTTTGGTAAGTTCTTCAAAGGTCTTGGGTGGTTTTGCGGGATCTAAACCAGCTTTTTCAAATAGAGCGCGATTGTAAATGGTGATGTCAGTTGCCACATACCAAGGCAAGCCAAAGGTCGTGTTATCCAGTTGATTTGCTTTCCAGATATTTTGGAAGTAGCGAGCTTGATCATCGGCGGAGATCACAGTTCCCATATCCACTAAGGCTTTTTTCTCAGCCAGTTTTGCCGCAAATTGGGGATTAAGGTTTACCACATCAGGCGCTGTTTTTGCCGCCACTGAACTCAAAATCTTGGTTTCCATCTCTCCCCAAGGAATATCCACCCATTCCACTTCAGCCGTGGGGTTTTCTTTCATAAAGGCGGTGATTAAATCAGCCATGTATTTATCAAACTGTGGCTTTAGCTGCATTGTCCAAAAGACAATTTTAGTTTTGCCTGAAGATGTTGTGGACTGTGTGGTTTGCGCTCCACAAGCTCCCAGCAGAAACAAAGTCGAAAGCCCGATAAATTTACGGCGATTAAAGTTATGGTGATTGAGGTTTGAGGAGAGATTGGGTGTCATATCAAAAAAAACTAACTTGGCTTTGATTATATAGCGATCGCCTTGGCAGTTGCCATAATATCACCAGTCTCAAGTCTCATCGTTCACACAGCTATGCTGAGGCTTTAGTATCCGCACTACTACGGAAAGCGCGACTAGTCCCGCAGGGCGGAGTATTATCGTTATTCGAGGATAATTGTGAAAGTGAGGCGATCGCTAGATTACTTTTTTGAAAGTGATTAATAATTTCTTCTAGTCTTTGATCGCACCCATTTCGACTGCATCCAAAAATATATTAGTAATACTCCTGATAGCAATCCAGCGATCGCCCATTTTGTACAGTTTTTTCAAAGAAATACCGAAATTTGACGCTTCTTGACCTCTACTTGAGATTGATTTTCAACGATTGCGTCGTTGATTTTGGTTAGAAGATTCGCATCAACACCAATGTTCGCAAAACAAATCTCATCGAAAATAGCGATCGCCTTGGTCGGGAACCCAACAAAGCCGAGTTGGGAATATTGGGCGTGATTCAGCCTTCAACGATCGCTATTTCTGCTTCAGTTAAGCCATAGAGTCGATAGACGATCGCATCAATTAGTTGGTCACAGCGCGTTAATTGGGCTTTGAGCGGTAAAAGAGTATTGAGGCTATCTTGATATTCTTTTTCTAATTTTTCCTGTTCTTTTCGGGTAACAGGATCGATTTTGATTTTTTTACTATTTTTCTTCAGTACTTCAATTAATTCATCAAAGCTAAGATGAGGCATATTTTTATAATAGTCACCCAAATAGTTTTGGATTTTAGATTTATTCGTAAGTGTATCAACTGGACAACCAATAAAGCGCTCTAACCATTGTAAAAAACTTTTCATTTCTGTTTGTTTTTGTTTGTTCAACTCGATCATCTGCTCTGCCAAATAAACCAGTAAGTCATGAATAACGTCTTTTCTTTCAAGATTAATAAGCTCTAAAACTTTATCTAATAGATTATTTATCGAGCCATAGTAATTTTCAATGATTTGCAATAGTAATTCTTTTCTATTCACTTCTGACAAAGAAAAATCAATAATTGGAATCGGTAAGCTTTTTAATTCTTCGTATGTTACCTGAGGGAAATCATCTTTAACTGAGATAGTTGAAGAGCTAGTATACAGCCAAGAAATGAATTTTGAATTAAGTAGTGCTGTGATAAATTTAGGGTCAAGATTAACATTTAGTATCAAAATATTAAGAATATTATCTGTTGTAACTAAAGTTTCTTCGCAATAGCAAGCCATAAGCTCACCTCTTCTGGATAACAAGCGTCTTAAAACGATTCGGGGACTAGTAAACAAAATTTCTTCTCGCTTACTAGCCAAATCATTAGAGTATCTGATGTAACTTCTCTTTTTTGACTCAAGACGGTATCGAGATAGCTCCTCACCAAGCAATTCAGGATAATAAAGATCCTGCCCCTCGATCAATTTAGATACTCGCAAGAAATTATTTTTGATTTGTTCTTTGGTATGCTTTTTTGTGTCATAAAGCTGTACACCTCTTTCGATTCTGGCTAAAGCACCCAAATCAATAAATTGCGAATCTTTTTTGATTTTCTGTATTTTTAGTAACTCTTTACTTAGGATAAATTTAAAATTAGGATCTTCTTTCCATTCTTGAATGCTAATTTTTTCATGTTCTATATTCTTTAAAAGATGTAAACTATCTTTTTTACCCATTTTTTTGGTGGATACTAAATAGCTATCTTCCTTATTATTTACTTGAGTTACGATAATACATGTATCAATATATGCTTCAGAGAAAATATCATAGGGGAGAGTAACTACCTCTTTTATAGAAGCCTTATTGAGTATATTTTGTCGTAGATTTGTATAATTTATTCCTGTTAACATTGCAGCAGGAATGATGAAAGATGCATATCCTTTATTACAAGCACTTTTTAGCCCAAAACTCCAAAAATAAACAAAAGCATCGTTGTATGAATTAGATGACCATTTTAAAGGCTCAATCAATCCATAAGGAGGATTCCCAATTACTACGTCAAAGCCTGCGTTTTCATTCCAACAGGCATTTTCCAAATCAATAAATACTTCGGGAAATTCAAGATCCCAATGGAAAAAATGTTTCTCATCACTGAGCTTTTGAGCATTTTTATATACGGCGGCATCAGCCTTATTCATTTTTGTAGGATCAGCCGAAATTGCTTTTGTTCCAAATACACTCAGAAAATGTTCAGCACGTTTTAAACCGAAAAATTTCGACACATAGATGTCTAATAAACGTTTATAGGGTTTAGCCGCTTTGTCAAATTGTCGAAATAGCTTTTCACTTTGTTCTAGTTCCGCAAAAGTAGCATCACTGAGAATACTCACACCGCGCATAATTTCGGCAGCGCGTAATAAACCGACAAAAGGTCCCGCCATCAAATTAAACTGTCCAGTCGAATCTTTTGCCATGCCAGCTTCAGCTTCTTTTATAGTTGTGCCAATTAATGAATTACCACAGCGTAAATGGTGATCGAGAAAGCTTAAAGGAGCGCCAACGGTAAAAGAATGTAGCCATAAACTTACCTTGGCTAATTCCACAGCCATAGAGTTTAAATCCACGCCATAAATACAGCGCTTCATTACCACACGCTGCAATAGTTGGATTTGCCCTAATCGATCTGGATTAATTCTAATCCCCTGTTTTGCCAAATTTTCTAAAATGCTTTGTCGAGTCTCATTGAGCATTTCTAAAATTGGATTATGCTCAAAATATTGATTTAAAATTAAAATTAATTCATCGGTTAAATAATCCACAGCCTCGACTAAAAAGTGACCACTTCCCATTGATGGATCGCATACTTTTATGTCTAGCAATGTTTTTTGAGCTTCACGTCCTAAGCGTTGTAATTCTTTTTGAATTCCATTGCGACTTTGCACACCTAAGCGTTTATCTTTCAATTGTTGATGTAATTGGCTAATTTCTGCCATTAGCTCCGCAAATTTTTGCGATCGTCTTTCCAAAATTGGCTTGAGCGTATGACTAACAATGTATTTAACGATATAATCAGGCGTGTAATAAGAACCCGTTGACTTGCGATCGCCTTTATCATTTTCTAAATGCACTTCTCCCATTTTAGCATTATCAATAACTACGCGATATTCTAATAATCCTTCATAAATAGAACCTAATTGACGCACACCTAAAAAGCTGTAATCAATAGGCAACCCTTCAAATCTGGCTAGCTGATCTAAGGCTGGTGCTAAAACCGCATTTGAGAGCTTAAATCTATATAAAAAATGATTGGCAGGATAGTCAACTTGATCATCGGATTGGTTAAAGTCAAAGTGAAATAGTCCGCCGTTATAACGTGGTACTTCTAAACTAGGATCGCCTCGATCAATAATTTGAAACAGGTTTAGTAATAGGTCATAAAATCCTGCTGATGTTGTACTAAATCTTTTTTTTATTTCTATCCCTTGAGCAATTTCCTGAGATATTTGGATAAGGCTATGATCGCGGTAATCAGAGTTGCTAGGTAATAAATTTCTAGCTTCGGCATAAAGCAAAAATAGCAACTTATATAGAAACGATAGAGTCGCTTCATAAAGCTCTTCAGACGTTACTTGATAATTTAATCGGAACGCATTTGCTGCAAACCCTCCCGCAATACTTGGAAAAACTTGCTCAAATATCA
>JANMFC010000483.1:0-18414 GCA_031377675.1 Pseudanabaena sp. OTE_70b_metabat_355 | reverse complement strand
TGAGTGTAGTTATACGGAAAGTTTCCGCATAATACATAGTTCCACAAGACGGCGATGAAAGTCTATCTGTGAGGGCTTTACGGAAGTTATCTCATGATAGTAAAAGAGATTGGCGCGATCGCGCCGTCTGTAGAACATGTGCGTTGAAGCCGACCGTATTCAGGATGTCGGCAATGGCATAAAATACTAGCGGCGGCTAAACTTACTGCCGTTAGGCGCAATATAAAATCTTGGAACTTGTATAGACTATTTGCAATTTGGGTGATCGCAGAGTTACTGTCTATAATAATTAAATGATACTTTTCTCAAACTTGACATAATCAGCAATGACAGTCGCATTGAAAAGCAAGCTAGCTACAGTCAGGGGAATATCTAATTAATTTTGTGCATAGGAAACATAGCATTTAAAGCGATCGCTACATCAGGAAAAGCTTGTATTGTAATACTATCATCACTATTCAGAATGAGTTTTTCGCGATAAATACCTTCTTCTGGCTGACGGAAAACATAAACTTGTCGCTTTTGTAAATCAAGAATCCAATATTCTAAAACCCGATTTTTGGCATAGATACGCGCTTTTTGATTACGATCTTTAGCAATAGTTGAATCGGCAACTTCGATCAATAGATAAATATCAGGTACTTCAGGATGCCTAAAGGAATATTCATCAGTATCAAATCTCACAACTGCAAGATCTGGCTCTGGTTCGGAGTCGTTGCCTAATATCACAGGTAACTGGACGCGAATTTCAGCGCGATCGCTTAGCAATTTAAACAGTAATCTACTACTGCGTTGTACACTTGCGGCATGAAATGGTCGTTGTGGACTCATACAAACAATTTTTCCTTCCAACAGTTCTACGTGATCATCCTCATCTAAAATTCTTGCTTCAATCATTTGATGATAATCAGCGATCGACCAGAGACGGATTTGTGGCTCAAGTTCTTGTTCTATTTGGGCATCGATTACAGTTGCTTGCATGACAGTACTACTCACAGCTTAGCTATGTTAATTTTAGCAAAAAATAAAGTGAAGCTCTAGAACACTCAGCATCTCATTAGGATCATTTAGCGATTAGAGAACTAAGCGATGTGTAACAAATTGTAAAGTTTAGCACGCAAGAAAGAGGCTAATAGAGATAAAATTAACAAGAATAAATTTTGAAATCTCGGTTTTAGAAGTTATCCAAAAGCATACGGTTTTGCAATTTTTAGTTCAAGCTTTAGCTAGGGTTTGAGTATTTATGACTAGCATCAGATTTGACGGGTACTATAAATCAATAGACCCATATAGCGATAAAATCATGGATATTTTTCGCTTTTATCCTAATGGTATAGTTAGTCAAATAGAGTATTGGGACATTGACCGTGAAGGTTTGGTTGAACCAATTAAAAAACTTGATAAGGGAGAGCATGATTGGTTCGGTAATTACTATATTTCTGGAACAAGTATTATACTGAATTTAGAGAAAGGAACTCACGGGCATAAAGCCTCATGGAAGGGTATTATTAATCATGATGGAGTTATTTCCGCCATGTGGGTAAGTGAATCGGTACCAAGTACCTTGAGGACACCTGAAACGAGATATATTGTTTTTTATGCTAATCGATGGAAGTATAAGTAAATTAGTGTGATCGCCATCGCCGTAGGGTGCGTTAATGAAATGTAACGCACCCGTTTAATACTAAATTATTTGTGCGTTACGCTCCGCTAACGCACCCTACAGAGTTGGTTATTCGTCCCAAATTTCTTTAGGTTTTTCTGGAACTTCTGTATCTCCCCAATCAGGTGGATATAGTCCCTGTGTAATAAAACGATGAATGCTAGAAAATTGCCAATTTTGGGCTTTTGAACATAATCCATGCCTTACGGGATTGTAATGAATATAATCGCAATGTAGAGCGTAATCTTGCTCATCTCGAATTAAATGTTCCCAAAAACGACGCTGCCATAGATTTTTTTCTTTTCGTTTTTGTCGTGACAGGAAAATTTCTACATTAATTCCTAATTGTTCTCCATAATGTTTAGTGGCATAAGTTTTGATTAATCGTAATCTGACTGAAAAATCCTTATCTTCTTCTGGTAACGACCACAGACAATGGAAATGATCTGGTAATAAAACGAAAGCATTTATTTCAAATGGATATTTTCCCCGAACTTTAGCGATCGCCTATTCAGGCAAAAAGTCTTCATCAAGAACTTGTTCAGAGGTAAAGGGACAAATCTCAGGAAAATGAGCTAAAGGTAATCTTGTTTCAATTTTTGCTTGTTTTCGAGCATTTCGATAACATTTATCAAATATTTGCACATAATATCTCTTTAAACTAGGACTAATCTCAAAGCGTTCATCGATCCGACGACGATGCTCGGCGATACTTTTTTCCCAACTTCTTGTGCGTTTGTTAGGCTGATATTGCCATTTAAGCAAATGCAGCAAAACCACAACTAAATTACTACTTAATGCAAGTTTATCGCTAGTTCCCATCGATTCCACTTCTTCGAGTAAATTCACCACATCTAGCTCTGTTAATCTGCCCTCACGCAATAGCTGGAGTGTTGTCTCAACCCACAGATTAAAATCACATTCATAGAGATTAGTCAGTGAATCAAGTGGATTATTAGCGATCGCTGTTTGATGAATATTCTGCGTCTCTAAGTAAGCCCGTGTCATTAGCTTGCCCTCAAAGTTTTATTCGCAACTAATCCTGAGAGTAACATAATCAGCAGTGACAGATCCATTTTTGATCTTAGCAAAAAATGAAGTTAATCTCTGAGATGCTTAGGATCTCATCCCCGATCGCTTAGCGATTAGCGCTTAGATAACAAAGTAAAGTGTGACAATTTATGTATTTAAACAACACCGATCGCTTTTTTAGTCCTCTCCAATGGCAAATCCTATTGACAATTGCCCAGATCGCTAGTGACTTGAATATCAGAGCTTTTGCCGTGGGTGGGATTGTTCGTGATCTGATAATTAGGGAAGAAGTAGGCGTTCGATCTTTTTCTAAAGATATCGACTTGGTGTTTGATGGAACCGAACAGGCGGGAATCAAAGTGGCGATCGCTTTGCATGGGATTTTTCCAGATTCAAAATTACAAATCCATGAAAAATTTCAGACTGCGGAGTTATTGTGGAAAGATCTGGATCAAGAATTAGGGCAAGAATTCGCGATCGATATGGCAACAGCGCGGCGCGAAATATATGCATATTCAGGGGCAAATCCGCAGGTGATCGCCACAAATCTGGAAGAAGATTTGGAACGTCGAGATTTTACGATCAATGCTCTAGCAGTGGAACTCGATCCACAATTAGGGCTTAACGGCGAAGTGATCGATCGCTTTAATGGTTTGACAGATTTAGCTAATAAACAAGTTCGCGCCATTCGCAAATATAGTTTTGCAGAAGATCCCCGCCGTCTATTTCGAGCGGTGCGGTTTGCGGTGCGCCTGAATTTGGAAATTGCCCCTGAGACTTATACAGAAATTTTAGAAACAACTGCAAGTGGATTGCATGATGCGATCGGTGGGGCAAGGTTAAGAGCCGAATTAGATTACACGTTGGCGGAACCTAAAGCGGGAGAAATGTTTAAGCTCTTGCAAACATTAGGCGCATTGAGATGTATTCATCCCGATTTGCGATTACCTGATGATTTAATTAATAATTTAAATAATGATTTTGCTCGGCAATGGCGGCGATCGCAATATTGGCTGAATATTTTAAATCGATTAGAGAACAAGAAATATGCCAAGATCCCTTTAGGCGTGGAGTTACTGTTATCTTATTTACCCGAAACAATTTCCACAAACCTCGATTTGGGATTAACGCCTGAACAAAAAATGCGTCAGGCAAAACTCATTGATCTGCTTATAAATTTAGAGAACTTCACTAACAAACGATTAAAAAATTCAGAAATCACGCAGCATTTGCAAAAATACGACACACAAACCCTAATTTTGGCAGGTGCAAAATGTGAGGGACAAATGTATCGACGATCGCTTTGGAATTATTTAACGCAATGGCAACTGGTCAAATCACCTCTAACAGGTACAGATCTCAAGAAAATTGGCTATGCTACAGGCAAGCAAATGGGAGAAATATTACAACATTTACGATGGGCGGCTGTTGATGCTGAGATTAAAACTAAAGAAGATGCGATCGCCTATCTACAATTTGATACAGCGCTTTGCGCTAAACGCTAATTCCAAGAAAAGTGAAGTGCCGCAAAGCGGCACTTCACTTTTCTTGGAATTTGGGTTCTAGTAGCTTTAACAAGGGGCTTAAGCCCCTTGCTTGTTCAAATTATTGCTACAAGATGTCGAGGTGATTGAGATAAAATATAATCTCACCTTTGGTCAGCAACCATAAATCAAATCTAGGAAAGACACAGCATGAGAGGCGGTATCCGCATTGGCAACATTTCTAGCATTCCCATCTACATTGACGCATCATGGCTTTTCATAATTGTCTTACTAGCCTTTGGGTTGAGTGTTGACTATGCCAAATTATCGCCATCTCTTTCTCTCGGTTATGGTGCAATCACCTCACTCCTATTCTTTTTGTCGATCGCCCTTAATAAAGTCGCTCGTGCCTTGATGGCTAAATTTAGAGGGATAGAAATCAAAAGCATTGATATTGCATTTATGAGTGGAGCGGCAACAACCCTGCCCGAAGCTAAAGATCCGTTCTCAGTTTTTAGTATCGCTATTTCCGCCCCCGCCACCAGTTTATTGTTAAGCGCGATCGGCTACACTGCGATTGCGCTGATTGCGGGAGAAGTGATATTTTCCCTTACTCCCAAAATAATTGAAACTCTCACAGGTGCTATCGGTGATGTGCGTACGATCTGGACAATTATTGCCCTGAAATTTGCTCAAGTTAATTTGATTATTGGTTTGTTCAGTCTCATTCCCGCACTGCCATTGGAAGGTGGACAGATTCTCAAGGCTGCCATCTGGCAAATTACAGGCGATCGCTATGCTGGTATCCGTTGGGCGGCGCGAGTTGGTCAGTTTCTGGGTGTTTTGATTATAATTTTTGGAGGATTATTAGTATTTACCAACTTTATTATTGGTTTGTTTATTGCTCTCATGGGATGGTTTCTATTTGGGAGCGCAGGTGGCTATCTCTATCTCAACAACTTGGAACAAGCTCTGCTCGATACCAATGCCGAATTTACGATGAGTCGCGATTTTCGGCTAGTTGATGCCGAAATCTCTTTACGCGAATTTGCGGATAAATTTTTGCTAATGGAAGATAAAGATGCGAATCCTATTTACATCGCTTCAGCCAATGGACGCGATCGCGGGTTAGTCACAACCGAAGGAATTCGTCATATTGATAGCAATGAATGGACAACAAAATCATTGGTATCTCTAGTTAAACCTCTGGATGAGATTGATACTATCGAGTTAAAAGACAACCTTTCTACTATTGTCAATTTGCTGGAGCAGAAACAATTGCGCTATGTGATCGTGCGATCAACCGTTGGTTCGGTTGCAGGTGTAATTGATCGTAGTGATGTGATGAAAGCCCTTGACAGCAAGCTAAAGTGGCGAATTCCTGCGGAATATCTAAAACAAATAAAAGCGGATGGCAAGTTCCCTGCTAATTTTCGTTTAATCGAAATTTGCGAGCAATTAAATAGCTAATCAAGATTAAAGAAGCGGCGCATAATCAAAAACCAACCTCAAAAGCTGTAGCGCACGCTGCGCGTGCGCTACAGCTTTTGAGGTTTTGCGCCTAGATACTTAATGTAGCCCTTTTAATTGCCGTACAAGATGAATAATTTCTGGCAAAATTAGCTGCTCGATCGCTAATTTCACCGCATTACTAGAACCTGGTAACGAAAATACTAACTTGCCCTGATAGATTCCCGCCTCAGAACGTGAAGCGATCGCCCTTGAGCCAACCTCTTGCCAACTCAAATATCGAAACATTTCGCCGAAGCCTGGTAATGTTTTTTCGAGTAGTGCGGCGATCGCATCATAGGTGGTATCTCTAGGCGCGATCCCCGTGCCGCCGTTGAGAATAATTGCGTCTAGATCGGCGATCGCCGCCAGTTTAGACATTTGTTCACGAATTTGATCTGGCTCATCTGGGACGATGGTGTAGTAATCAAGTTGATGCCCTGCATTAGTCATGGATTGCTTGATAAAGTTTCCACTTTTGTCAGTTTCGGGGGTGCGGGTATCGCTGACAGTGATCACCGCAAAATGTACTTGATAGGAAGGCGGATCGGGGCAGGGGTTTTGAGATGGTTTCATATTTTTTATCTTAATTCTTTGATGAGAAATAACGTTAGGTATCGTAGATAACCTAACTGTCTGTATGGTTTAAGCAACAATATCTTCATATCCTATGTGCAGATAGCAAAGCTTTAAACGCTCAAGTCAAACCATAGATGAATAAAGACTCACTTGGTCAATCAAAACATAAATTCGGGAATGTTTCGCTGCGATCGCTGATGATTCTTCCTTTTATTTTACAGGTGACTGTAGGTATAGGTGCTGTTGGCTATTTTTCTTTTCAAAATGAGCAAAAAGTCGCTAATGACTTCAGTAATAAATTACGCTCCAATGCTATCGATTCTCTAAAACGTGAAATTTCCGATTATTTACAATCACCGATGCAGGCGGTTAAGCTGAATGTGCAAGCGCGTAAAAGCAATCCGATTGATACACAGACATCCTCAGAGATTATTCAGCAATTTCGGCGATTGGCAAATGTATTTTCCGTAATTAGCGATTTTAATGTTGGGGATAGTTCAGGAAATTACATTGGACTTGTTCGCCAGTCAGACAAAGATTTTATATTGAAAATTACCAAAGAGTTTCCAGAACAAAACTGGTATCGGCTTAATGATAAGGGTGCGTTAGGAGCCTTATTTAAAACAGATCGAAATTTTGATCCCCGATCGCAACAGTGGTATCAAAAGGCGATCGCTAGCCCAAATTTGGTATGGACGGATATTTATTCATCACCTGACAGTAACAATCTAAATATTTCGGCAACTCAAGCTGTTTTTGATCAGGAAGGAAAGCCACAATATGCGATCGCCGCGAGCCTTAATCTAAGTAAAATTAGCGATATTCTCGAAAAGACTCGTTTAAGTGATTCTAGTCAGACATTTATTGTTGAGCGCTCAGGTTTTTTGGTGGCAACATCAAACAAAGAGCCTCTATTCAAAATAGAACAAGCTGATCAAGTCGAAAATTCGCAAGGGAAACTCCAAAGATTGAGAGCGATCGACAGCGATAATTCTCTGATTCGTGAAACGATTACTGCCACAAATAAACGTTTTGAGAACATTCAAAATGTCGAGGGAAATGTCGAGAAACTGGAAATAGTTCTTAATAAAAAAGTTGGCAATCAACTAGCTGATAAAAAAAACTCTACCGAAAAGCACTTTGCAGAAATATTTCCCTATCGAGATGCGGCGGGGCTAGATTGGTATGTGTTTGTGGTGATTCCTGAATCGGATATTCGCTCTCAATCCAATGCAAATTTCATCTCACTCGTATGGATCTGTACAATCGTACTGGGTGTCTTAATTGTTTTTGGAATTCAGACATCGCGTTGGATTGTGCAGCCGATTTTTCAGTTGCGTGATGCCAGTTTAGCGATCGCTGCCGAAAACTTTTATCAACGATTGCCCCATAGTCGGATTGAAGAAATTAATACCCTTTCGATCGCGATCGATCAGATGCGACAGCAAGTTAGTCAGTCGCGTCATCAATTAAAGGACTATTCGCGATCGCTAGAGCTAAAGGTCGAAGAACGCACTAGTGAGTTAGCTAAAGAAATTAGCGATCGAATTTTGATTGAAAATGAACTCCAAGAAAAAGCCGTTGTCGTCAGCTATCACTACCAAGTTCTTAATGAACTGGCTAAAGATGAATCAATCCGACAGGGCAATCTCTCTCTTAGCATTCAGAGATTAACTGAAGCGATCGGCAAAGCTCTAAAAATTGAACGTAGTAGTGTTTGGTTAGTTAAAGAAGAGCGAATTAATTGGACTTGTCTAGATTTATTTCTACTAAGCTCAAATGAGCATATTTGTGAGCCTAGTATTTCGTCCAATTCTTTGTCAAAAAATCTTGGGGAGTTGAAGACAGAGCTTGCCATATCGGTTAATGATGCTTTAAATGATGCGCGGACTTTGGAATTAACCGACAGTTATCTAATTCAGCTTGGCATTACCTCAATTTTAGAGATTCCTCTACGTCAAAACAATGACATCGTGGGAATGCTGAGCTTAGAACATACAGGCGAACCGCGTACATGGACTTTATTAGAACAGAGTTTTGCACGTTCAATTGGTGACTTAGTGGCTCTAGCGATCGAATCTTATAATCGTAGTCTCGCCGAACAGCAGCTTAGAGAGAGCGAAAAGCGTTGGCAACTTGTGCTAGAAGGTAATAATGATGGTATTTGGGACTGGAATTGTCAGACTGGCGAAGCATTCTACTCACCGCGCTATCAGACAATGCTTGGTTATACAGAAACAGAACTTCCTAATCATGGTGATACTTGGCTTAATCTCATCCATCCAGATGATTTAGATTTAGCCTTACAGATTAACCAAGATTATTTATCAAGAATAACTTCTACTTATATTCTAGAGCATCGGTTACGTTGTAAAGATGGAAGTTATAAATGGATTTTGGCTAGAGCTAAAGCACTTTTTGATGAGAATGGTGTTGCCATCAGAATGATTGGTTCCCATACTGATATTACGGAACGGCGCAAAAATGAAGAGGACTTACAAAAGCGAGCGGCTACGCTGAGTTTGCACAACCAAGTGCTGGCAAAACTAGCCAGTGATGAGAAGTTTAGGCTCGGAGACTCAATGGCTAATATTCAAGTGCTGACGGAGGCGGTTGCTGAAACAATTAATGTGGAGAGAGTGAGCCTATGGATGGCAAAAAAAGATAGTAGTTACTGGGAATGCCTAAATCAGTTTACCCTTAGTTCTAATCAACATTCAACTGAGCCTGATTTACCAATTACCGAGTTGCCTAATTATTACGAAGCTTTAAAAACAGAACTAGTTATTCCGATTACTGATGCGTTACACGATCCGCGCACCTGTGAGCTTGGAGACAACTATCTGGGAACTTTTGCGATCGCCTCAATGTTGGAGATTCCTATTCGCCAAAATGCAGTCACAATCGGAGTTTTATGTATAGAGCATGTCGGAGAAATGCGAACATGGACTTTAGAAGAACAGAGCTTTGCCAGATCGATTGGTGATTTAGTTGTCATCGCGATCGAATCCTATAATCGCAATCTTGCCGAGCAGCAGCTTAAAGAGAGTGAAAAGCGCTGGCAACTTGTGCTTGAGGGCAATAATGATGGCATTTGGGATTGGGACTGCACAACTAATCAGGTGTTTTTCTCGACTCGTTACAAAACCATGCTGGGATACACAGACGATGAACTTGCACCGAATGTTGATTCTTGGATGAAATTAGTGCATCCTGATGATTTTAGTCGTGTCATGTCGATTGTGGAGAGTTATTGGGCTGGCGAGACTCCTCATTACATAGCCGAGCATCAAGTTAGTTGCAAAGATGGCTCCTACAAATGGATTTTAGCTAGGGGAATGGCTGTTTTTAGGGATGGGACTCCGACGCGGATGATTGGTTCACATACTGATATTACTGAGCGCAAACAAGCGGAATTAGATCTGGCTAAGGCAAAGGAATCCGCCGATCTTGCCAACCGAGCCAAGAGTGAATTTTTAGCAAATATGAGTCATGAGTTAAGAACGCCGCTCAATGGCATTCTGGGCTATGTGCAGATCTTAGAACGCGATCGCAACTTAACTCAAAAACAAATTGATGGACTTAATGTAATCAAACAATGTGGTAATCATCTGCTAAATTTGATTGCCGATATTCTCGATCTTTCTAAAATTGAAGCCAACAAAATGGATTTAATCGAGATTGATTTTCATTTCCCCAATTTTTTACAAGGAGTAGTTGAGATTTGTACGGTTAGATCTGAACAAAAGGGAATTACTTTTACATATTTACCATCAGCAAATTTACCTTTGGGGATTATGGCGGATGATAAACGATTGCGGCAAGTACTTCTAAACTTGTTAGGGAATGCGATTAAATTTACTGAAGATGGAGGCGTAACTTTTAAAGTCGATCTTATTTATTCTCCTTTATCAGAGAAACACGCCTCTGTAGCAAATATCCGCTTTCAAATCGAAGATACGGGTATTGGCATCAGTCAAGAGTATTTAGAAAATATCTTTTCTCCCTTTGAACAAGTCGGTAATTCTCAATCAAAATCTGAGGGTACGGGCTTAGGCTTAGCAATTAGTCAAAAAATTGTTGAGATGATGGACAGTTCAATTCAAGTAAAAAGTGAAATTGGGAAAGGGAGCATATTTTGGCTAGATTTACAGTTAAAATCATCACAAGAATCAATTGATTGGGTGCAAATTAGCGACAAACTAACTCAACGTAAAATTGTGGGATATACAGGAATCCAAAAAACAATTTTATTAGTTGATGACAAGTGGGAAAATCGGACAGTATTAGTAAACTTACTTCAAGAAATTGAATTTAAAATCATTGAAGCTGGCGATGGACAGGAAGCTCTAGATCTAACGGCTAAGCACAAACCGAACTTAATAATTACGGATTTAGTCATGCCTGTTATGGATGGCTTTGAAATGATTAGACAATTTCGGCGATCGCCAGATTTCCAAAACATTATCATCATCGTTACTTCAGCCAGTGCTTTCAACAAAGATGTCGCCCAAAGTATTGAGACTGGAGGTAATGACTTTTTGCCAAAGCCCATTCATTTTGATAGTTTATTAACCAAAATCCAGAAACATCTTGACATAGAATGGATCTATGAGGAGATTAATCCATACCAAATAAATTCTAAAACAAATAAATTACTAAAATCTGAGTCTAGCGATACGAATGTTAATGTCAATAATGTCCCTATGGTTGTTCCTTCCTTGGAAGAGATTGAAATTCTTTTTGGTTTAGTCATGCAGGGTAATATTAATGGGATTGTCGAACGAGCCGATGTCCTACAAAAACAAAATCTTGATTTGGTTCCATTTGCAACAGAATTACGAAATCTAGCTAGTGAATTCCAAATTAAGAAGATCAAGGAACTTATTAAATTTTATCGAAACAATCCTAATAAATAAAAATTAAAACTATGAATGCAGAAGTTTTTCCTAAAAGTAAGATTTTGATCGTTGATGATAATGCCAATAATCTCAAAGTTTTATCAGGAACTTTAGATAATCACAACTGGGATATTTTAGTCGCGATTGACGGCGAAAGTGCGATCGAGCAGGCTATATATACAAAGCCAGACTTGATTTTTTTAGATGTCATGATGCCAGTAATGGATGGATTTTCTGCTTGCCAAATCCTAAAAAGCACACCAGAAACCTGCGAAATTCCAGTTATTTTCATGACTTCCCTTTCGGATACTTTAGATAAGGTCAAAGGTTTTGAATTGGGCGCTGTAGATTACATTACCAAGCCATTCGATCGCGATGAAGTAATTGCCAGAGCCAAAACCCACCTCCACATTAGTCATTTGACGAGACAGGTGCAAGAACAAAATCTTCAACTCCAAAACTTTACCCAAGAATTAGAAAGTCGGGTAAAGGCGCGGACAATGGAACTTTCAGATGCACTTTCTGATTTACAAAAGGTACAAGAGCAATTATTACAGAGAGAGCAAAGACTTGCCTATGATGCTTTTCACGATACACTGACGGGCTTACCCAATCGGGCTTGGCTGATGCAGAGATTGCAATATTTAACTAATCACAAGCAGGTCTATGCAGTTCTATTTACCGATCTCGATCGCTTTAAGGTGATTAACGATAGTCTTGGACATTTAGTTGGTGATGAACTACTCAGACAAGCTACCCGTAGACTGAGAGCCTCTCTTCCTGCTAGAGCGACCGTGGCAAGATTTGGTGGCGATGAATTTGTCATTTTATTTGAAGATATTGAGAACTTACAAGAAGCAACTGATCTGGCGGATCGAATTCAATCGGAGCTAGAACTTTGTTTCAAAGTGTATGAATATGAATTATTTGTCAGTATTAGCATCGGTATTACGATTAGCAATGCCGAATATTTGCAGCCTGAAGATATTTTGCGAGATGCAGATATTGCCATGTATCAAGCTAAGCATAAGGGACGAGGACGATATGACGTATTTAATCCAATTACTCGTGAGCTAGCGATCGCCAGATTGGAGTTAGAAAACGATTTGCGAAAAGCGATTAATAATCAAGAGTTTTGTATGTTTTATCAGCCCATCTTTTCGCTGCAAACTAATCAAATATGTGGATTTGAATCCTTAGTCAGGTGGAATCATCCCTCTGGCAAATTAATTTCACCCTCCAATTTTATTCCGATCGCCGAGGAAATTGGGTTAATCAATGTTCTAGGCTGGTGGATTTTGCGAGAATCTTTACGGCAAATGCAGGTTTGGCATCAACAGTTTGGCGATCGCCCTCTATGGGTAAATGTGAATATTTCACCCCCTCAACTGAAACAAATAAATTTTGCGGAAGATGTCCAACAAATCCTTAATGATCGAGGCTTACCCAGTAACTGTTTAAAACTAGAAATTACCGAAAGTTGTCTTTTAGAATCCTCAGATTCACAGATGTTAGCGTTAGAACAATTAAAAAACTTCAATATTAAGCTCTGTATTGATGACTTCGGCACAGGTTATTCTTCGCTCAGTCGCTTACATGAGTTGCCAATCAACACTTTAAAAATTGATCGCGCTTTTGTAAAGGAATTAGAAGTCAATTCCCAAAACAGTATTGTTTCGACAATTATTAACTTAGCTCACTCCTTAAATATGGATGTCGTCGCGGAAGGAATTGAGACAGAAGCCCAACAAGCAATTTTGCGATCGCTTGGTTGTGATTATGGACAAGGATATCTGATGTCTGCGCCTTTAAATGTTGAGACAGCGACCTCCATGATTTAGTATTGTTGACTTACGAGAAGTTATTCATGATTGCAAAGACAAATAATCATGAGGCGATCGCCACACCACCAAATCTCGTGCCTAAAATCAAAACACCGATATCTGTGTAAAATAGTGAGGTGAGGGCAATAACGGAGTGAAAAAATTGTGGGACAGGCTCAATTACCGCCGCAGCAACCAGCTAACTCTACATTAGCCAAAAACTTAGGGCGCGTTGGTGTTGGACTAGCGATCGCATTTACCGCGGCGAGTTTAGCTACTTTTTGGTATGGACGCTACTTTTTAAATGAAGAGTTATCGCCGCTATTACAAACCGAACTTGGTAAAGCTTTGAAACGCCCATTACAATTGGGCAAAGTCGAGCGCGTCGGCTTTTCGAGCATCAGGTTTGGTAAATCGTTGATTCCACCTACTGACAAAGAAGCAAATTTTTTAGCGGTTGAAGCCCTCGAAGTTAAAGTTGATCTCTGGAACTATGCGATTAATCGCCAAATTGGTGTCGATGCGATCGCTGAGCAGCCCCAATTATTTCTGAAGCAGGACGTTACAGGTTTACTGCAATTACCCAAAATTACGCCGCCCGAAAAGCAAACTAAAGATGGCTTTGTGGATTTGCGAACAATCACTTTTAATGACGCTCAGTTGACGATTCAGACGATCGCTAAGGGAGAATTAGTTTCTCTCAGTCAAGTGCAGATTAGTAGCAATTGGAGAATTGTCAATCTGAATGATCAAAGTGTGAAAATGAATGGGAAAGGGCATATAACTTTACCAAATCTAGCCGCGATCGCTGCCCCGCCAAATCCTGAACAATTAAAAAAGGCGATCGAAATTGCCAATGCCGATAAAGATAGTAACAAAGGGAATATGTCCTTTGCGATCGATTGGGATCTGACCAGAGGACAGGGCAAAATTAATGTCCAGTCTCAAGATTTGCAAATTGCCGCAGTCCAAGGTTTTGCGGTTAATTCACCTTTAGAAATTAAACAGGGTAAACTTGATGCTGAGGCAATCATTACTGTAAGCACAGACGCAGTAACTCCTACGGATACCATTGCTAGTGATTCTTTGTTAGCGGCAAATAAAATCGCTATAACCGCTAAACTGAGTGATGGTGCGGTGAAATTGCCACAATTACTCAAGCCGATCACTAAAATCGCAGGGCAACTTAACTTTGATGGCACAAATGCCACTTTAAAGGAATTTTCGGCTGAGTATGGCTTGCTCAAGGGAAAGATTGATGGCACATTTAATCAACAAAAGGGCTTCAATCTCAATTTCTCTACGATCGCACTGGACTTAGCCCAAGCACTGGAGAGCTTTGAAATTCCCACGCCTGTGCCGATCGCTGGTGATTTTCAACTGAATGGCAAGCTCACAGGAACCACCACAAAACCTGCTCTCACGCTGAATATAACCACACCAAAAACCGTGAGTTTTGATCGAGTTGTTGTTGATCGCTTCTTAGCGACCATTGAACTCAAAGATCTAAATACATTGCAAATCAAAAAATTACAAGCATCTTCCACAAGCTCAACGATCACAGGCGAAGGACAAATTAAATTACCTCAAAAAAACGCCCCTGCGGAAATAGTATTTAATACCAACGTTGTCGGAGTTGCCGAAGATTTCATCAAACTCTATGGTGCAAAACTACCGATCGCGATCGGGCAAATTACCAGTTCATTGCAAATTACAGGCTATTTAGCTAACCCCAAAATTTTGGCGCAAATTGAAGCTCCTAATGCAACCTATCCGACGCGGGGTGAAGTTTTTCTGGCTGATGGCTTAGCCACGATTCGCAACACAAAAGTAAGATTTCCCATCGGTGAAGTTGGGCTAGCGGGTACTTATAATGTCGCTAGTGGTGCATGGAAAACCCAGTTAAACAGTAATGGAATTCCCTTATCGTCTTTGATGTTTAAGCAAAAAGGAATTATCGAAGGATTGATTAATTTGCGGAGTGATCGCGGTGGTTTTGCCTTATCAGATATCATTGCCGACGGCAATTTTAGTTTGCCAGAAGGATTAGTGGAAGTTCCCGATGCGATCGCTGCAAATTTTACATGGGATGGGCGAAATTTGTTGATTCCGAACTTGCAGGTGGGTAATTATTTAACTGCTAAAGGAAAAGTCGATTTAGCTTTTGCCAATAACGATGCTAATCAATTGCCCACGGGAATTGCGGGGATAAATCTCGATCTGATTTCACGTAATGTCAATCTTAACCGTTTAGCTTCTTTGTCGGAGGTGATTTCGCCCCAAGCAACAGGGATTTTCAACTTTCAGGGCAATCTCTCAGGAGCGATCGATAAGCTTAAAATTGCAGGAGCCTTACAACTGGAGCAGGTTGAACTGGCGACCTTTGGTTCTAGTCTAGCAAAACGGGGAATCACGGTTCCATCTAGGGGATTACTTAATTTTGATGGTTCCATTAATGGTGACTTGATCGATCCCAAATTAGCAGGAAATCTACGGGTTGCTAATTTAAAAATCAATCAAGTAGAATTGGATAATCTCACTTTCAATGGGGTTATGGATGGATTTACCAAAATACCTCAAGCGGCGGGAGATTTATTGCTAACAGGACTCAGAGTGGATAAACTCGCCTTCGATCCGCGATTGGAAGGTAAGCTCAATTTCAATGGCAATCAAGGCTTAAATGTGGATCTGCGAGGAAAGCGCGATCGCCTGACGGCTAGATTAGATAATGCTTTTCGTCCCATTGATTTTAATGTGAGTTTATTTAGTGAGAAATTTGGTGAAGCCACCGCAGTCGGTAAGCGCTTAGAGAATAATCCCCGCCGCTTACAAGTGGCGATCGCTAATCTTCCCTTACCTTTGCTAGCCGCCTTTACAGGGCAGAATGATGTCGGTGGTAAAGTCTCTAGCAAATTAGTCGTGGACTTCACCAATAATCCTACGGCGATCGGCGAAATTACCGTTGAGAAGCCGCGTTTTGGTCGGGTACTAGGCGAGAGTGCGATCGCAAAACTCTCCTACAGCAATGGTGTTCTTGACATCAGCAACGGCAGCCTGCTAGTCCGTCAGGCGGAATCAAATAACGAATATAAATTTCGGTTTGCCTATAATCCTAATGTGGATCAGCAAATTACGGGTGCGATCGAAATTGTCCAAGGAAAAATGCAAGATATATTTTCCACTTTGCAATGGGCAAATATTATCGATGCTAGTCAAGTATTCAATTTAACTAAAACTAATGCAGAGGATTTACTGCCTTTAGAAGCAATTAAATTATTTGGAGAACCTCTATACAAGCAGTTAGCCTATTTAACCCAACTCAACGTTCGACAAGAACAACTGGAGACTGTAAATTTAGCACGCAACTTTAATTTACCGCAATTAACCGATTTTCGTGGTGACATCAGAGGCTCGGTTGAGTTTGGGCTTAACAAGAAGGGAGAAATAAGTTTAGGAGTGGATTTGGTCGGCAAAAAATTTGAATATGGTAAGTTTGCCATTGATGATGTTCAACTAAAAGGTGGTTATGATAATGGGGTGTTTACCATAGCCAAGGCTAACTTGCAGTCCGACCAAAGCTATGGGCGCATTACCAATGCCAAGATCAAAATTGCATCGGGAGGAAATATTCTCAGTCGGATTCGCGAGCAAAATGTCAAAATTGAAGTCAATGATTTTCCGATTGAATCTCTCAAATCTTTACCATTTTTTAATTTCTTTCCCTCTGGTTTAGAGGGGAAAGTTAAAGGAAATATCGCAATTATCGGCACTAATTTGTTTGACACTAAAATTGATGGCAAATTGACTTTGAGCGATGGTTCGATTAATCGTCAACCCATAGAGTTTCTGGCAGTTAATTTTAACTATGCTAATTTAAAAGTCAACTTTGACACAAATGTCAAAATCGCTGATAAAGATGTGGTTTTAGCTTCAGGTGATTATGGATTATTATTTAGCAATTTTAATGTCAAACTGAATGTCAAGAACGCTGGACTCACGCTGATCAATATTTTCAACCAACCCGTAAACTGGATTGATGGTTTAGGTGAGATTAATATCACCGCAAATGGAACTCTCAAAGATCCCAAGATTGCGGGGAATATCACAACGGACAAAGCTAAAATTAGAATTGCAGGCTTGCCAGGTGACTTTACTGATGTAAAGGGAACTATTAACTTTACTAGCGATCGCTTAATTAGCGATATCACGGGTATTTTTAGCGAAGGTAAATTAGCTTTAAAAGGGATTTTAGCGATTAGTAATCCCAATCTCTTAGTGGAAGGAAGTCCCGATTACCAACAGGCGCTGACGATTAATGCTGATAAGCTCAAATTGAATGTCCGCGATATTAGCTCTGATAATTTCAACACTCGTGTAATTGTCCTTGGTTCGCTATTAGCGCCACGCCTTACAGGTGAGGTTAGCTTAGGAGAAGGGCGTTTGGTAATTGGCAATGATGCCGATCCCAATAGCGCCCCGTCCACATCGGCTAGTAGTAATCTGGGTGATGTCATTCTCGATCGCCTTGCGGTGAAGTTGCAAAATATGCAGGTGACGCGCTTTCCTGTCTTTAATTTTCTTGGTGAAGGAACCCTAATTGTGAATGGCTCATTGTTAAAACCAGAGCCAGAAGGTAAGATCAACATCACTCGCGGTCAATTTAATGCGATTTCCGCAAGATTTCGACTGGATCGCGCCTACGAAAACTTTGTCGAATTCCGACCATCTCAAGGGCTTAACCCCACCCTCAATGTCCGTGTTGCGGGAGCCGTAGCCGAGATTACTCGCGTTCCGATTAATTCCAATCGCCCCAATGATTTGTTTAGTCCGAATGAAGTACCTGTAAGCAATCTGGGCGCACAACGCACCCTCAGAGTCCAAGCTAGTGTGATGGGAACAGCGCTCGCCCCAGATATCCGTCTCTCTAGTAGCCCCCCACGCAGTCAAGCCGAGATTATTGCCCTGATCGGTGGTGGTGTTTTGCAGCAACAGGGTGGGTCTGATCCTTCATCGGCTTTAGCCACTTTTGCGGGTGGTACGGTTTTAAATTTCTTGCAAGATGCGATCGGTGATGCTCTAAATTTGGCAGAATTTAATCTGAGTCCCGTAACCACGACGACTGAAGGCAGTAAAACAGGAACTCTCGGTTTATCAGCAGAAGCGGCGATCGATATCAGTAATAGTTTCTCAATTGCCTTACAACGAGTGATCAATGATTCGACCCAACCAACTAATTTTTCAATTCGTTATCGTCTCGATCCCAATCTCCTTTTGCGCGGTAACTATAGCTCCAACAATAACTTAGGTATCTCTATCGAATACGAGAATCGTTTCTAGTACACATATAACTCGACTTGCTCTATTATACTTTACACGGCTTAAGAGTGCGGATAATTGAAGTAAAATCTAAGAGCTAAAGTAAA
>JANMFC010000463.1:0-5247 GCA_031377675.1 Pseudanabaena sp. OTE_70b_metabat_355 | reverse complement strand
TCAAAGATGGGAAAGTGTGGCTACAGCAAAATACAACTGATATTGACGTGGGACAAGAGTTACTAGAATTCGGTATTCCTAATGAAGATATTGTGTTAGGTTTACATCCTCCTTACAAAAGACCCTATACGGGCTATGGTGTGGCTTAGTCGTTTATGAGAGAAAGTAAAAAGGCAAATGCAGAAAACCTCACCCTATCTTGGACAAGGTGAGGTTTTTTGATGTTTGGGTAATAAAGTTTATTACTTGAAGAGTACTCCTTCAATCTCTGCATTAAAAAGGTCGGGAAATTTAGTGTTGCTATTGGCGATCGCCAGGACTAAATCCACATCGCTTAAACCCGCCCCGCTTAAATCCCCCCTCAGGAGCCACATGTATGCTGTATTTTGAAAAGCAAATCTAATCGTTCAACGTGAATAAAATCCCCCCTTTGATCTATCACTATAATGTGGCTTAATCGCTGATCATTACGAACCAAAAGGGTGGTCAATTCCTGATACATGGCAATTTGGGCGCGATATTGACACAATGCTCAATGTTATTTTTTGGGAGTAGCGATCCCCACTTTACCCGCAAACCGAGCTTACCTGCGTGCGATGTCGTGCCTAAACGTTTAAAATGGTTGAGGCAATCTAGAATCGTTTCAACGTGAATAAAATTCCTCCCTTTGATGTATCACTGCAATATCAACAAATTGGCGATCTTTTAAATAAAGCAGCTTTAGAAGTGCTTGCATCAGGTCAATATATTGGTGGTCAAACTGTGAGTCAGTTTGAGAATGACTTTGCTAATTATATTGGCGCAGCTAATGGTATCGCCTGTAACTCAGGTACGGATGCGCTGTATTTGGCTCTTAGAGCCTTGGATATTGGGGAAGGCGACGAGGTAATCACATCACCGTTTACGTTTTTTGCTAGCGCTGAAACGATCAGTATGGCGGGGGCAAAACCAGTATTTGTGGATATTGAGGCGCATAGCTTCAATATGAATGTGGACTTAATCGAATCCGCAATTACTGATCGCACCAAGGCAATTATGCCTGTACATTTGTTCGGGCGTTCCGTAGACATGACAAAGTTGATGGCGATCGCTAAGAAGCATAATCTTTATGTGATCGAAGATTGCGCTCAAGCGACAGGGGCAAGTTTTAATGGACAGAAAGTCGGCAACATTGGTGATGTCGGTTGTTTTAGCTTTTATCCCACCAAAAATCTGGGCGGATGTGGTGATGGCGGCATGATGACCACGAATAGTGACTCAGTTGCTGAAAAATTACGGATTTTGCGTGAACATGGTAGCCCCAAACGTTATTATCACGAATATATCGGCATGAATTCGCGTTTGGACTGTTTGCAAGCCGCCTTATTGCAAGTGAAACTGCCATATCTCGATAAATGGAATGATCAACGCCGCGAAATTAGCGATCGCTATACGCAACTACTTCAAGCTGCCAATATTCCTGCTCTCGTTACGCCCCACCACTGCTCGGAAAGTGTCTGGAATCAATACACGATTTGTGTTGACGATGGTAAGCGTGATTATGTCCAAGCCCAATTGCGAGAGCAGAATATCATCACCATGATTTACTATCCTTTGCCTTTGCATTTGCAATCCGTTTATGAGCATCTTGGCTACAAAAAAGGTGCGTTTCCAATAACTGAAGATATATGCGATCGCGTCTTATCTCTGCCGATGTTTCCCGAATTGCTCGAAGAACAACAGGAGCAAGTGGTTAGCAGTTTACAAAAGATTCTCACCGCATAAGTAGGCATAACTTAGATATAAGCTGATTCGCCCGCTTCACGAGCGAATCAGCTTATATTGGTTTTATAGAGTCAGAAACTATGTCAAAATTGTTCCATGAATACTCCTAAGTACTTAGGAATATTTACACCAGATTATGTCGAAACCATCGCTAACCCATGCCATCAACTACAGTTGCGCCTAATGCTGCGCCTAATATCACATTTAATTTAGATAAGTATTTACGCGATCGCAAACAAGAGGTGGAAGCAGCCCTTGACGCTTCGATCGCCATTACCTATCCCGAAAAAATTTATGAATCAATGCGCTACTCGCTGATGGCTGGTGGCAAGCGTTTACGTCCGATTCTCACTCTTGCCGCTTGTGAATTATTAGGTGGCGATCGCACTACAGCCATGCCGACAGCTTGCGCGATGGAAATGGTGCATACAATGTCGTTGATCCATGATGATCTACCTGCGATGGACAATGACGATTTTCGGCGCGGCAAACCAACCAATCACAAAGTTTATGGTGATGATATTGCAATTTTGGCGGGGGATGCCTTGCTTGCCTATGCCTTTGAATATATTGCCACCCAAACCAAGACTGTATCTGCGGAGCGGATATTGAAAGTAGTCGCCCATTTAGGTCATGCTGTCGCCGCGACAGGGCTAGTTGGCGGTCAAGTCGTTGATCTTGAATGTGAAGGTAAGCCCGATGTAACATCGGAAACTCTCACATTTATCCATATTCACAAAACCGCAGCATTGCTAGAGTCCTGTGTTATATGTGGTGCATTACTAGCAGGTGCAAATGATACCGACATCAAGCGTTTATCAACTTATGCTAATAACATTGGTTTAGCTTTTCAGATCATTGATGACATCCTCGATATCACCGCCACTTCTGAAGAACTTGGCAAAACTGCTGGTAAAGATCTCGCGGCTCAAAAGGTTACATATCCTAGCTTATGGGGTATCGAATCTTCACAACAAAAGGCTCAATATCTAGTTACTGAAGCCAAGGGGCAACTTACAAGTTATGGTGAAGCGGCTTTACCTTTAATGGCGATCGCCGATTACATCACTAGTCGAAAAAATTAATTGCGAAAATTAATTGCCGAAAACCTAAACCATCGTTACCACCATCTTTCCTACTTCTAAATTTTTGACCCTAATTCCTGCAATTGATATGAACACCCATCCTGTCGGCGAAATCCTCGATAACCAAGTTCTGCTAATTGCTTTATGTTCTAGCCTGATTGCTCAACTACTGAAACTATTTATCGAGTTAGCCCAATTTCGACGCATCAGATTCAAAGTACTATTTGAAACAGGTGGTATGCCTAGTTCCCATTCGGCTTTAGTGTCTGCTCTTGCCACAGGGATCGGGCGTACTCAAGGATGGGATACACCGCAATTTGCGATCGCTACAGTTTTTGCTTTCATTGTGATGTACGATGCCGCAGGTATCCGCCGCGCCGCAGGGAAACAAGCCAAGGTTCTCAATCAAATCATGGTGGAAGTATTTGAAGAAGAGCAAGATCCTCTTAAAGAATTATTGGGACATACACCTGCTCAAGTTGTTGCTGGATCGGTTTTAGGGATTTTCCTGATGTGGTGGTTTTTATAAATTTGGACTAATCCCAAAAAGCTGGTTCGCCTGCTTTGCAAAGTTGGTCAGATTTTTAAATCTTTATATTTAATTTCCATGCAAGATAATTTAAGGCGGCTGTTAGAAACGGTTGCAACGGGGGAGCTTAGCCCAGAGAAAGCTTTAGAAAAATTGCGATATCTCCATTACGAGTCAGTGGGAGATTTTGCCAAAATTGATCACCATCGGACTTTGCGGACAGGATTTCCTGAAGTAATTTTTGGAATTGGTAAAACTCCTGAACAAATTGTGCAGATCATGCGCGTTATGGAGCCTAAAAATCCCGTGGTGATGGCAACCAAAATTTCAGCCAAGGTTTATGAACAAATTCAGCCATCTTTGCGGGGATTGCGATATTTCCCGATCGCTCAGATTTGCTGTCTTGGTGAATCTACGATGAAAAAACAAGGCACAATTACGATTATCACCGCAGGAACGGCGGATTTACCGATCGCCGAAGAAGCTGCGGTTACAGGTGAGCTATGTGGATTTACGGTCAAACGTCTTTGGGATGTTGGGGTGGCGGGTATCCATCGCTTGCTCAGTCATCAAGACTTAATCGCGGATGCGGAAGTAATCATTGTCGTGGCGGGGATGGAAGGGGCGCTAGCTAGTGTGGTCGCAGGTTTGGCGAACTGTCCAATTGTGGCTGTACCGACCAGCATTGGTTATGGGGCAAGTTTTAACGGGCTTGCGCCTTTGTTGACTATGCTCAATTCCTGTGCTACAGGTGTGGGGGTGGTCAATATTGACAATGGATTTGGGGCAGCGATGTTAGCGGGCAAGATTTTGCGTTTAGCTAGCAATGCATAAGGCGGCGGCATAATTAACATCTATATCCAATTCGCTATCCAACTCACTGGCAAGCAATTTGATTGTCCAGTCACCAATCGGCAAAGTTTTATCCCCAGATTCTTCTAATAATTGCGAAACATCAATCAGATTAAGAATATTCGTAATCCCTTGTCCTGTTGCCTTACCATAAGCTTCTTTTAGCGTCCATGCTCGATAAAAAGCCCGTCTAGCTAAATCTAAATTTTGGTTTTGTAATTTTTTAATAATTTGTTGTTCCGATCGCAAAAAATAGCGCCGCGCAATCCCCTCAAAATCACAGTCAGGATTGATATATTCCAAATCAATACCCACCTCGCGATCGCTACAAATAGCATAGATCGCGAAATCTTGAGAATGGGCGAGATTAAAACAAATATCACCTTGTCGAATATAGGGCTTACCGCGATCGCTATAACCAAACTGAATTTCATTAGGGAAACATCCCAATCTTTGCGCCAACAATGCGCGTAAATTCCCCCGCGCTGCCACAAAATTCCGTCTGAGATATTCACGATTGAATCGCTCCGCCCGCGATCGCTCATCCTCTGACAAAAATAACCAGAGGCGATCAAACTCTATTTGAGAAATATCGAGTCTAACTTGATGGAGATCTGGATATCGTGTCACAATTTAATAGAGTTGGAGATGAGATTAAGAAAACTTTATGAACTTACCCCTAGTAATCGGCGCATTAATAGTCTCATTACTGCTCTTATGGTGGTTGCTCAGCGTCATCAAGGCTAGTTTCAAAACAGCATTTTTAATAGTTGCCGTTATTTTTACAATCCAAGTCCTGACAGGCGTTGGTCCCCAACAAATATTTAATCAGGTTGGTGATTGGATTGGCGTTTCTTTGACTAGATTTTTTGGATGGCTGCAAAGGTGGGGCGATAAAGGCAAAATTGATGCAGATCCGAAAAAGCAATCTGCAATTTGGTTATTTCAACTCGGTGTTGAATTCTTCATTTAGCCAGAAAGGCGGCGCAGCGCACCGCCTTTCTGGCATTTAGCCTC
>JANMFC010000433.1:0-8246 GCA_031377675.1 Pseudanabaena sp. OTE_70b_metabat_355 | reverse complement strand
TTCCTAGAAACGATAGTAGGGCGTAGGTTAGTGCGGTCACTAATCCTAGTAATGCGATGAGGCTGATTGTTACGATCACTTCAGTTGCGGTCGCGATTAATGGTTGAGTTTTCATGGGTTTCTTGATAGGGGTTGATGCTGTTTAATGTGGCTGGGGAATGTTTCTAGCGATCTTTGCGATGCCAATCGAATTTGAGCGCGATCGCTAGACTGATTTTTAGTTCAATTGTCTGGTTGCGTTTTTTTTAGAGAAGATATAGGGGAAGTCTTCATGCAGGCTTTCCAAATGATTCTCAACAATTCGCCGACAATTTGCTCGATCTGTGGTGTACTCATTCATGGCAGCTTTGGCGAAATACTCGGCACTGGTCAGCATTTCCACTACGCCTGTGCCAATCTTCGAGATTTGGTCGGGGTGTTGGCTGAGATATGCGCCTAGTTCTTGAACGCTGTCTCTCACTGCATCCAATATCGAATCTTGGATCTGCACTGTTCGCTTTGTGCCGTCTCGAAAGGTTAATAGTTTTGTGCCGTCTGTTAAATCGGTGATTTTCGCATTCATCGATTTAGCTAGGTCGATATGCTGTTTGGTCGTCTTCAGGCACCGCGATTTCGATCTGAATACCTGAGCTTGTGTCCTACCTGTTAGCGAACTTATTGCTATTTCCATAAGATTGTTTTTCCTAATTTATCAATCGTCACGGACTTCAAGCGTAAGCGCTCTTACTGCTTATGGGTAAGTGGAGAAGTAGACGCAGTGGCGGTGGCTGGGTTGAATGGCGACATTAGATAGTTACAGCGCAAAGCGCTGTAACTATCTTTGTAAAAGTGTTGCTTGACAACTTTGGTGATTAATTAAGATCGGATTTGCGATGTATATTTAGCTGTAGTTAACAATGAGGTTTTTTGATGGCAAGACTATCGCAAATTCATCCAGTTTTCTATCATCTGCGCGTCCAACAAAAGCGGGTTGTTCGCCACGCATCTGATTTGCTGACTATAAAAAAATTTGCTACTGCGCGATCGCCTGATAATCTTCTGCATAAATGTAAATCCCACAAATCTCTACTGCGGCGAAAACTGGGAACTTCAGATCCAGCTTTGCAAGAAGGTAAGGTCATTAATTTACAAATTGCTCGTCAGACTATCGATGGAATTTTAATCAAATCCCATGAAACTTTTTCCTTTTGGAAGTTATTAGGAAAAACAACTTCTGAGAAAGGATATGTAGAAGGACTACAGTTATCGCGGGGTGAAGTGAGAACTGGGATTGGTGGTGGGCTTTGTCAATTAGCAAATCTGCTCTATTGGTTGGCCTTGCACAGCCCTCTAGAAGTTGTGGAACGACATCATCATAGCTTCGATCCATTCCCAGACGAGCGGCGAGTATTACCGTTTGGCAGTGGAGCTAGTGTTTTTTATAATTATGTCGATCTGCGATTTTATAATCCGACCGATATCACTTTTCAAATTAGAGTTTGGTTAACGGAAGATCATTTAAATGGCGCAATCTATTCGGATCGAGAATGGATGTATTCCTATCATATTGTCGAAAAGAATCATCGGTTCTTACAGCAAGACGGGAAAAATTATCGTGAGAATGAAATTTGGAGAAAAGTATTTAATCGCCGTAGTGGGGAATTTTTAAAAGAAGAAATGATCATCAAGAATTTCTCAGAAGTGAAATATGCGCTTACCGAGTTAGGGGATTAAGTCGCAACTGGTCAAAATACTCGGCTATCTGAAAATCAGTCAAGGTCAAATGCGAGTTTGGCACTACATCCACATCAGCATAAATACGCCAATGCTTTGGCTGTGGGTTAATTTCGGGTAATCATCTCTGTTTCTGATTTTCCTTTTGGCTTTCAGCTATGACTTTGAGAGCGAGATCGACGTTCTTTGCATCCTTTACGGTGACTTGAGTTTGGGTAATTTCTAATCCTTGCTGTACGAGTAAGGGGGAATACTTGATAGTTCCGTCGATTACGGTTTTTGATTCCAAGGTAAGTGTATCTGTGGTCTGTTCCCAAGTTGCTCTGTATTTACCTTCATTACCTTTGCGTTCAAATACTAGCTTCCCTTCTTGTCGTTCGACATAATCGCTATTGACTGCTAGTATCTCCCGCCACTGCGATGCTACGTGTTTACCCAACATTTCGGAATCTCTGGACATGGCAAGGCTGGCTTTTTCGGATATGTTCTCTCCTTCAATGATTTCTTGGATGCGATTAATATAATTTTCGCTTTTACCTAGATATTGGGCGGTCTGGCTCCATTCTTCTAGTTTCTGGATATCGGTAACTATGGAATTAGATTGCTTTTCTGGTGATGGGAATGGGACAATCTTGCCGTCGATATAGTCTCCCAATGGCTCAAAGTGCATTCCCCAAGTATTGCGGTGTCCTTGAAAGGTTAGCAATTCCTTAGTTCCATGCTTTTCCATATTCGTCCATTGTTTCTGGTACTCGGTATCAGTGAGCATTTCCTGTGAGATTTGATATTGCTTTCCTACGCGCAAGGCTACTTTCTGCTCTCCTGCATGGGCGATCGCGATGTCTCCTTCCTTAAATCCATAGGCGGCATAGGGTTCGTATCGCCGCGTCGTGTGACATCTACCATGTCCACGCATTGCTTCGATACAGGTGCTGACTGGCAATGGGTTGGCTTCGCCATGCATCTTTAGGGGATAAACCATCTGGACGGGTTTACCTATGATTTTCACGGGTTGTTCTGACAGCGCTGGCTTAATACTGGGTTGAGCATTTATTTCTAAGCACTCTGGTTCCTGCTCTATGGGTGATTTTGATTGCGGTAATGGTTGGGGAATAGATGCAGTCAGCGCTTCTCGATCTCTTTCTGGATCGTACTTAACTCCCATTAGGGAAAGATTTTTCCACGACATTTCAATCAAACTTGCCTTAACGGCTTGCCCTTCATAGAGATAGGTAATCCCGTTAATTCGGCCGCCTTGTTGCACTTGGACTTTGATTCCCACGTTTTCGGCGGCAAGCTTTTCGGCAAATTCTGTCATCGTTGGTTTGTTTTCGGCGGCTTTGGAGATCGCTTCTTTTAATTTTGGCGCAATTTCATCGAGGTTGACGGCTTCCTTGATTCGTTCGGGGGATAATCCATGCCACACTTCTGGCATTTTTATGGAGCTTGGATCGATCGCTAAGTCTGCATCTTTTTTGCTGGCGGAAAAGCTAATGTTCGCTGTAAATTGCGTGCCGATTGGCATATAGGCGGCATCGTTATGGAGTACGCCGATGTTTTTCCAACGATCGCTTTCTCGTACTTGGATTGCTCGTTTGTCAAAAATTGGACTGTTGGGGTTGGATTCGATTGCGAGTCTGCAATTTATCGCTTCGTTGGGCTGCCATTGTTTGTCCTTTAATTCGTTACTGTCATACTGCAAGCCAATTATTTTTAGTTTATCGACTTGTAATTCTTGCAGTCGGTCGGTGACGATTTCCGCAAACATTTTGGCGGAGATGGCGCGGTTGTTGTTATGCCATAATGCGGTGGCTCGGCTTTCGCGTTCGGTTTCGGGGATGAGGGTGCTTTGTGCTTCTAGGTATTTTTCGGCTGTGGCAAACATGTCTTTGACATCGTTGCTTGATATGCCGAGGTTGAAGTCTAGTTTTAAGTTCGGCAGTACTTTTCCAACTTCTAGGATCTTTCCGTGTTTTTTGATCGTTTCTGGGGAGATTAGTCCTATATCGACTTTGGTTTCATCGTCGATAATGGCTATGGCTTTGTAGGGATAGGTGCTTTTGGTTTTCCAGTCTTTGTTTTGGTCGATCTGAATATTTATGCTTTCGCCTTTTTTTGCCATGTCCCATATTGGCGATTTTCCGTCTGGGTCGGCTTGGCTCGGACTGACAATTTCGATTATGTTTCCTTTGGGTGAAGTGGCAACAATTGAGATTTCTTCTTCATGCTCTAGCCGATTGCGGGCGGTGACGGCTTTGGAAATTTGATTGCTATATTCTGCGGCAATGTCTTTTGCCCATGTTGTATGTTCGTGATTGGGTTTGTCTTTGGGAAAGATATGGTCGAAGCGGTTGTAGTTGCGATCGCCAACTAGTTTGTATTCTTGATGGATTTGGTTGGCTTGCTCTACCATCCAGCCCACGGGATCTTGGGTATTGGTTTTCAGACCCCGATCGCCTAAGTAGGCTTGGGTGTTGTCTTTGTCTTTGATCCATTCCACTTCTTTGAATTTGCCTATTTTTTGGCAAAATTCAAATTCGCGTTCGTCAACTTTTCTGGCGCTTTTAGGGGTATCGACTGCGCGTTGGAGGTTGATGGCGGTGAGGGTTTCGAGATCCCATAGCAGCCGTTCGGTTTTGGCTAAGCCTAGATCTATTGCTTTTGCGCGTTCGGGTTCGGGCAGATGGGGGATTTCGTTGGCGATTTGTCCGATTTCGGTAATGCGTTCTCGCCAGTCGTCATTGAGGATGGCAAATTTCCGTTTGTCGTTTTTGTCTTCGGATAGTACTTTTTGAAAGTGGTTGCCAATATTTTGTAAGTAGTTTGCTTTATCCTCTAGAGCGATATTCTGTGTATCCCACCGCAGGGCTTCTAGCCTCATGCCTAGATTTGCAACTTTGCCTGTGGGGTTATCGGCGGCGTTGACGGCGGCACTGGCTAAGTTCGGAAATCCATGTTCTTGGTCGCGGGGGATTTTCTTTTCTTTTTCAACTTGTACGGGTTTGTGTTCGGGTAGGTTTTTGGTGATTATTTCTTGGATGAGGATGGGATACTGCTCGATCTCTTTTTTGGTTTGGGCTTGTTGTTCGGGTGTTAGTTCACTAGGAATAATGCCAACGCGATCGCCGTCAAAGTCGATGACTAGTCTTTTGGCATCGCTGGGATTCATGTAGCAAATGCCTTTCTGCACGTAGGCTTCGGGGTCGTTTTCGCGTAGGACTTTGAGGTTGTTGGTAAATACGTCGAAGTTGGCGGCGTTGGCGACGGGGCTGCGGTAAATGCCGACTTTTGCGCCATCGGGTAGTCCTTTAAAGCTTATTTCACTTTCTTGTAGTTGATTGTGGGGTTGGGCGATGCCGCTAGGGATGTAGACTCCTCCTGTGGCGACATCTACCCATTCGCTTTGCATGAATTCTTGCAAGCGTTTGGTGATATCTTCCATTTCGAGGATTTGGCAATGTCCTCCTTCGATTAGGTCAGCTTTTAAAACTTCATAGAGCCAATCTTTGTATTCTTTTTCTTGGGGTGGGTTTGGTTTTTGGGTGTTGGCGTTGACTACATTGCCTATTCCTAACTCTTGGGCTAGTTCTGGTTCGATTAACTGTGTAATTTCTTCTTCTTCTGGTTCTTGACTTTTTTCAAGCCGTTTTTCATGGCGATCTATATATAGTTGGGCGATTTTTCGCGGATCTGCTTGGGCTTCGGCTAGGTTTTCGGCTTTGGCTTTCAGTTTTGGCAGTACGTCGGCTTGGACTCCTTCGGGGAAGAAGACTAGGGCTTGGGTTCCTAGTTTTTGTTCGGTAAATCTCGCATCTTCTTTTCTTGACCAGAATAGGTTTACTTCATGGAGACCTGTGGTGCTGGTTTTACCATCGCCTTTGATGCTGGATTTGGCGACGATTGCATCGACTTCTAGGGCTTGACAGAGTACGCTGCTCCGACATGTGCCTTTGAAAATCCCTTCCCATTCGGTTACTCCAGCCCGAAATTGAAATGGGCGGTTTGGTTCGGCTTCTAGTTCTGTGGCTAATTCGGTGGAAATTAGGCTGTAGCAATCTCCAAGTTTGCTGGCGATCGCTCCCATTGCTTTTTCGCTGAGGGTGATGCCATTGCTGAGGGCGATCGGTTCTTTTCCCCAGTCAGCAGTGTATTTACCTGTCTCAGGATCTCGGCTCAGGGTTTCATCGTCGATAATTAGGATGCGCGATCTCTCTTTAAATACTGATGTCTTGGCATCGGATATTGGCAGGCTGCCATAGGCGACGGCATCGCTATGGTTGGTGAAAATTTCTTGGCTTACTTTTTCGGCTATGGAGCGATCTGCAAAGTAGGCGGTTCTCCCACTGGCAAGGATGATATGCATTCCTTGCTCTTTGAGGTTTTCTATGTCTCGCTCGGTTATGCCGTCGTACATTCTACCAATGGCGAGTTTGGTTGGGTCTAGTTCGTTGCCAAACTTTTGTTCGAGGTATGTATTCTCAACGCTTTTAGGCGGTAGTGGTAATTCTTTCCCCGTTTTAATATTGATCTGTCTGAATTCCATGTCTTAAAAAATCTTGCAGTTAAATCTTTTAGGAATGTCTGTTCAAGCGGATTACGCCCGAACAGACATCGAGGCTTTGATATTCCCTATTCTGTGAATGCGATGAATATCAAAAATCAATTTGGTTGTCTTGTTGTTTTGTCGTTTTCGCTTTTTTTCTGCGCTTGGGCTGTTCTGTTTGGGGTGGCAGTGAGTACGCTGATTCGTATGTTTCGAGATCGTCTGTGTCTGCCAGTCCTTCACTCAACAGTTCTTCGTAGGTGTATCCGCGATCTATATATTCTTGTATATTTTTCTTCATATTTCTTGATTTTTCTGGGTTTCAGAGCAACATGCTTTGTATTTCAGCGCCGATTTACAATCTATCATTTAAGCCTATTTATCGATTTTAAATCATTACAATTCTTTCTAATTAATCATAAAGAATTGTATTTGTTACCGATATAACATCCGTGCAACGGATCGTCTCAAAGGATTTACGCTAGCCATAGCTACCAATACCTGTGCTAGCCCAGTATAAAGTCTGCTGTAGCGAACTTTAGCTTTGAGCAAGATGCATGGATATCACTATTGCTTTATTTATGTAATGATGTAATTATAGTTTAGTTCATTTAGTAATGACACCAAAAGATAATTACACCATTATATGATTACATTAACTATATGTTCATTGGCTGGTGGACAGGGTAAGACAAGCTGCGCTTACTTTATAGCTAGGATGCTGGCTGCCAAGTACAAGGTTTTGTTGGTTGATGGCGATCCACAAAGCTCTTTAACGCTTTACTCAAGACACCAAACCAATCAAGATGAGCCAAGCTTATTTGAAGTTCTCAAGGGGATCGTAAAACCCATTGAAGCTGTCTATCAACTAGACGCACCCAATATATTTTTGATACCTAGTGACGATGGCTTAGATAAAATTCAGCAACATTTAGCTGATTCTGGAATGGGTGGTCTCATGCTTCGTAAGTACCTTAAACCACTTAATGATCTATTTGACTTTTGTATCATTGACTCACCTCCTCAGCGATCTCAATTATGTATTTCTTGTATGGGCGCAGCTAATAAACTCCTTATTTCCTGCGAGTGCACTATCAAAGGAGTTCAGTCCCTACTGAGAACTATTGACACAATTGCTGAGTTGAAAGACATTGAATTGCTTAATGGCGATATTCTGGGTGTACTACCTTTTAAAGATGTTTGGGTTGGGGCAAACCAAACAACAACTAGCAAGAAAGCAACGACTCTCATCAAAGCTACTGCTATCGAAGAAAACCTTAGAGTTTTTTCATCAATTTTGCAGTCTGAACGACATAAGCAAGCGATGGATAACGGTAAGACACTTTCTGAAATTGGATATAGAGATTTGGAGAACCCGTTTATTCAAGTAGTTGAGGACTTAGAGCTATGTGTGCCGCAGAAATAGAAGATTTTTTAAGACGTAGTAAACGTCCTAAAGTGCATCGGGATACCTCAATTAGTAGTGAGGTTAATAATGTTAGTAACAATCAGGAATTTATTGAGAGTCAAGAAACACAGTCGATTATAGACAGTGAAGAACAAAAAGTAGCCTCTACTGTTAGACTCCGAAAATCAATCAATAAAGCATTGAATAACTTGAAATCTGAGCAAGGTATTACTAAGGATGCTTTTATTGAAGCAGCATGGGAAATTTGCCAACAAAATGAAGAAATCATGAAGTTAATTTCTCTGCAAGCAACCACAATCAACGATCATAGACGGAAGCAAGGTATCTTGTTACGAGCTGAAAGTGCGATTAAAAACTTAAAAGGTTAACCAAAACAAGTCTTGGTGTCATTATATATTTACATCAAGACTTAATCGCATATTCAACTAATAACACAAATATTTTTTGAACTCATCAACTACAGTGGCTCGACCTTTTGTTGCGAGTTGAAAGTGCAATTAAAAACTTAGAAGGTTAGGATCAAAAATTTAATAAAAACCAAAATCGTTTCGGCGGGCTTCG